>JAZGAL010000194.1:0-3869 GCA_036475815.1 Gemmatimonadota bacterium
CCTTATCGTAGATACTGCTCAGGGTCTCGAATCGAGTGCCAGCAAGCTCCTCCTGGACTTTACGCGGCAGTCGCCGGAAGGACGGATCTCTCACTCGCGCTTTTCCGCGTGATAGCCCACACCCGCAAGCCGGATCCGAACTTGGCTACGTTCAGGCTCTGGCATCGACTCTAGGAAGCGCTGCTTCGCCCTTCTGAGCCAGGTTTGAAAGGTGTGGCGTGGCGTTGGCGCACCAGGTCTCCGCGAAGATGGGAAGACCGGAGTCGCACCGATGCCACGTGATGGTGCCACCTTGAGAGGGCGTTGGTGCATGGCTCCGCGGGAAGCTGTACACCTCGATGGATCCGCCATAATCGGCTCGGGCTCTTCTTGCGACGGTAGGCGAAGTGCGGTCCCGTTGCCAGGCGGCTGGTTGCCCCCCCCTCGGGCCCCGACCTACTTTACCCTTTCGCCCCTAGGGGCCTCAGGATCTCCCGTCCGCATAGGAGAAGAGCATGAGCGACGTCACGCTCGAGGTTAACGGCGAAACGCATACGCTCGACGTCGATCCCTCGACTCGGTTGCTCTACGTCCTCCGCAACGACCTCGGGCTCAGAGGTCCACGCTTCGGATGTGGACTGGGGCAGTGTGGAGCGTGCACAGTGCTCGTGGACGGAGCGGCGAGGCGCTCGTGTACCCTGCGTGTCTCCGGGGTTGACGGCGAGATCACCACGCTCGAAGGACTGTCGGCGGACGGTGAGCTCGACCCTGTTCAGCAGGCTTGGATTGACGTGCAGGTACCGCAGTGCGGCTACTGCCAGAATGGGCAGATCATGACGGCCAAGGCGCTGTTGGATCAGAATCCGAACCCGACGGACGAGGAAATCCGGCAGGGAATGAATCAGGTGCTCTGTCGCTGCATGACGTACTACCGGATCCAGGAGGCCGTCAGGCATGCCGCAGACGCGATGGCGGCCGACCCGTCGGGCTCGGGTGCCACAGGTGGCGAGGTGATCCGATGAGCCACCTCGCGGAGATTCCGAAGGAAATCATGGACGCCCTGGACACGTGCAATGGGACCACCTCGCGACGGGACTTTCTCAAGAGCTCGGGGCTCTTCGTCCTGAGCTTCAGCGGCGCGGGGGTGGGCAACATCCTCGGGTCCGGCCCTGGCGACGCATTGCTGGCAGCGGCGGCTCCGACCGCGGCTCCGTATCCCGAACCCGACTTCCGTCTCCTCGATTCGTGGCTGGTCGTCCACGAGGACTCGACGGCGACCTTCTACGTCGGGAAGACCGACGGGGGCCAGGGCACCGGAACCGCGTTCCGCCAGATGATGTGCGACGAGCTGGACATCGCCTTCGAGCAGAGCACGCTCGTCATGGGCCGAACCGACATGACCGTCGATCAGGGCGGCTCGGGCGGATCGGACGCCATCGAGCGCGACGGCTGGGCCGCGCGCCGTGTCGCCGCAGAGGCCCGCCGGGTCCTAGTTGAGATGGCGTCGGGGCAGCTCGGCGTGCCCATGGACGAGCTCACCGTCAGCGACGGTGTGATCTCGATCGCGCGGGATCCGTCTCGCACGGTCACGTACGGAGAGCTGGTGGGTGGCAGGCGCTTCGACGTCGTGTTGACGGGGAACAACGTCAACGCGACCACGGGAGTGGCCAACGTCAAGCCGGTGCAGGACCTGAAGATCGTCGGCCAGTCGCTGCCTCGATACGACATCCCGGCCAAGGTGGACGGATCGCTTGAGTGGGCCGTGGACGTCAGGCTTCCAGGCATGGTCCATGCGCGCAATGTCAGGCCCCCGGTAGCGGGCGCGACGCTGATCCAGATCGATGAATCGTCGGTCCGTGACCTGCCGGGATTCATCAGAGTCGTGAACAGGGGCAACTACATCGCGGTCATCTGCGAACGTGAAGAGCAGGCGATCGACGCGGCTGTTCGGCTCGAGGTCGAGTGGGAGAAGCCCGCGACCGCCCCCTTCCCGTCCTCCGAAGACCTGTACAGCTACCTGCGTAGGACGGAGCCGATGGCTCGCACAGGAGGCAGGGGAGGGCGCAACGCTCCGCGCGAGGAAGGGGACCCCGATGCAGCGCTGGCGGCGGCCGCGACGGTGGTCGAAGCCGAGTACGACGTCCCGTTCCAGGGACATACGGCGATTGGTCCCGCCCACGGGTTGGCAGATCCGTCGGACGGCCAGATGACGATCTACACCAACGACATGAAGCCGTACAGCCTCAGGACCGGTGTCGCCGAGTTCCTCGACATGCCACCGGAGCTGGTGCGGGTCATCTGGATGGACGGTCCCCAACTGTACGGGCGCACGGCCGCCGACGACGCGGGCTTCGAGGCGGCGTTCCTGGCCAAGGAGATCGGCCGTCCCGTTCGGGTCCAGTGGATGAGGCACGAGGAGACGGCTTGGGATACCAAGGGCCCCGCGTTCGCGTTCAACCTGCGCGGCGGGTTGGACGCCGACGGCAACCTGATCGCCTTGGATTACCGGGCCCGGGTCGCCGACTACGCCCACGTCGGGTACAACCAGCCCGATACAGTGCTGATCGCCCAGCTCATGGGGATCAGGCCCTCCCGGCCCTCCGCCGGCGGCGCGTCCGCACCCGCGGAGATGTACGTCATCCCGAACCGGCGCCAGCAGACATCAGTGGTGCGCTTCCCCCGGGCCTTCGAGACGCCGCTTCGAACTGGCAACCTGAGGGATCCCGGAGGTCCGCAGGTCACGTTCGCCAGCGAATCCTTCATCGACGAGATGGCTGTGGCTGCGAACGTCGATCCGGTCGATTTCCGGCTCAGCCTCCTTCGCCGCAGCAGCGAGGACAACGGAGTCTTCATGCGGGCCCGATCCATCGCAGTGGTCGAGGCGGCGGCCGAAGCGTATGGCTGGGATGCCCGGCCGTCAGCGAAGCCAGTAGGCGCCGACCGCATTCTCACCGGTCGCGGTTTCGCCTACGCGTACCGCGCGCGGACCGCGATTGCGGAGATCGCTGAAGTAGAAGTGGATCGCGAGACCGGGCGGGTCTGGGTCAAACGTATGGTCTGCGCCCACGACTGCGGCTTGGTGATCAACCCCGACGGGCTGAGGAGCACCATCCAGGGCAACCTGCTACACGGGCTCAGCCGCGCGCTCCACGAGGAGGTCCAGTTCGACACGGAGATGGTGACCAGTGTGGACTGGCGCACCCATCCGACGCTCAGACATGTGGACGCGCCCGAGCAGATCGACATCGTCATCGTAAACGGCGATCCCGAGCCCGACCGACCCGATCTGCCTCCCTACGGAGCGGGTGAACCGTCCCACCGTCCCGTCGCAGCAGCGGTCGCGAACGCGATCTACGACGCGACCGGAGTGAGGATTCGGCGGATTCCGCTCCGGCCGGAGAGGGTGCTGGCGGCGCTGGAGGCTGCCGGGGTTTAGGGCTCGGCGGGGGAGCGGCGTTGCCGACCCTTGGCCAATCCTGCTATTGGAGCAGTCGGTTGGCCCGTCATTCATCCGTTCGTTAGACCGATACGGCCCAGTAGTGTGCACGTTATCGCGCACGTTCAGGCTTGAGAGGGCCATAAAGCCGACCTCATCCGCGCGATGCCGGCGCGTGAATTGCTCGGTGCCGAGAAAGCTGTATCACAACCTGTATCATCGCCCACCAGCGCTGGCGAGCGCCCACGAGCGCAGAATCGGCCAAATCCCCCTGTTTCCAGCGCTGACGAGCGCCCACGAGCGCTAGTCCCATATCTGATAAGCGTGAGGTCGGTAGTTCGAGTCTACCCAGGCCCACTGGTGGAAAGTGTCGCCCCTACTGTACATACGTGCGGTGGGGGCTTCGCTTTTTCTGCATGTCAGGATCATGACTGGAAGCTGGACGCGGGACACG
>JAZGAL010000195.1:0-8796 GCA_036475815.1 Gemmatimonadota bacterium
TGACCCCGTTGTAGCGCACGAAGCCCGGCATCAACGGCACGTACAAGCCGCCGAAATAGCAATTGCCGCAGCGCGCCTCGACGAAGCCTACCGAGCCGAGCGCCAGCCAGGTCCCGGGCGTCGACAGGCTCTCGGCCTGCACGCCGGGCACGGCGCCCACGCGACTCAATACGCCTCTGAAGACTTCCGCGCGCTGGGTTACGCTCGCATAGCCCGCCTCGGGTAGATCGACCTCGAGGGTCAAGGTGTTCGTGGGATCGAAACCGTGAGATGACGTCTCGAGAATCGGCAGGCCGGTTCGGATCAGCAGCCCCGCGCCGATGAGAAACGCCACCGAAGCAGCCAGCTGGAACACCGAGAACACGTCGTGCATAATCAGCTCGCCGCGTCGCCCCGTGCCATCGGCACCCGCCGTGAGCGCATCGCTCAGGTCCGAGCGACGCAACACACCGGCAACCGCGAAAAGTGGGAACAGCACGGCCGCAGCCACGGGGAGACCCAAGCCCACGAAGAGAGCTCGCGGGTCGACACGGAAGAAGCCCGACGCCTCGACCACGTGGGGCCAGGTGGCGC
Source organism: Gemmatimonadota bacterium (assembly GCA_036475815.1). Classification (GTDB taxonomy): domain Bacteria; phylum Gemmatimonadota; class Gemmatimonadetes; order Palauibacterales; family KS3-K002; genus JBDHGH01. Next base: position 574 of record JAZGAL010000195.1, read on the forward strand.
GCAGCAGGTTCGCTCCCAGGGCACCGACTATGAGTCCCACGAAAGCGCCGAGCACAGCCAACAGAAGACCTTCGCCCAGCAGGTGGCCCAGCAGGCGGCGCTGCGACGCGCCCACGGCAGCCCGAAGCGCCATTTCGCTTTCTCGCGTCGAAGCGCGAATCAGCACGAGGATCACGACGTTGAAGAACGAGATCACGAAACCCAGCCCCGCGACGGCGGCCACGACGATGAGGATGCTGTTGAAGGCGCCCGCCTGCACCTGGGCCGCCGACCACATCGGTCCCGTCCAACTGTTCCAGTCCGCGTCTCGGACGTAGTCGGGGCTAAGCTCGGACGCCAAAGTCAGCGGCCGCAGCGCGCCAACGCGCAGCAGGCCCAGCATCGATACGGTGAGTGCGATTCCAACGGCTAGAGAAATCAGCGCGGGGACGCTGAAGCGGACATCACCGCGGAGCGACCTGATAGAGTAGCGAAGCTCGTCGACAATCCTGGCGATCACGCTAGTAGCTTATCGTCGGACGACGTGATCTGACAAGTGAGCTTGCTGCGCTTGCCCAAGCCTCGCCAATCGAATGGCAAATCGAGCACGTTCTCAAACCCGCGACGCAATGATTGGGCCGTGCTCAGCGGCATCGATGCGTGTCGCCTCCGCGAGCTCGAAAACCTCAACAACGTCCTGGCGACCCCGTTAAGGCGGGGCCGGCTCGCACTGCTGGCGTGGTCGCCCGGCCATGCCGCTTCAAGCGCGGAGGCTGCTCAGGTTGCGGTCGCGCTGCCGACGGCGGCACCGACGCAGCCAGCAGGTCAGAACGCCCGGCCAAGTCGATTTGACCGAAAACGGCCCTGTTCGTACGCCGTTTCCATGCCTTGAGCCAGCAATACAAGTCTATTTACCAGAACAGATTACGGCCGTCATCCGCATCCGGTACGTGGCTTGCCCCACTCGCTGGTGCCCGCGCGGGTAACGGTCCGGGGCACAGACCCAAGATCCGCTACTCGATCGCCGTAGCTCTGGAGAAAATCGATGATCGTTGTCCGGTGTTTGGCAGCCTTGACGCTCGCCACGCTGAGCGGCCCGACCGATTCGGGTTCGGGCCCCACATCCGGCGCGACCGCTCGCGTGACCTCCGAGTTCGCTGCTGGCAGACCGAGTTGGGATATCCCCATTACCTTCAACAAGGCCGTCGACCGTTGGTTGGCTTACTACCAGACCCGCGGGCGAAGGAACTTCCAGATCCACCTCGCCCGGGCAGGTCGCTACGAGCCGACACTACGGGCCATACTCCGCGAGCACGGCCTGCCGGAGGACCTCGTCTATCTTTCGCTGATAGAGAGCGGGTACGACCCCAACGCGTACAGCTCGGCGCATGCCGTGGGCCTCTGGCAGTTCCTTACCAGCACCGGTCGCCGCTACGGCCTGCGTGTCTCCTACTGGATCGACGAGCGGCGCGATCCGATCCTAGCCACGCGGGCGGCCGCCGCTCATCTGAGAGACCTGTACGAGGAGTTCGGCTCCTGGTACCTGGCGGCAGCCGCTTACAACGGCGGGCGGGGCCGGGTGCTGCGATCCATCCGCCACTCGGGCAGTCGGGATTTCTGGGTGCTCGCCCGTCGCGGATACTTCCGGCCCGAGACGAGGGACTACGTCCCCAAGTTCATCGCCGCCGCCCTAATCGCGAAGCAGCCGGAGAAGTATGGGTTCGCCGTCGCCACCGCTCCATACTTGGGTTACGATATCGGTCGGGTGCCGGATGCCACCAGCCTGGACGTGATTGCGGAGGCCGCGGGTGTCAACGTCGCCGAGGTCAACGCACTCAATCCCCAGCTGATCCGTGGCGTCACGCCTCCGGGAGAGAGCTACTTCGTCCGCCTGCCACCCCGAACCGGGACGACCTTCGCTAGCAACTACGCGAAGATCCCGGCCGAAGCGAGACTCCGCTCGATCCAGCACACCGTACGACGTGGTGATACTCTCAGCCGCCTTGCCAAGGTCTACGGCTCGGACATCGCGGCGATCCGTTCGGCTAACCAGGGCGTTCACCCCCGGCGGCTCAAAGTGGGACAGCGGCTTTTCATCCCCGCCAACCCAGGCTTCGCGCGTCTCACCTCCATAAGCCCCTGACACATCCTGTGCGCAGGGAGAGCCTCCACGGAACCCTCATCGGCGAAGCCCGCGCCCTTCTGGAAGACGGGGCGCACCTTGTCTCTGGGTTCGTCCCCTGGAGATGAAGATTCGCGCCTTACGTGTATTATTATGGGGAGAGCCCCTACCTGCTCTCGTGCAAGGAGAGGGAAGATAATGCGCTATCCTCTAGCCGGGACCGACATGCTGGCAGCGCTCACGACCGGCAGCGGATTGGCCGCCGGGGCGATCGGGCTGGCCAAGGCTGTGGCGAAGCGCGCCCCCGGCATCCTGGCCCTTCCGCTGGCGGTGGGCGGCGGCCTCATGTGGCTCGGTCGCAACCTGGGCGACGCGTATGTCGAGGTCGGTGCTGATAGCGTGCGGATCAAGCTGGGTGTTTTCTTCGACGAGAAGATCGCGCTGTCCGACATCTCGCGGGTCAGGGAAACGCGGTGGAGCATCCTAGGGGGACTGGGCATTCGCACGAACTTGACGGACATGGTGGCGGTCGTGACGAAGACCGGACCGGTGGCCGAGCTTTCACTCTGGCGGCCGCTGCCCATGCCGGTGATCCCGCACATCTACTACGTTCGCGCGCAGCGCCTGCTGGTCAGCCCCGAGAACCTGGATGCCTTCATCTCAGAAGTTCAAGGCCGCCTAGCTTCCTAGCGGGCTGGCGGGGGCTGGGGCTCGGTCGCCCCGCCGATCTTCTCCAATCGCCGTTCCACGCGACTCAGCGCGTCCTCCGCCTCCGCCAGATTGGCCAGGGAGTGACGGGCTTGCCTGATGGCGGTCCCCAGTTCGGCGCGCATCTCTTCCACGTCCGACTGCAGGTGGCTGAGGTGCTGGAGGATGTCACGGGCGCTCTTCTGGAGCCGGAAACCACGCAAGCCCATCCGCACCACCGACAGATAGGCGTGCAGCGTGTTGGGCGATACGGTGACCACGCGTTTTCGCAGCGCGTACTCGACCAACGGCACACCGTCCGCATCCAGGCCGCTGATGGCGACTTCGTGGAACACCGACTCCGAGGGGATATACATGAACGCGACATCGCCCGCCCCGTCCTCGGGGGAGAGATATTTCGACGCGACATCGTCAACGTGACGTTTCACGTCGCGGGCAAAGGCACGGTGCGCCGCTTCCGACTCGGCGCTGCCCGACTGACGCAGATCGAGGTAGCGGCGGAAGTTCTCGAGCGGGAACTTGGAATCGATAGGCAAGAGCCGTCCTTCTCCCAGAAGCACGGCAACATCCACGCGCACGCCCGTGCTGGGATACGTGTACTGCAGACGGAACGTGTCTCGGGGAAGTATATCGGAGAGCATCTCCTCGAGCAGGCGCTCCCCGAAGGCGCCCCGTAACTGCGGCGGCTGGAGGATCTTCTGCAGCTCGTCGAGGCCTGCCCCGAGTTGTCCTACCTGCTCGGTGGCCTTCCTGAGCTCGCCGAGCTGCTGGCTGAGCTCCTGAGCATGCTGCAAGTTCTCACGTAGACGCTCGTCGACGCCCGAGCGCATGGCCTGGACCTCCTTCTGCAATAGCTGCAGGGAGGCTGGAGGAGCTTGGGCCAGGCGCCCGACCTCCTTCTCCATCCTGACCAGCCGCCAGGCGAGTCCGAGGATGATCAACAACATGACGGCGAGCAGAGCAGTTGCGAGATCCATTTCCGCCTCCGGGATGCCGGCGCCTGCCCAGCACGGGATGCGATCCCCGGCCTGGCGCGACCGCGGTAAGTGCCTAATTATCAGGGGGATAGCGGCTGGAGTGCTCCGGGTAGAGTACCCTGGCCTGACGGGCGACGCAACCACTCGCGGGATAGCGTCCATCGGGCTAGATTAATGTCTGTATGCTGGTTCAAGATCCAACCCGGGAGCAGTTTCTCATGAAGCCCGACGAGTACACGTTCAAGGCGTTCAGCGAGCACGCCTTTTATAAGGAAATCAATCAGGCGCTGGTCGACCGAGCCGGTCTCAGACGCGGCTGGACGGTCGTAGATGTAGCCTGTGGAAGTGGCGCTATCACCGCGCTCATTCTCGAGAAGATCCGCGGAGCCTGCGACGCCATGGTGATCGGCGTCGACATGTCGGCCACCGCGCTGCGCGAGGCGGCGGAGAAAGTGGCCGGGGTGCGCGATGCCGTGGTCGATTTCGTGCAGGCGCGCGCCGAGGAGATGTCGCAGAGCATCAAGAAGGCGGCCGACGCGGTCGTCTTCTGCAACGGCATCCACTACATCGAGGACAAGCCCGGTCTGATGGCTGAGGTCTACAAAACGTTGAGGCCGGGCGGCGTCTTCGCGTTCAACACCGGGTTCTTTGATGGCGCGCTGCCACCGGAGACTGCGAAGTACTACCGGCGCTGGATGATGAAGTCGCTTCGTAAGCTGAAGAGGGAGTACAATCTGAAGCCGCAGCACTCGAAGGTCGAGTCGCGCAAGCAGCTCACATCAGATGATTACGTCGAGTTGCTGGAGGCCGAAGGTTTCAGAATCAAGTCACACGAGATCTATCCGGGCAAGGTAACCCAACAGGGCTGGATCGACCTCAGCCGATTCTCCGATTTCATCGCGGGCGCGCTCCCTGGCGTGCCGCTCAAGACGGCGAGCGATGTGCTGGTCGAGTCGCTGAAGGAGACGTTCGCGGAACTGGATATTAAGGCCTGGCCGCGCAATTGGCTGACCGTGGTGGCCGCACGACCATAGCATAGACCCCAGACAGTTTCCCTAAACGCCGTCGCTCTCGAATCGGGCGACGGCGTTCTTATTCGAGAACCGTACGGCCTTCCCCGGCGTTCTTAAGGCGGAGGAGCTATATGGTCGAACAGATCAAGACCGCCCTTATCCTGGGCGGCGGTGGCAGCAAGGGCGCCGTTCAGGCCGGTTTTCTGAGGGCCGTCGAGAAGCTGAATATTGACACCCAACTTGTGGTTGCGGCCTCGGTAGGAGCCATCAACGGCGCTTTCTTCGCCGCGGGCGTACCCACACGCTACATGGTGACAGAGTGGGCCCGGATGAAGCGGCGCGATATTTTCGGGTTCAACTGGGAGCTGCTCACCAAGCGGTCGCGCGCATCCAGCGTATTCGGTTTCCGGCGCTTGCGCCGCTTTCTCACCGACCTGCTCCCGGTTCACACGTTCGAGGAGCTGGCCATTCCCCTTGTCATCGTCACAACCGACCTCGCCACAGGCGAACCGTACCTGTGGGAGCGGGGCGATCTGATCGAGGCCATTCTGGCGAGTAGCGCTGTGCCGGGCCTGCTGCCGCCGGTTGAGGGGCCGCACGGCCGCCTGCTGATCGACGGCGCCCTGAGCGATAACGTCCCGGTGGAGACGGCGTTCGAGCGCGGTATGGATCGGGTGCTCGGAATCCTCTGTCGCACCTGCGCGGCGTGCCAGCCCCGCGACATCAGCCTGTCGAGCATGCTGGGCCAGGCGTTCGGCATCGCGGTGGATTGCAAGTGGCGCTCAGATGCCCGGCGCTACGCCGAGTGCGACGATGTGTTGATCGTCGAGCCGGATATCGGTTTCGACGTCGCCAGTCTCGACTTCACGCACGGTAGCGAATTATGGAAGGCCGGCTACCGGCTATCGCGCCGCGCGATACAACGCTGGCTCGAACAATGGGAACGGGGAGCTATCGGCGCGGCCAAACCCGACGCTATCGGGGAACCAGTCTCGTAACCTTCGCCAGCAGTTGCGGATCGTCAAGCATCAGGCGGGTCCGCGCGCCCCTATCCAGCGCGATCAGCACATCCACATCCGGCCGGCCCACGATGAAGTGAGGCACGGTGCTGCCCGCCTTGAGAAAGAAGGCGACGGAGACAAGTCCGTCAGCTATGCCACGCAGCCGGAAAGACTGGGCCTCGCCGCCAAACTCGCTGTAGGAACGGCCGTGGTAGCGCTCCTCCTTGAGGTGCCGGTAGAGACTCACACAGAGAGGATCGAAGTGCGAACCGCCCGAGCCGGTCAGCTCGCCTTCGCCTGCCTCCAGTACGTACGTGGCACGGTCCACCAGCTTCTCGAAGACCAGCGTTGTCACGACCTCGAACAGGACTCCGTTGAACTCGGCCTCGCCTAGCTCGTAGGCGACTCCGCCGATCTCCAGGTTGAACCGCGCCTGGGACGATCCTTCCATGGTTATCCTCTTTGGGTCGGGACTTGGCAACACAGAGATGATAGGCAGTCGCTATCGCGTGGGCAACGCGACACATATTGCCAGCCGCAGGCCGCCGCGACAGCTTCATAGGGGAGCGAGAGAATAGAGGACTAGCGCCGACAATAAGCGTCATGCCCGCTAATCTGACACCCGCCTATCACACGGCCGAGAAGCGTTACCGGCAGGCCAACGCGAGCGAGGAGAAGCTCGAGGCCTTGCGCGAGATGCTCGCCGTGATGCCCAAGCACAAAGGCACCGACAAGCTCCAGGCGGACATCAAGCGGCGCATCTCACAGCTCAAGGACCAGACCAGGAAGACGCCGTCCACCCGGCAGGCGCCGATGTGGGTGATCGAGAAGGTGGGAGCCGGCCAGGTTCCGGTGATCGGGCCGGCCAACGCCGGGAAATCAGCGCTCATCGCCCGGGTAACCCACGCTGACGTGCGTGTGGCCGAATATCCGTTCACGACCCAGACGCCGATCCCGGCGATGATGCCGTTCGAGAACATTCAGATCCAGCTGATCGACTCGCCGGCCTGGTCGGAGGACTTCGACGTCGGCTGGATACCGGAGCTTGCCCGCCGCGCCGATGCCTGCCTGCTGCTCGCCGACCTGGCGGATAGCCACGCTGCCGAGGCGACAGCGTTCATCATTGATGCGATGGAGGCCCGCGACGTGGTGCTGATCGGCCAGGTACCGGAGGAGCGGGAAGGCTTCGAGGTTTGCATTCCGACCTTGCTGCTGGCCAACAAGCGCGAGACGCCGAGCGCCGCCGATGTGCTGATCGAGCTCGAGACGCTGTTCGGCGATCGCTTCCCGATCTGCGCCATCTCGATCCTGGAAGACAGTGGGCTGGAGGAGTTCAAGCGGGCGCTGTTCGACGTCATGCAGATCATCCGAGTGTTCACGAAGCAACCGCACAAAGAGGCCGACCTGGGCGTGCCGTTCGTTCTGCCCGTGGGCAGCACCGTCGGCGATCTGGCCGGCAAGATCCACAAGGAGATCCTGGCCAACCTGCGCTACGGACGGCTGTGGGGCACATCAGGCCGCTTTCAAGGCCAGCGGGTTGGCGAGGACCACGTTCTGGTGAACGGGGACATCGTTGAGTTGCATACCAGATAGGAGACGAGGTTGTGTGGTGTGCGGTGTTCGATCAAACACTCACCCGGTTTCTCCCGCCTCTCTTCGCGCGGTACAGAGCCTTGTCCGCCGCCTTCAACACGTCCGCGGCTGTCGGGTTCACACCGCTATGCTCGGCCACCCCGATGCTCACCGTCACGGCCAGTTTCCCGCGGGCGCGCGTCTTTTTCGGTCTCCCGTTCGCCGGCTTCTTGCGAGGGCGGCCGCGGCCGCCACCCGAGACACGCTTCAGGCGACTGGCGACCATGCGCAGCACCTGGTCGCCTACATCGTGCCCATGCCGATCGTTGAACTTCTTGAAACGATCGACATCGACCATGGCGATGCTGTAGCGGCCCCCCAGCCCGGCGAGTGCTTCCGGTAGCCGCCCGCAAGGGCCAGCAGTGCCGGCGGCGGGATCGCCGTCCAGCCGGCAAGGCCGGGCGAGGCGAGCATGCGCCCGAAGAATCTCGCGACAGCCTGCGGGCGAGACTCGAGGAGCAGCGAAACGGCGAACGGCTGCAACAAGACCAAGAACAGCTGGCCGAGCCCTCTCGCCGTGAGGACACCCCGATCCTTCAGCAGCGATTGGAGAGCCAAGGTCACTGGAAGCAGGAAGGCGACGGCGGCATACCGAGTCCGCCGCAAAGCGCGTTATGATCACGGCACCCAGGACAACCAGTCCACCCGGCGCGATCCAGGGGAAACCTCAGGTACCTGGGGGCTATCACGTAGCGATCATTCTAATCAGGCGGCCATGTTTTCGGCCTTACATCGTCACGGTTCTGCGAAATCGGACGGTAGCCAGCCAGAGGGTGCCGGCCGCCATGATC
>JAZGAL010000196.1:0-12840 GCA_036475815.1 Gemmatimonadota bacterium
GCAGACCGTTGGACCCGGTTCGAGACGATCGGCATTCCACTTAATCTGGTGCTCGCCGCCGTTTTCCTGCTCGTGGCCTTTGGCGGCAAGGACCTCGGGGCTGCAACCGAGTCGGTGACGATGGAGGATGAGACCGGTGAACTCGTCGAGCGGATCATACCCAAGAGCGAATTCAGAAAAAGCCTGACGACCTACTATTTCGACAATATTTCGGGCGACACCGCCCTCGACTGGCTGCAGTACGGAGTTCCATGGACCCTCGAGTTCGACCTCCAGCAGGACCTCTTCATCGATGTCCGAGATTCGGGTATCACGCTCCAGCGGCTGAAAGAGGAGGGTTTCCAGGACGGGCTCGACGTGCCGCCGGGGCTCAAGCGCGAGATCGCGGACAACCTGCATCTGGGCTATTTCGTCGCCGGGTCGGTTTCCGAGGAGGCGGGCCGGCTGGTGCTGACCTCGTCACTCTACGAGACGCGTCGCGGCCGACTCGTCAAGGAGCGCACCTTCACCGGCGACGACCTGCTCGAGCTTGTCGACGAGATGACAACCCAGCTCAAGCATGACCTGGAGACTCCCGCGCAGTACATCGAGGAGGCGAAGGATCTGCCGGTGTCCGAGCTGCTGACCTCTTCCCTGCCCGCTTATCGATCCTTTGTGGACGGTGTATACGCGCGTTTAGTCGAGGCGGACTGGGAGACTAGTCTCGGGCATCTGCAGGGTGCCGTCAGGGAGGATCCACAGTTCGCGATGGCACACGTCCTTCTGTGGAGCGTCTATTTTTACCTGAACGACACGGAGAACGGCCAAGAGGCTCTGGAGGATGCCATGCGGCTGCTCTACAGCCTACCCGAACGTGTCCAGTTCGAGGTCAAGACCATCTACTATTGGGTTATCAGGCAGGACATAGAAAAGGCACTGGTCGCCGCGGGGATGTATGCCGAGCTGTTTCCGCACGACATCCAGGCCCATCTCATGCTGGCCCAGTTCTACGGCATAAAGCGAGAAAGGGAAAGAGCGATCTCTGCCTTGCAGAGAGTCCTGGAGCTCGATCCCGGTCGCGTCGACGCGCTCCTGGGTATCGGGGATCTGCTCGAATCCCAGGGCGAATTCGAGGCGGCGCGAGATTACTATCAGCAATACGCGAAAAAGGCGCCAACCGATCCCTGGTCTTTCCTCAAGCTCGGCAACCTGGACAGGCTGCTGGGAGCGCACGAGGCGGCCAAGCAGCAATATGAGAAGGCGCTGGTCATCGACCCCGACAACGTTGTCGCGCTGACGCGGCTCGCGGATGTGGACAGGGACCTGGGCCGCTTCCCGCGCGCGCTGGAAGGTTACGATGAGGCGCTCGCTGCCAGCGTGACGCCTGAACAGCGCGCGCAGGTCTATGGAGCGCTCGGGTCCTACTACCGGTTGAGGGGGCAACCGGCCACGGCCGTCGACCGCATGCATCTCAGGTGGACGGAGCTCGAGAAATACCAGGGCCCCTTCAACCTGCTGCAGCTGAAGCTCCAGGACCTCGACACCTACGTCATTGCGGGCCGAACGGAGGCGGCTCGCGATACGCTCGCTTCCATCGCCGGTCAGCTTTCACCACCGTTTGACGTGCTGCTGTCGCTGGGTCAGATGGTGATCTACCTGGAGCTGGAGGATGCGGACTCGATGGAGATGGCCATCGCAGGGCTCGAGCGCTTCATCGAAGCGTTCGGGATCGAGAACGTAAGATCCCTGATCGTTTATGCGCAGGGTCGCGTGCTCGAGATCCGCGGCGATTGCGAGCAGGCGATTGTGAGCTATAGGAGGACGCTGGAGCTGGAGCCCAAAGAGACCCGCCCCAACAGGGATATCGGCCGCTGCTCCAGAAAGCTCGGCAGACTCGATGAGGCTGAGGCACACCTGAAGCGTGTACTCGATATCCGCCCCTTCAACCCGCTGGCGCACTACGAGATCGCCCTCGTCTACTCCGACATGGGAGATCGGGACAAGGCGGTCGAGCACCTGAGGGCCGCGCTCGCGGTCTGGTCCGATGCCGATCCCGCTTACAAGCCCGCCCGTCAGGCGCGAGACAGGCTCGCCGAGCTGGAGCCGAATCCTACATCCTCTCGATAATCGCCTCCCCGAACCCGGAGCACGACAGCTCGTTCACGTCCTTGCGACCCTCGCGCTTCATCAATCGCGCCAGGTCGTAGGTCACGTGGCTGTCCTTGATGGACTGCTCCAAGCCGGCGATGATCAGATCGGCCGCTTCGTTCCACTCCATGTGGTTGAGCATCATCACCGCCGAGAGGATCAGCGAGCCCGGGTTCACCTTGTCCATGCCGGTGTACTTGGGAGCGGTGCCGTGGGTCGCCTCGAAGAGAGCCACCTCGTCGGACATGTTGGCGCCGGGCCCCAGCCCCAGGCCGCCCACCAGCGCGATGGCGGCGTCTGACACGTAGTCGCCGTTCAGGTTGGGCAGGGCGAGAACGCTGTACTCCTCCGGCCGGGTCTGAATCTGCTGGAAGATCGAGTCGGCGATGCGGTCCTTAATGAGGATCTTCCCTTCGGGCATCACCCCGTCCAGCTCATCCCACAGTTTCTTCTCCGTGATCGTGACATCGCCGAACTCCCTCTCGGCCAGCTCGTAGCCCCACTTGGCGAAAGAGCCCTCGGTGAACTTCATGATGTTGCCCTTGTGCACCAGCGTCACCGACGGGAGGTTCTGGGTCACCGCCCACTGCAACGCCTTGCGGACCAGGCGTTCAGTGCCGAACACGGACATCGGTTTCACCCCGATCCCGGAATCCGAGCGGATCTCACGACCGGTCTTCTCCTTGATCAGCTGGATGATGGACAGGGCCATGTCGCTGCCGGCCTCAAAGTCGTAGCCGGCGTATACGTCCTCGGTGTTCTCCCGGTAGATGATGAAGTTCACCCTGTCCGCGTACTTGTTGGGCGCCGGCACGCCCTCGAAGTAGCGGATGGGCCGAACACAGGCGAACAGGTCCAGGTGCTGGCGGAAGCGGACGTTGATGGAGCGGAAGCGCTCCGCCACGCCGTCGTCCTTGCCGCACTTGTCGCAGGTTCCAGGATGGTATTGTTGATGGGCGCAGTACAGGCAGACGTAGGTCTCCTCACCGATGGGAGTTGTGAAGGGTCCCTTGATGGCGACCCGCAGGAAGCGGATGGCCTCTACCGTCTCCTCGGGGAATTCGCTGCCATAGTGGTGCAGCCCCTCCAGGCCCGCGTAGAGCGGGCACCAGGCGATGCCGCGCTTGCCGTCGTACGCTTTCGCCACCGCCGTGTCCACGACCTTCCGCATCACTGGAGTTATATCCAGGCCGATCCCGTCGCCGCGCAGCACGCCGATGATCGGGTGGTCGCCGATGATCAGTTGGCCGTCACGAAACTCGATGAGATCACCTTCCGGGATCTTGACTTCCTTGAAGTCCATCACGCTCTTCCTGTTGTGGAGTACCGGCTGGGGCAGGATCGCGCCGCATCATAAGACTACGTGGCGACTGAGACAATATGGGTCGCCCGGGTCTACGCCCGCCTGTTCCCGCTCAGCATCCCAGCCGCCGCATCGAGAGCTGCAGTTTCATGTGACAGGCGATTGAAGGAGATTTGGGCCGGCGATCAGGAGGTGAGACTCGCGTGAAATCGATGACGGTCACGGCGTGGAGCCTTCCGGCGCTGGCCCTCGCCGCGGCCCTGACGGCCCTCGAGCCGGCCGGCCAGCCGCAGCCCGAAATGCCGGCGGCGCTCGTGTTTCTCCCCGACTGGGGGCTGGAGGAGCCATCCCGGATCCGCCGGGGCCAGGTAAGCTTGATACATGAAAGCTCCGGTCCGCGCCTGGCGGTCTATTTCCTGACCGACGAACCCCCGCCCTTCTACTCGGGCCGCTTCATCAGCGCGACGCCGGTCTTCAGCGGCAACACGCTGGTCGTCGCCGACTTCGATTCCGGAAGCCGAAACCTGGTGGGCGGTTACTTCAGCTCGTTTCAGCGCCCGCCCTCCCAGGCGCGCACCACGTTAGCCGCGGTCCCGGATGGCCGACGGGCGCTGCGCTTGACCTATCGGAAAGAAGCGGGGAGTTATTGCGGAGTCTGGGTCCACCTCTTCGACTACACGGTCCACCCGGCCGAGCGACGCTACCTCGATGCGCGTCCATTCTCCGTGTTCAGCTTCTGGGTGCGTGGCGCGCGAGGCGGCGAGCGGCTTCTGCTCAAGTTCGCCGACGCCGAGTGGGAGCAGAAGGAAGACGCCTTCGCGATCGGAGAGCTGGGTGATTTCCTTACCAGCGGACAGGTAGAGACCTGGTGGCAACAAGCCGTGGTGCCTTTGGACCGCCTGCCGACGCGCATCAGCCGTTCCTTCCTGGCCTCCGTCGTATTCGAGGCCGTGGGCGCGGGGGCCGGCCAGCTCTATATCGGTTCACTGGCGTTCTCGCTGCAGGCCGCTCCGCTTCCCCCACTGCCCGAGCGGCCGCCGGAGCCGGACCTGGCCGTCCGACCGCTGGTCAAGGCCACATGGGTCTGGAACACGGCCGAGCTGCTGGACGACTCGGGCCAGCGCGAGGAGTTGCTCGGTTACCTCGACGAGGAGGAATTCGATCGCGTCTTCCTGCAGCTGCCCGGCCCGCCGGGCGAACGGCTTCCCGAAGGCGGACTCGAAGTGGACGAGCGGCTCAGGCCGCTACTTACCGATCTGAATCGAATCGGGGTCGAGGTTTACGCGCTCGACGGGTTCAAGGACTACGCCCTTCCCGCCTATCACCCGGCTTTGCTGCGGACCATCGATAACGTGATACGCTACAATCGAGGGTCGAGACCTGAGGAGCGATTCTACGGGTTCCATTACGACATCGAGCCCTACCTCTTACCGGGTTTCAACGGGCCGCGCCGCGAGATTATCCTGCAAGGCTATCTGGAGCTCGTGGCCGAGAGCGCGCGCCGGGCCCGGGAAGCCGGGCTGGCCTACGGCGTGGACATCCCTTTCTGGTACGATGCCCCCAACGAGTACACCTATGAGCCGGTCACGGTGGAATTCGGCGGCGTCCGGAAGCCGGCCAGCCATCACGTGATCGACCTCGTGGACGAGCTGACCATCATGGACTACCGGACTACGGCTTTCGGCGCCGATGGCACCGTCCGCCACGCCGAGGGCGAGCTGGCCTACGCCGCCTCGCAGGGGAAGCCGGTGCTCATCGGGCTGGAGACTTCGCCGCTCCCGGACGAGGAGCTGCTCGACTTCGGTGGAACGGCGCGCGCGGGTCTCCCGATGCAGCTTCCCGAGCAGGGACTGGAGGCGATGGCAGCGAAGGACGATTCGACCCTGGTCATCCTTGTCCGTGCGGCGGAGAGGGGTGAGCAAGACGGGACTCTGGATGAACTGGCCGGCTGGCTCCGGCAGCGAGGAGTGGATCCCCATGCCACTTTCTGGTGGCCCATCTCGAAGAGCACCTCCGTTCCCGGCGACAAGCTCAGCTTCGCCGACCTCGGCGTCACTCAGCTCCGGGGTGTCATGCGGGAGACGGCTCGCGAGCTCTGGCGCTACGACTCCTTCGCGGGTTTCGCCCTACATCACGCCTGGAGCCACAAGAAGCTCCTCGATCAAGACTAGCGTCGGCAGACCAAGCTTTAGTCCACCATGAGTGCCAGTCCCACTCCGTTCCCCGCCCCGCTCGAAGCCTTCGTGGAGCTCTTCAATCAAGAGGCGTTCTGGGCGAGTCACGAGGTGCTCGAGGGGTCCTGGCGCGAGACCGATAGCGACTTCTACCACGGGCTGATCCTCTACGCCAGCGCCTTCGTCCACGTTCAGAGGGGGAATCCCCATGGGATTCGGGCACAGCTCGCGAAGGCGGAGCGGTTTCTCCGGCGGTTCAGCCCCGCCTACCTGGGCGTGGACGTGGGGTCGCTGCTCTCGCACGCCCGGGCCTGCCGCAAGCTTACAGAGGAGCACCCGGACGCGCCCGCAGACGGGTGGAACGAGGTCATCCCGTTTCCGAGAATTTGCCTGCGGACAGAGCACCTTCGCGGCGACGAACGAGAGCTCGCCACCGACCAGGCCGACTGATCGGCACGCATGCCGCCCACCCGGCGGAACTTCTTGAAAGGAGCCGCTAGGCCGGCAGCGTTTCGCGCTTGAACTCGAAGCCGTAGGTGGCCAGCTCCTCCAGAGCGGGCTTGTAGAGTGAGGGGAGCGTCGGCGGCATGAGCACCCCGGTCTCCGTGATTGCACCCTCCAACACAAGGCGCGCGGCCACGGCCGCGGGCAGCGCCACGGCCCGGGACATCGCGGAGTCGCCGTAGGGGATCCCCTCCACGCGCATGGTGGCGAGCTTCCGCTCACGCCGACCGTCCGGAAACTCCGCCAGAACGTCGATGTGAAGAATGATCATGTCCCGTTCGTACGGCTCGTACGACATCCTCGCGAGCATACGATCCAGCAGCACATCGAGGTTGGTTCCCTTAGAGATCGGAACGGGCTGCCCATCAAAGAGGCCCAGCCACTTCAGCCGGTGGATGATGTCAGCATTGTCATCCACCCCGAGATATCCGGCGACAGCCGACTCCAGCGCCTCGGTCGACGTGGCGCCGACCAACGAGGCCATGAAATCCCTGTAGGTCATGCCGGCGAGATCCTTTTCCTGCTCCGACTCCATGAGGCCGAGGGCCTGGATGTTCCGCATGTTGTTGCAGTAGCCGGAAAACCGCAGCAGCCCCCGATAGAACGAGACATCGGCGGGCAGCCCGAACGGTTTCATGTACTTCTCGACATCTTTATTGGGATACGACTCGAACGTGCCGGTTCCTTTGATATCGATCAGCCAGAAATGCTCGAAGAGCCGATCGCCCGGCACCTCGATTTTCTTTCCGTTGACGAAGTACGCAGCCGCGGTCTGTGCCGCCACGAAGACCGTTCGAGGATCCCACGAGAACTTGTAGCCCATGGGGTTTCGGTTGAACTCGAAGGCGGGAAGCCCGGTCCCGTAGGAGCTCAGGCTGACGACTTTGCCGCCCTCTTCCCTCGTCTCTTCCAGGAGAAGTTGAGTCCCGAAGTGATCCATGCCCGGGACTTCGCCCAGCTCGTTGAGAATCAGGATGCCCCTCTCTTTCGCCTCCTGATCCAGGGCGACCAGCTCGGGAATCTCGTACGACGTGGTGAGCATGCTCTTTCCCTGGCGCAGGCACGCTCGCGCAACATGGATGTGCAGCGGCTTCGGTACCATGCTGATCGCCAGATCCGCTTCCGCCATGACACCGTCCAGTACGTCCGTCCGATCGACCGGCCAGTGGACCGCTTTCCCCTGTGGTCTGCCGGCGATCACCTTCTCCGCCTTGGAAAGCGTCCTGTTCGCCACGATGACCTCGTACCCACACTTCTCGATGAAATAGTCCACCATGGGCTTGGTCATCATCCCAGCGCCAATGATTGCCACCGTGCTCATCGTCTTGTCCACCTCGCCCGTAGAGAGAAATGACTGCGCACGCTGAACGCCTAACGTAGATCGACTGGCTCTATGACGGAAGAAGCCCTGCCCGCGAGCACGCGGCTGAGGTCGAGCGTCGGGCAGTAGCCCTTAGCCCTGAGCGGGCTACTGCTTTCGGAAGTATGTCCGCTCGCCGACTCGTAGCCGATCGCCCTGCAGTTCCAGGGCCACGGACCGCTGTCCACTTTGGCCCTTGAAGATCAGTCTGCGGCCGATGACCGTGTACCTTCCGTGGTCGCTCTCCTGACCGGCGAGCGAGGGATCATCGATGCGGCCCCGCGCTTCCGCGGCGAGGTAGATCGCCGACTTCCAGACGAACGTCTCGATACCGTCGAACTCGAAGAGATCGTCGATACCGGGAGGCCTCTCGCCCGGGACGTCGTCGCTGGGAGGCTTCCCGGTACGGTAGTTGGCCCACGTTCCGGCTAGCGCCTCGACTACCTGCTGGTCGATCTCGGGCGGGCGCGCGGCGACGCTCATCGCTATTCGGTCGATCGTCTCCCTCAGGACCGGGTACCAGTCGGGCGTCGTCAAGCCGAGAACGACAACCCCGGTGCCGTACTCGGTAAAGACCGCGGCCAGGCGGGCTCGAACAGGGTCACCGGACCTGCTGTTCCCATCGTAGGCCGCAAACACCCCCGGATATCCGGCGATGATCGCCTCGGTAGGCCCCTCGACCGGCTCACCGATCAGATTCGCCATCTGGGCGAACGCGTCGAGATCCAGCAGCACGTCATCCAAATCCTCGTATAGCCCGGGCGCGATGAAGATGGACCCGGTTTCCGACCTCGAGCTGAGCACGTGCATACGGCCTGCCGTCTGCGCCACATACCAGTCGGGCGGCATGTCGTACTCGATACCCCAGCTCGGGAACTGCCGGGTGTTCTGAGCCACGGATTCAGCCGGGCGCGCAGCGAACGCTGCGATTGTGGCCAGAAGCCCCACAGCCATCACACGTGTACCCACCGATCCCCCTTCCTGGCACGGGTCAACCGCCGCGGGATCTTAGCCGGCGACGCCCAATCATGCGCCCTCGAGCGCCCGGCAGGTCTTGCCGGAGCGTACGGCGACCGGCATCCTATCCCCCGGCTCGTTTCCATGCAGTAACCTGGAGGTTCCGGCCTTGAGCTACAAGGACATCCTGCTGCAGGTCGAGGACGGCATCGGTACCCTCACGCTGAACCGTCCCGAGGTGCTGAACTCCTTCGCGAACCGGATGCGTCAGGAGACCGCTGCCGCCGTGCAGGAATTGAGCGAGCGCGACGATGTGCACGTGATCGTGATCACCGGGGCGGGCCGCGGCTTCTGTGCCGGCGCCGATGTTACCTACCTGAAAGAGATCGTCGACAGCCGGGACGAAGGAGGTCTGCGTGACCTGGTGAACGCGGGCCGCGCCGTGGTGACCTCGATACGCAACGCTCCGCAGCCGGTGATCGCCTCCGTGAACGGGCCGGCTGCCGGCGCCGGTGCGAACCTCGCTCTGGCCTGCGACATCCGTATCGCCAGCGACCGCGCCTCCTTCGGGCAGACGTTCAACCGTGTGGGTCTGCACCCGGATTGGGGCGGCACCTACTTCCTGCCCCGTCTGGCCGGGACGGCTGCGGCAGCCGAGCTCTTCTTCACCGGTGAGATGATCCCGGCGCAGGAAGCGCACAGGCTAGGCATCTTCAACCGCGTGGTGCCGCACGACGAACTCGCTGAGGAGACGGAGAAACTGGCGCGGATGCTGGCGGCGAAGCCGCAGCTCGCGCTCAGGCTCGCCAAGCGGGCGATCTACCGCAGCCCGGACGCCGGCATGGAGGAGATGCTCGACTACGAGCTCGACGCGCAGCTGCAGTGCGGCCTCTCTCGCGACGGCATCGAAGGGATCACCGCTTTCGTCGAGAAGCGGGAGCCACAGTTCGGAAAGGATCTATGAGCGAACGGACGCTGGAGATCAAGCGGATCGGCGTGGTCGGCTCGGGCACCATGGGTAACGGGATTGCGCAGGTGGCAGCCATGGTGGGTTACGCGGTGACCCTGTACGATGTGGACCCGGCGATCCTCCACAGGGCCGTCGACCGCATCCGGGCGAACCTCGAGAAAGGCGTGGATATCGGCAAGGTCGAGCCGGAGGTTCGCGACCGCGCGCTGGCCGCCATCTCCACCACCACGCAGTTGAGCGAAGCGGCAGACGGCGCCGACCTGGTCATCGAAGCCGCCCCGGAAGACATCGACCTCAAGTGCGGAATCTTCGCGAAGCTCGATGCGGCTGCCCCGGCCCACGCTATCCTGGCCACGAACACGTCATCGCTCAGCGTCACCAGGATCGCGGAGGCCACTAATCGACCCGGCCAGGTGCTCGGCATGCACTTCTTCAACCCGGTCCACATCATGAAGCTGCTGGAGCTCGTCCGCACCGGCTACACGGAGGAGCCCGTTCTGGAGGCCGCGAGAGCGGCCGGCATGGCGATGGGCAAGACGCCGATCGTCGTCAAAGACTCGCCCGGTTTCGCAACGACCCGGCTCGGGCTGAGCCTGAGCCTCGAGGCCACTCGCATGCTCGATGAGGGAGTGGCCAGCGCCGAGGACATCGACATCGCCATGGAGCTCGGCTACGGGCACCCGATGGGGCCGTTCAAGCTCGGTGACCTGGTTGGACTCGACGTTCGCCTGGCCATCGCGGAGTACATGTACCGCGAGACCGGCAACGATCTGTTCAAGCCGTCGGAAACGCTCAAGCGGCTCGTCTCGGAAGGCAAGCTGGGTAAGAAGACCGGTGAAGGTTTCTACAAGTGGGACAAAGAGTAGAGGGAGGAACATCGATATGGCAGATGCTGCGGTGGTACTCATCGAGAAATCGGACCGGGTCGGAATCATAACCGTGAACCGGCCGGACAAACTGAACGCCCTCAACCCCGAGGTGCGCGTCTCGATCGCAATGGCGCTGGAGCAGCTGCGTCAGGACGACGACGTCCGGGTTGTCATCCTGACAGGGGCCGGCGACAAAGCGTTCATCGCCGGCGCGGACATCGCCGAGTTCAAGGGGAAGTCCGGCGTGGAAGGGTACCAGTACATACAGACCGGCGACATCTACTCGGCATTGGAGCGCTTCCCGAAGCCGATCATCGCGATGATCAACGGCTTCTGCCTCGGCGGCGGCTGCGAGGTCGCCATGGCCTGCGACATCCGCATCGCCAGCGAGACGGCGAAGCTCGGCCAGCCGGAGACCAACCTGGGGCTGATCCCCGGCGGCGGCGGCACCCAGCGGCTGCCGCGCCTCATCGGCCAAGGCAAGGCCATGCGGCTCATCTACACCGGCGACATCATCGGTGCGGAGGAAGCCGAGAAGATCGGGCTGGTGGACGAGGTCGTTCCTCAGAACGAGCTCAAGCAACGGACCATGATTCTGGCCGCGAAGATCGCAGAGAAGAGCCCGGCTTCACTTCAGGCCGCCAAGGAGAGCATACGTGCCGCCTGGCAGATGCCGCTCGACGCCGGCCTCCGCTTCGAGAAGGCGTGGTTCGGCCTGCTCTTCTCCACCGAGGACATGCAGGACGGCGTGGCCGCGTTCCTGGAGAAGAGGAAGCCGGAGTTCAAGGGGCGGTAGAGACGAACACCGAAATTCGACGTTCAGACGCGGTGTTCAACTACCAATAGAGCATGCGAAGTCGCCTGATCCCGACCCTGGCCGTCCTGTACTACCTGGCTATGCTCTTCTTCGTGACCTACCCGGGTTACGTGCCGTTCGATCGCATCCGGCCCTTCGTCTTCGGTATCCCCTTCTCGATGTTCTGGCAGGTCCTCTGGATCTGCGGCGCTATCTTCGTCCTTGCAGGTGTCTTCCTCTGGGAGAAGAGCAGGAGTACCGAGCCCGGTGATTCCGGCGACCCGCGATCGTCTCCCCCCCAGGCTGGAGGCGAGTGATGGAACGCTGGGTTGTCGTCACGCTGGTCACGGCGGGATACCTGGCGCTGACGCTGATCATCGGCTGGGTGTCGGGCCGCAAGGCGAGCGACACGGTGACCGGGTACGTGGCCGGCGACCGCGGCTTCGGCCTGCTGGTCATGTACTTCGTGATGGGCGCCATGATGTTCAGCGCCTTCGCCTTCCTCGGCATGCCGGGCTGGGCCTACAGTCGCGGCGGTGCCGCGTTCTACGTCCTGTCGTACGGGCTCCTCGGGTTCGCCCCCTGGTACTTTCTGGGGCCCTGGGTGGCGCGCGTCGGTCGTGCCTACGGCTATGTTACGCAGGCCGAGCTGCTCTCAGGCCGCTTTCGGAGCACCACGCTCTCCGTGCTCATCGCCGTCGTCTCGATCGTCGCCTTCATCCCTTACATCGCGCTGCAGATGAAGGGCGCCGGAATCGTCTTCAACGCGGTGACCGACGGGCACGTCCCCATCTGGGCCGGCGCGCTGGCCGCTTACGTCGTGGTCATGATCTACGTCCTGAAGAGCGGCGTGCTCGGCATCGGCTGGACCAACACGTTCCAGGGGATCTTCATGCTGCTGATCGCCTGGACGCTGGGCATCTGGCTGCCAAATCATCTGTACGGCGGGGTCGGCCCGATGTTCGAGCGCCTGGCCGAGCTGCGGCCCGAGCTGCTCACGGCGCCCGGGCTCGACGCGAACGGCGCGCCGTGGGGTTGGGGAGCCTACTCGTCGGCGATCGTCGTGAGTGCCATCGGCGTCACGATGTGGCCCCACCTGTTTATGAAGGCGTTCGCCGCGAAGAACGATGACACCATCAAGCTGACGATGGTCTTCTACCCGACGTTCCTGCTGTTCCTATTGCCGCTCTTCTTCATCGCCTTCGCCGGCGTGCTCTTCGAGCCGAAGCCGCCGTCCGCCGACTTCATCCTGCCCCACATGATCCTTCAGACGAACATCGCGCCTGTTGTGGTGGGGCTCTTCTGCGCCGGCGCGTTGGCGGCGAGCATGTCCACCGGAGATGCGATGCTGCACGCCGCCGCATCCATTTACGTGCAGGACATGCACCGCAAGGTCTTCGACCCGAAGCTAAGCGATCATGACCGCCGCACGTTGATCCGCGTCGTCGCCGTGATCGTCGGGATCGCCGCCTACTACACGGCGGTGAAAACACAGTTGTCCCTGGTCGCGCTGCTGCTGGCCGCCTACGGTGCCATAGTCCAGCTCGCGCCCATCACCGCCGTTGCCTTCTTCTGGAAGAGTGCGACATGGTGGGGGCATCCGCGGCGCTGCCCGCCTCAGGTTCTCCTTCAGGTTCCCACCCCTCGGGCAGTCCCTCCTCAGTGACATAGGCGGCCCACTGCTCAGCCCGGCCAGGCAGGTTGCCCCGGAGTTCGATACGTCCGTCGGCGTGGATAGTCAACATGGGATCGGTGAACGCCACCAACCGTCGCCACGAGT
>JAZGAL010000197.1:0-6851 GCA_036475815.1 Gemmatimonadota bacterium
ACGGACCGGGACGGAAACGTCTACCGGCGGAATCAGGACGGCAGCTATCAGTTGCGCGACCAGCAGAACTGGAGCTCGGCTGACCGCTCGACTACCCAGGACCGCCAGCGTGACGCGAATCGCCAGCGCGACGCGAATAGGCAACAGCCATCGCGCGACCGGTCGCAACCCTCGACACGGCAGTCGAGCGGCAGCCGGAACCAGCAGCTCAACCGCGAGTACCAGGCCCGTCAGCGAGGCACTCAGCGGACCCAGAGCTATCAGCGGAGCAGGAGCTCGGGCGCCGGGCGGAGCGGCGGAGCCCGGCGGCGAGGCTAGAGGGGGGATTGAACCGGTGTTGGGCGTTCGCTTCCCTAGTACCTTCCGCGGCGGCGCTCTTTCGCCGGCAGTACCTCGTTGCAGGTGGTCCACCATCCGGTGCGGATCGTCTCGATGAACTCCTGCGGCAGGCTCTCCTCGGCCATCTGGCCGGCGAGGGCTTTGTGGTCGTAGGAGACGGGCACAAGCTCGATCTCGGTAGCGCCGCTTTCCGCTGACGCCATCGCGTACCAGATTTCCGTGCGTCCGTTGTTGGCCGGCCGGCCGACGGCGCCGACGTTGGCGAAGAGCCGACCCCGGGAGAGTCTGCGGCTCCAGTGAAGCCCGGTGTGGGTGCAGAGGATGACGTCTGCGTCGTAGTCGTCGCAGAGTTTCTCCAGGAAATGATTCGGCGTGGTCGATTCCCAGAGAAACTCGTTCATGCGCCGTGGGCTGCCGTGACAGAGAAGTACCCTCTGCTCGCCGAGACGAAGACGACGATGCTCCGGCAGTTCGCCCAGCCACTCGCGCCACTGATGACTGGTGTTGTCGATAGTGTAGCGATAGGAGATCCGGGCGAAATAGTTATCCCGGGGATCGGTGTAGCCGCACTGGCAGTCGCCCAGGCCACGAGCGATGGAATCGTCGTAGTTGCCCCGGATCGTAAAGACATCGTTCTCCAGCAGGACCGGAAACACTCGATCGGGATGCGGGCCGAACGCGCCCAGGTCGCCCAGGCAGAATAGAGCTTCCGCTCCGCGCGCGCGCGCGTCATCGATCACCGCCCGCAGCGCGTGATGATTGGAGTAGATCCCGCCGAACGCGGCGATGCGTGAGTAGGCCTGGCCGACCGCGGCTTCGCTCATCGTTCTTGCCCGACTCCGCTGAAGTTGGTGCAGATGGCGCCGTTCGCCCAGCAGGTGGAGCAGGCGCGGTGGCTCAGCGCATAGGGCCGCGCCGACTCATTTAGGCTGTCGCCCAGGCGCGCGTCCGGCTCATCGATGAGGATCGGGCAGACGTAGATCCCGCGGCTGGTAACGACGCGTCCGCTGGAGCAGAGCAGCTGCGTGACGTCGTAGTCCTCCATCATGGCGGAAGTCACAATCTCCGTATCGGAGTAGCCGTGTGACCGTAACGCCTCGCGGCCGATGCGCAGGGCAGGCAGGATCTTGATTCGCGGCCGGTCGTAGCCGACCTTGTGGAGGGCTTCAACGAACTGTTGATAGATCCCCTCATCCTCGTGCGCGCCCCAAACCTGAGCGGCCGTGATGATGGGCAAGAAGCCGTGCTCGACCAGGCGGCCGACTCCCTGCATGGCGCGCTCGAACATCCCTTCGCCCCGGATCGGGTCGTTGGTCGCCGCGGACGGACCGTCCACGCTGACCCGGAGCTCCAGCGAGAAGGGAGAGGCGGCATCGATCTCGGCTAGACGGCGCACTGTTTTCCGAGACATGAGAGTCGCGTTGGTGAGCACGCTTGCCGGGCCGATGGCCAGCGTTTCCTCCAGCATCGGCAGCAGGTCCCTGTTCATGAACGGCTCGCCGCCGGTGAAATAGTACTCCTTGACGCCCCATGCCTTCGACTGGTCAAGGTGGGCCCGGACCGTGTCGAGGTCGAGGAACCAGAAGCTGTGGTTGTCGGGGGCGCAGGAGATGAAACAGTGAGTGCAGCGCAGGTTGCATACGGTGCCCGCCACCTGGAACCAGAGGTAGTCCAGGTTGACCAGCGGCACCAGAGGTGCGGATTCGACGGCCGGCCCCGGCTGAGGGGTTGCCACTCCGGGCGCGGCGCTCAAGATGTCATCGGTCATCGCTCTGGCCCAACGTGCGGTCGGGCCGCGGGGTTCCGCAAGCGCAGCCGCGGGGGGAAGCGCCGGGGAGTGCCGGGGATCGCGAAGGCGGGCATCATTGAAATTCGGGTACCTGATTGGCTAGTTTGTGAGCCCTTGGAGTGTTGATGGGCGGAGGTCCAATGAAGTGGATATACGCGGGTAAGAGCGACATCGGCAAGGTCCGGCAAGGCAACGAGGACTCGTTATTCGCTGACGGAGAGCGGGGCGTGTTCATCGTGGCCGACGGCATGGGTGGCCACGTCGCCGGTGAGGTGGCCAGTAAGATCGTCGCGGAGACGGTTGGTCCGGGTGTCAGCCGGGCGATCGAGGAGGGCCTCGGCGGTGCTGAGCTGGAGCGTCGGGCGATCGAGCTCATCGCCGAGGCGAATCGGGTGATCCTGGAACGGGCTGACAGCGAGCCCGAGAAGCGGGGCATGGGCACCACGCTCACCCTGCTGACGATGGTGCCCGAGAACGGCTACCTCATCAATCAGGTCGGCGACAGCCGGGGTTACCTGCTGCGGGATGGCGTGCTCAGCCAGGTCACGCGAGACCATACCGTTGTGCAGCAGCAGGTGGATCGCGGCGCGCTGACGCCCGAGCAGGCCCGGGACCACCCATTGTCGCACATTCTGACCCGTGCGCTGGGCACCGAGAGCAACGTGGAGGCCGACACGTACAACGACTCGATGCAGCCGGGCGACATCTTCCTTCTCTGCTCGGACGGGCTCAGTGGGATGCTGACCGACGAGGCTATCAAGGAGATCGTGTCCAGACCGACGGGCAGCCTGCAGGAGATCGCTGACGCTCTGATCGATGGCGCCAACGCCGCCGGCGGAACGGACAATATCACCGCTGTCCTGGTGAAAGTGACGGAATAGGTCGACTACGAGACGAGGTGGACAATCTCCTCTTCCGGCGCCGTGACCAACTCCAAGATCCGGTCAGGTTCCTTCAACTCTGTTCTCGGCCAGGTGAAGACGCGGAACACGCGCGCCGCGTGATAGAGGTCGCGGCCCAGGCGCGGGAGATCGATCAGCCCGGCACGACCGGCCTGCGTGAGGCGCTCAACGGTGCCGTCGTGCCCGAGCATGAGGATGTCGAGCTCCAGCATGCCCGGCTTGGCGGGGTAGTCCACGAAGAGGCTGCCGGGTTCCAGTCCCTGCTCACCGGCCAGAAGGTCTTCCAGCGCCGCACGCAGCTCCGGCCGTTCGTGGAACCAGGGCGACACCTCGCGCTGGAGCCTCGTCAGAGCTTCGGTCAGGGCGTCACCCCACCACTCCGCGGCCCGCTTCGGCAGGCGCCGGTTCCTTAGTGCGGGGATGTAGCGTTCGCGGGCACGTCGTGCGCTCTCCAGATCGCTCTCGGAGGCCAGGACCTCGAGCGCGCTGAGCAACTCCTCATCACCCTTCCCCACTATGTGCTCATGCGACGCCCAGCCGTCGGTGAGAGCATCTCGCACCAGCCGCTGAAACATGACCGATGCTGCGCGTACCGCGTGATGCCAGTAGACGTTCCTGAACATCTGGTACTTGGCGAAGAGGAGCGACTCGAGAGCCGACACCCCCTGCGCGGCAACGCCTATCTGGAGACGCCCGTCGACCGGGTCGCGAAGCAGCCGCAGTGAGTCGAGCAACCTGTCCACGTCGATCTCGCCGTACGGTACACCGCAGAACTCCGCGTCTCGCTTCAGATACTCGATCTTGTCGAGATCGAGGGATCCTGAGACCAGCCCCTGCAGCGGATTGCCGGAGCGGCCGAGGATCAGATCGTGAATCTCCCGCACAGCTTCGGCTCCGAGCGCCTCGAGCGCTGCCGCCACTTCCGGGTCGGCCAGGAACCCACCCGCGAGCTGCTCATGGTCATGTGGGACGAGCTCGGTCTCCAGCTCCTCCAGGGCGTGGCTGAACGGGTAGTGGCCGATGTCGTGCAACAGACCGGCGAGGCGCAGGATGCTTCTGTCGCGCTCGGGGACATTTTCCAGTTCGCCTGAGCCTTCCAGCAGGCGCAGGGCCCGCCCCGTTAGGTGATAGACACCCAGCGCGTGGTCGAAGCGAGTGTGGGCGGCGCCGGGATAGACGAGGTAGGCCAGGCCGAGCTGCTTGACCCGACGCAGCCGCTGGAACGCGGCCGTGTCGATGAGACGGAGCGCCGAGGGCTCGATCCAGATGTTGTGCCAGATCGGGTCGCGAATGACGGTCATAGACGGGTGAGCTCCTGTGTGGGGCCATCATAAGACGACTCGCCCCGGAGGGCGAGTCGTGGGACGAACAGGGCTGCGGCGGAACGGGCGGATCCGTGCCGCTCTAGTGCAGCTTCTGGTACTTCTCCAGGAGTTCTTCCTGTGTCTCCTGGTAGTCGGGGTTCGGGACGACGCAGTCCACAGGACACACGTCCCGACACTGCGGGTCGTCATGCGCCCCTACGCACTCGGTGCATCGCTCGACGTCGATCCAATAGACCGGTATGTCCGTGGCCACGCCCTCGATTACCGCGTCGTTAGGGCACACCGGCAGGCAGGCGCCACAATCGATGCACTCATCGGTGATCATCATTGCCATGACACTCGACCTCCGCTCACGGAACGGGAATGAGATAATGCCCTTGCTCAACTACTGCGAGATCGGGGCCGCCGCGGGCAAGTAAGCTCATAACTCATTGTCCCCTAAGGGGATAGGATAATCGCCGGGCGGTCGATCGGCTCATATGCCGGCGGCGAAAAAGGGGCATACTACCCCAGGGAAGTGGATCGTTTGGGGCGGACCGGCTACTCGCTCCGGGCGTTGGCTAGAAGCGGCGCCTCCTCGGCCTGCCGCTCCAGCGCGTCTACCACGGCGATCGCTGTGAGGTTGATGATGTCCCTCATATCGCTGCCGCGCTGGAGGATGTGCACGGGCTTCCGCATCCCCAGCAGGATCGGCCCGATGGCTGTCGCGCCGCCGATACGCGCGAGCAGCTTGTAGGCGGCGTTGGCGGCGTTGAGATCGGGGAAGACGAGCACGTTGGCCCGCTCCTGGAGTTTGCTGAAGCGGTAACGGCTCTTCAGGATCTCCGGCACGACCGCCGTATCCGCCTGCATCTCGCCATCGACGATCAGGTCCGGGCTGCGGGCCTTAATGATCTCGACGGCCCGGGCCACCTTGTTCGACTCCGGATGACGAACAGAGCCGAAGTTGGAGAACGAGACCATGGCGACGCGCGGATCCACACCCATGCGCTGCGCGAAGCGAGCGGCGAGGATGGCGATTTCCGCGAGAGCCTCCGCGTCGGGCGTGATATTGACCGTCGTGTCGGCGAAAAACATCACGTCCTTCTCGAGGACCATCATGTAGAGGCCGGCGACCTGGTGAACCGAAGGGCTCACGCCTACGGTCTCCAAGCAGGGACGGAGTGCCTCTGGATAGTGCATCTCTTCGCCGGCGATCAGACCGTCGGCATCTCCCATGTGCAGCATCATCGCCGCGAAGTAGACCGGCTTCTCCAGCTCCGCATCGGCCTCGGCCCGGGTGATCCCTTTGCGCTGCCGGGTCTTGTAGAACCGGTCCACGTACTCCTCGCGACGCGGGTGTTCCTGGGGATCCACGATCTCGATGTGGTCGCCGTCCAGCTCGATACTGTACCGCTTCGCGGCCCTCTCTATCCTCTTTGGATCGCCCACCAGGATGGGGTGTGCGATCTGCTCTTCGATACAGGCACGCGCGGCGTGGAGCACCCTGTCATCGGTCGCCTCGGGGAAGACGATCCTCTGAAGCTGGGGCGCATGCTGCGCTTTGACGATGATATCGCGTGTGACTGCCCGGGCCCGGCCGAGCCGCGCCTCGAGCTGGTTGCGGTACTCGTCCAGATCGATCTGGATTCGCGCGACTCCGGAGTCCATCGCCGCCTTCGCTACGGCCGGGGCTTCCCAGAGGAGTATGCGCGAATCGATAGGCTTGGGTATCAGGTAATCGCGCCCGAACTCCAGCTTTCGCACGCCGTAAGCGCGGGCCACATCCTCGGGCACCGGTTCCTTGGCCAGCGCCGCCAACGCGCGGGTGGCCGCCATCTTCATCGCCTCGTTGGTCGCTTTGGCGCGGACGTCGAGAGCGCCGCGGAAGATGAAGGGGAAGCCGAGGACGTTGTTCACTTGATTGGGGTAATCGGAGCGGCCCGTAGCCATGATGACGTCTTTGCGCGCGGCGAATGCCTCCTCCGGCATTATCTCGGGGTCCGGATTCGCCATGGCGAAGACGATCGGGTCGCTCGCCATGTTCTTGATGTCCTCTTGCGTGATCACCCCGGGCTGGGAGAGGCCGACGAATACATCGGCGCCCTTGATCGCGTCCGACAGTGTTCTGTAAGCCGTCTTATGCGCGAAGCGGGCCTTGTACTTGTTGAGATTCTCGCGCTCGGAATGGATGATGCCCTTGCTGTCGACCATGAAGATGTTGTCACGGCTCGCGCCCAGCGCGATGTAGTGCTCCGCGCAGGCGATCCCCGACGCGCCGGCCCCGCTGATCACGATCTTCACCTCGGCGATGTCCTTCCCGGCAACCTCCAGGGCGTTGAGGAGTCCCGCCCCGCTGATGATCGCCGTGCCGTGCTGATCGTCGTGGAAGACTGGGATGCTGAGGCGCTTGATCAGCTCTTCTTCGATGTAGAAGCAGTCCGGGGCGGCGATGTCCTCCAGATTGATCCCGCCGACCGTCGGCTCGAGCAGCTCGCAGAAACGAATCATGTCCTC
>JAZGAL010000198.1:0-3277 GCA_036475815.1 Gemmatimonadota bacterium
TTAAGCGGTTCTTTGTGCAATCCTAAGAGTGGTTGCGGTACACTGTTATGTTGGTGTCGCGCCTCCACCTCGGGGGCGGGATGGCCTCACGGAAGCGGCAGTGGAGTGAGGAAACGCGGTCGCCGCAGCGCAGCGGCGGCAAAGGCGAGCAACTGACTCGTCCAAACCAAAAGGGGTAATTCCGTGGCGCTCAAGAGGGCGAAGCAATCCAAATTGAAGAAGGCCCTTCGCCGCGGGGCGAAAAAGGCCCAGAAGATGCAGAAGACGACTGCCCGCAAGGTGAAGCGGGCCGCCAAGAAGGCGAAGAAGACGGCGCGCCGCCGGGTGAAGAAGGCGACCAAGGCTGCCAAGAAGACGGCGCGCACAGGAGCAAAGCGCGTTGCGGCGGCGACTGCGGCCGCCACGACCAAGGCCACCCGCGAGCTCAAGAAGCGGGCCGAGGCCCGCAGGCGGGCCACGGAGGGCCGCGCCAAGTCGGCGCTTCCCACGAGTACCGCCCTGCTGCACGACGCCCGGATCAACAAGGGGACGGCGTTCAGCGAGGAGGAGCGGGACGCCTACAGGCTCCGCGGGTTGCTGCCGCCGGTCGTGAATACGATCGAGGAGCAGCTGAACCGGGTGATGGAGAACTACAAGCAGAAGCCCACGCCCCTCGAGAAATACATCTTCATGATCGCGCTGCAGGACCGCAACGAGACGCTGTTCTACCGCACGGTGATCGACAACATCTACGACCTGATGCCGATCATCTACACGCCCACGGTGGGTGAGGCGTGCGCCAAGTTCGGTCACATCTTCCGGCAGCCGCGCGGCCTCTACATCTCGGCAAAGCACAAGGGCCAAATCGCCAGGGTGCTGCGCAACTGGCCGGAGAAGGACGTGGGCGTCATCGTGGTGACCGATGGCGAGCGCATCCTCGGCCTGGGCGACCTGGGCGCGCAAGGGATGGGCATTCCCATCGGCAAGTTGTCGCTCTACACGGCCTGCGCCGGCGTGCACCCGCGACTCACGCTCCCCGTCACGCTCGACGTGGGAACGGACAACGAGGAGTTGCTGGAGGACGAGCTCTACATCGGCATTCGGCAGAAGCGGCTGCGTGGCACGGAGTATGACGAGTTCGTGGAGGAGTTCATCACCGCGGCGGGGAGGCTATTCCCTGAAGCGCTGATCCAGTTCGAGGACTTCGCCACCCGCAACGCGTTCCGGCTGCTCGAGAAGTACCGCGACCGGATCTGCACATTCAACGACGACATTCAGGGCACAGCCGCCGTGACGCTGGCGGGCCTGCTCGGCGCAGGGCGGATCACGGGGCAGGACATCACCAAGCAGACGCTGCTGTTCCTGGGTGCCGGCGAGGCCGGCATCGGGATCGCCAGCCTGTGCGTGTCGGCCATGATGCGCGAGGGAATGTCCCATAAGGAAGCCATGAGCCGGATGTGGTTCGTGGATTCCAAGGGCCTGGTCGTGAAGTCCCGCAAGGACCTGGCGGAGCACAAGCTGCCATACGCCCGCGACTACGAGTTCCTCCCGGATCTGGCGGCCGCCATCGAGGCGGCCAAACCCACCGCCATAATAGGCGTGTCGGGCAAAGCGCATTCCTTCACCGAACCGATCGTGCGCCGCATGGCCGAGATCAATGAGCGGCCCATCGTGTTCGCGCTCTCCAATCCGACGTCCAAGGCGGAGTGCACCGCCGAGCAGGCGTACGAGTGGACGGACGGCCGGTGTATCTTCGCCAGCGGCAGCCCGTTCGATCCCGTGACATACAAGGGCAAGCGGCACGTGCCCACGCAGGGGAACAACGCCTACATATTCCCCGGGCTCGGATTAGGCGCGGTGATTTCGCGGGCCAAGCACGTGACCGACGACATGTTCTACGTCGCGACACGGGCCGCGGCCGACTTGACGACCGACGAGGAGTTGCAGCAGGGCTCAATCCTGCCGCCGCTCGAGGCGATCCGCGAGGTGTCGGCGGCGATCGCAGCGGCGGTCGCGGAGTACGCCTGGGACGAGGGCCTGGCCCGACGCCGGCGGCCGAAGGACATCATGGCGCTGGTTCGGTCGCAGATGTACTACCCGGAGTATCACAGCTACGTGTAGCACGCGCCGGGCACGGCGCAACAGGAAGCGGCCGCCTTACGGCTCCAGCCCGGCCTCGTAGTTGAGCATGAACTCCAGGAACTTGGACACCGCGACCATGTCATCCGCGACGTAGCGGATGCTGTGGGCATCCGTCCGCTCCACGATGGGCAGGTACGCCAGCAGTTGCGACGGCCGGTAGTTCTTGAAGCGCACGTCGAGGGTAATCGGCTTCTCGAGCACCAGCGGCTGGAAGTCGTCCAGGCGGCGGAGGGCCGCCTCTACCTTCTCCTCGATGAGCGCATACGCCGCCTCCGGCATCAGCGTCCTGGCGGAGTGGAAACTGTAGTTCCACTTGACCACGGCGCCCTCGATGTCTCCCACCACGTGGCGGACCTCGGCCACCGCCGCGTCGTCGCCCGAGACCATCACCACCGGAACGCCGAAGTGCCCCGCGATGGCGGCGTTGATCCCTCCCTCGGGTACGGATTGGCCGTTCAGGCGGATGTCCGCCAGTCGAGCACTGGACATGGTGTGGGCGCGGACCCCATCCGGATTCGTGGTGCCGGCGTGGTAGCCGATGAAGATGGCCGCATCGAAGGTCTCATCGATGCCCTCCATCATCATCAGGGGCCGCGGCCAGGACCGCACGACCGTCACGTCCGGCGGCAGCTCGTCGAGCAGCAGGTTCTGGCCGTTCCCATGGGAATCGCTGATCAATATCTCGGTGGCCCCAGCCGCCCGCGCGCCACGGATGGCCGCGAGCACCTCCTCGGTCATGTACTTGCGCGCCGTACTGTACTCGAAGCCGCTCGGTCCCAGCTGGGCACCGGTCACCACCCCCACCACGCCTTCCATGTCGGCGGAGATGTAGATCTTGTGGGGCCCGCGCTGCGCCCATGCGGGAGTGGCGAGGATCGCAGCCAGCAGCAGGCCCGAGAGCCCTGTCGACCAGGAGCGCATGGCGTCAGTCATCCAGCGTGAAGCTGATCTTCATGATGACCTGCCACTGCGTCACGGCACTGCCCTCGATATGGCCGCGCACCTCCTTGATCTCGACCCAGCGCATGTTGCGCACGGTCTTTGCCGCCCGACCAACCGCTTTCTGCACCGCATCCTCGACGCTCTTGCCCGAGGTACCGACGATCTCTGTGGTCTTGTAGACGTGATCCTGCATTGACTGCGCTCCTTGAAGGAG
>JAZGAL010000199.1:0-2425 GCA_036475815.1 Gemmatimonadota bacterium
GGCCGCGACCAAGGCGGAGTTGCGGCAGGAGATCGCCGGGTTGCGGGTCGAAATCCACTCCGTCAAGGCCGACTTGATCAAGTGGACCTTCGTCTTCTGGGCGCCGGTGGCACTGGCGGTGATCGGCTTGTACTTCAAGACCTAGGCGTCCCACCCTTCACCCCCAGCCTGACTCCCCTTTCCCCTTCCCCACCCCGGGACGTGGGACGTGGGAGGCGCGCAACGAAACGCTCCGGCCGGCGTTGATTCCATGACAAGATAGGAGAGGACCACGCCTAGGTTCGCGCATGTCCCCCACTTGCCCCCTCGGCCGAGGAGAGACGATAGTATGGGTATGCCACAAGCCGCCCGCCGTTACACCGTCGACGAAGTGCTGGCCTTTCCCAGCGACGGGAACCGTTACGAGCTGGTGCACGGAGAGCAGCTGGTGACTCCGGCGCCGCAGATGCGGCATCAGTTGACATTGAGCCGGCTGTTCGCGGCCCTGAGCCGCTACCTAGCGGATCACGACGACGTCGAGTTGCTCGTTTCGCCGGCCGACATCCAGTGGCCGGAGGAAGTGCTCGTGCAGCCCGATCTGTTCGTCGTCCCAGTGGCCGAGCTGACGGCCCAGAACTGGTCCAGCATCCGTACCCTGCTGCTGGCCGTCGAGGTCGTCTCCCCGAACTCGGCCCGGCATGACCGCGTCACGAAGCGCCGGGTGTACCAGCGGCAGCGGGTCGCCACGTATTGGATCGTGGACCCCGACGCCCGGATGGTCGAGGTGTGGCACCCCGATGATGAGCAGCCGGAGATCGTCACCGACGTGCTGCGGTGGCGGCTGGAGGCGGAGGCTGAGGAGTTGGCGATCGAGCTGTGGGAATTCTTCGCGGCCCCGTGATGATGGGGAGTAGGGAGTGGGGAGTGGGGGAGTGGGCCGCCACTCCCCTCTCCCCTCTCCCCTCTCCCCTCTCCCCGTGGTAAGGGGCGGGGCGGGGCCCCCCAACCCATTGACTTTCCACAACTTACGGCCGCATCTTTTGCCGGTGAAGCATCCATGTACGGGGCCGAGTCGGAGCTGGAGGACGTGAGCATCGACATCCCTCAGCATCGTATTCAGGAGGCGGCGGAGCGGGTCGGCCGGGAGGTGGGTGCGCGGTTGATTGTGCTGTTCGGCTCCGCGGCGCGGTCTGACGGCGGTGCCGCGGAGGACCTGGACATCGGCGTCCTGGCGGACACGGCGCTCGATGCGGCGTCGGTGACGAACCGTTTCATCCAGCTCCTGGAGACGCAAGACATCGACGTGGCGGACCTGAGACGGGCCGATCCCCTGCTGCTGATGTTGGTGGCGCGGGACGGGGTGCCGCTGTTTCAACGCACGTCCGGGGAGTTCGCGCGGTTCTGGTCGCTGGCCGCCCGGCGGTACGCGGACACGCGCAAATTCCGGGTGGCAGAGCGCGAGGAGATCCGCGATTTCGTAGCCCGTGGCCTCCACAAGCGATGACGGAAATCGACGCCGGGCTGGTTCGCAGGAAGCTCGCCACCATTGTGAGGACTCTCGATGACCTGGGCACGGTCGAGGCGCTGTCGCTGGAAGAGTATAGGCGGGACCGGCTCCGGCAAAAGGGAGCCGAACGCCTGCTTCAGGAAACGGTAGAGGCAGCGGTCGACGTCAATCTGCATCTCCTGCGCGCGGGGGGACATGCGGCGGCGACCGACTACTATACGAGTTTCACAGAGGCCGGGCGTCACGAACTGATCCCGTCGTCGCTGGCCAACGAGTTGGCGCCGGCCGCCGGACTGCGAAATCGCCTGGTGCACGAATACGATCAGATTGACGACGCAATCATACTCGCAGCCATCCCCGAGGCTCGGCGGCTGTTCGCAGCATATGTGGCCGCGGTAGAGCAACATCTAGCCAATCAGGGTTTTTGATCGAGCGACTCGGCGACTTCCTGACCCACTCCCCACTCCTCACTCCTCACGCAGGCGTGTTGAAGGCACCATCGCAAAGATCTTCAACGCAGGACTCGGATATCGCGCAGATTATCGTGGCGGGTGTCGATCTCTCCCTCAGCCCCTCAGGATGACGTCAAACTCGGCGGGCGAGATGATGCGATAGTCGCCGGGCGGGGGCACTGCGAGGAGATCCTGATCTCCCGTCACCAGAAACTCGGCTGTTCCGGCCTCGGCGAGCTGGAGGAAGATGCGGTCGTCCGGGTCCGGAAGCTTGGGCAACGCGGCGGTAGCCTCTTTCACCTCAACGGGCTCCGCGAAGGGAAGAAAGTCACCGAGAACGACCTCGATCTCCTGATCGGTGAGGTGGAACTTGGGATAAGACAGGACCCGGAGAAGTTCCGCGGCGGTGGCGTGGGAGACCAGCGGACGGAAGTCCCCCGCCATCCACGCCGGCCGAAGCCAGGACAGCCGGCCACGTTCGAAAAGG
>JAZGAL010000200.1:0-5822 GCA_036475815.1 Gemmatimonadota bacterium
ACTGCCTGTCCGATGCTATCGAGGACATCACCCACTCGCTCTGCACGCTCGAGTTCGAGAACAACCGCGCGCTCTACGATTGGGTCCTCGACAATGTGGGGATCAAACCACCGCGGCCTCAGCAGACCGAATTCGCCCGTCTCGATCTCGACTTCACGGTGCTGAGCAAGCGAAAGCTCAGCCGCCTGGTGGAGGGCGGCTATGTCAGCGGCTGGGACGACCCGCGCATGCCGACCATCGCCGGGATGAGGCGGCGCGGTGTCACGCCCGAGGCGATACGGGCGTTCTGCAACATGATCGGGATCGACAAGGTCAACAGCCGCGTCGACATCGGGAAGTTGGAGTACGCCATCCGCAACGACCTGAACCAGAGGGCGCCCCGGGTGCTGTCCGTGCTGCGCTCCCTCAAGCTCGTGATCACGAACTATCCGGAAGATCGGGTCGAATGGCTCGACGCCGCGTACTGGCCTCGCGATATACCGAAAGAGGGCACCCGCAAGCTCCCGTTCTCCCGGGACATCTACATCGAGCGTGAGGATTTCATGGAAGAGCCGCCGAGAAAGTTCTTCCGCCTCTCACCCGGTCGCGAGGTGCGACTGCGTCACGCCTACATCATCAAGTGCGAGGACGTGGTGAAAGATCCCGGGACCGGCGAGGTCGTCGAACTGCGCTGCACCTACGACCCGGATACCCTCACCGGCCCGCCGGCGGATGGCCGCAAGGTGAGGGGTACCCTCCACTGGGTCTCGGCCGCCCACGCTCTCCGGGCGGAAGTGCGTCTCTACGACCGCCTCTTCCTGACCCCCGATCCCGACGATGTGCCGGACGGCGAAGACTTCACATCCAACTTGAATCCAGAGTCGTTAGTGACTGTACAGGAATCACTTATAGAACCGAGCGTGGCCGAAGATCCACCCGGCACACGCTACCAGTTCGAGCGGCTCGGCTACTTCATCAGCGACCCCGTCGACTCGAAGCCGGGCGCTCTCGTGTTCAACCGCACGGTCACGCTGCGGGATACTTGGGGCAAGATCGCCTCCAAGAACTCTTAGGCTGCGAAGGCTGACTCAGCTGTCCGGCGCCAACCACTCGGAGCTCAGGCGCTCCATCGGAATCGTGAAGGCGACGGCGATGGTGGTCGGAACCATCATCGGTGCCTCCATCTTCGTCCAGCCTTCGGTGATCACCGGGCAGGTCAATTCAACGACCGCGGTGTTCATGGTCTGGGCGATATGCGGTGTGCTGACTCTCTTTGGCGCGCTGGTCACGGCCGAACTTGCCTCTGCCTTCCCCAAGACCGGTGGCGTGTATGTCTTCCTGAAGCAGGAGTTCGGTCCTGCGCCCGGCTTCCTGTGGGGCTGGGCGATGTTCTGGAGCATGCACTCGGGGATCATCGCCGCCATCGCGGTCATCTTTGCCCGCTACGTGGATCACTTCGTTCCGCTGAGCGACGCTGGCATGCGCGGCGTAGCCATCGGCGCAATACTCGCCCTTTCCTGGATCAACTATCTCGGCGTCAAGCAGGGCAGCGTTGTCCAGACGGCGTTCACGATAGTGAAGGTCTTCGCCATCCTCGTGATCATCGTTCTCGGCTTCGCATTGGGCCCACGCTCCGCCGTGCCGGCCGCGGCGACCAGCGCCCTGCGCCTCGGGGATGTGCCGGCGCGGGAGTTCGCCCTCGCCCTCGTCGCCGGCCTTTTCGCCTTCGGCGGCTGGCACATGGTGACCTACGCCGCCGGGGAGACGTTACGGCCCGAGAAGACCATACCGCGCGCGCTACTGCTGGGCACGTTGATCGTCACCGCGTCCTACATCGCCCTCAATGCGGTCTACTTCCACGTCCTGCCGCTCCAGACCGTGGTGTCCTCCACGCGAGTCGCCGCGGACGCGGCCGCCGCCGTTATGGGCGCAAGCGGGGCCGCTGCGGTATCCGGTCTGGTGATCTTCTCCACCTTCGGCGCCCTGAGCGGCATCATCCTGGCCGGCCCGAGGGTCTACTATTCGATGGCGCGGGACGGACTGCTGTTCCGCTGGCTCGGCGAGAGCCACCCGAACTACCGGACACCCCATCGTGCCATCATCCTCCAGGCTGTCTGGTCGTCGGTACTGGTGGCCACCGGCACCTATCGCGCACTGTTCACGCGCGTCATCTACACGGAGTGGATATTCTTCGGCTTGATGGCCTTGGGCCTCTTCCTGCTCCGCCGGCGTCCGGGTTACTCGCCGTCGTACAGGGTCTGGGGCTATCCTGTCGTCCCGGCGATCTTCGCGATGTCATCAGCGGTCATCGTACTCAACCAGATCGTGTCCGACCCGATCGAAAGCGCCTCGGGCCTGCTGCTCGTGGCCGTGGGCCTACCGGTTTACTACATCTGGAGAGCGAAGCACCCAACCCTGGGAGAGGCTGACCAGTGAAGATCATCGACTTTCACAACCACTACTACCCGCCGGAGTATATCGAGGCGCTGCAGTCGGCGGAGAGCAGCGTCGCCGTGACGGTGGATTCGCGGGGGAACCCGGTGCTGCACTCGCCCGGAGACCGCAATATCGCCGTGCGGGGCCACCGCGACATCCAGTTCAGGCAGGGCGTACTTGACGACGAAGGAATTGACATGCAGGTGCTGACGTTCACCTCTCCCGGCGTGCAGGTACACCCACCGGACCTGGCCGTTGGTTTCGCGCGGATGGTGAACGATGCCCTGGCATCGATCGTCCAGGAACGCGCTGAGCGCTTCACCGCGCTGGCGACGCTACCCTTGAACGACCCCGCCGCCTCCGTCACCGAGCTGGAGCGGGCGACTCAGGAGCTCGACTTCAGAGGGTTCATGCTGTTCAGCAACGTCAACGGCCTGGCGCTGAGCGACGAACGGTTCTGGCCGCTCTATGAGAAAGCCGAGGAGCTGGGTGCCGTGCTCTACATCCACCCCACCTACCCGGCGGGCGTCGAAGCGATGACCGACTTCTGGTTGATGCCGCTGGTCGGGTTCACCTTCGATACCACGCTCGCCGCGGCCGGTCTAGTGTTCAGCGGAGTGGTGGAGCGGTTCCCCGGTGTCAACTGGGTCCTGGCACACCTGGGCGGTGCAATCCCTTACCTGGCCGAACGGCTGGATCGAGGCTACTACGCCTTCGAGGAGTGTCGGGCGCACATCACGCAGCCGCCCAGCAAATACCTCAAGAAGTTCTTCTACGACACCGTCAACTTCGACGTGAACGCGCTCCAGTTCGCCATCGACTTCGCGGGCGCCGACCATCTGTTGGCCGGCAGCGACTATCCGCATCGGATCGGCAGTCTTCACTCGATGGTGGAGAGCATCGGGAAACTCGCGATCTCAGACGAAGAAAAGCTTGGGATCTTCGGCGGGAACGCGTCCCGGCTGCTTCGCCTCTAGATTCTAGCCTTCACGTTCTTCCTCAGTCCCTGTGACAGCCTGCACCGCGGGCAGGTAATCCTTGAACGCCTCACCGTAGATTTCCCAGATCGTGACGAACAACGCGGCTACGATCGGGCCGATGACGATTCCGATCGCGCCGAAGAGGAGCAGACCACCCAGGGTGCCGAGCAGGATGAGCAGGTCGGGCATCTGGGTGTCCTTCCCGACCAGCCGCGGCCTGAGAACGTTGTCGACGGTGCCAACGACTAAGGCACACCAGAGGAACAGCCCGATCGCGGCACCGGCATGGCCGACGGCAACCAAGTAGATGACCGCCGGAACCCATACGAGAGCGGTACCGACCCCGGGTATGATCGACAGTACGGCCATGATCGTACCCCAAAACGTGGCGCCGTGGATCCCCACCACAGCGAAGGCGAGCCCTGCCAATCCACCCTGTACGATGCCGATCACCAGCGTCCCCTTGATCGTTGCGCGGGTGACCGACACGAACCTCTCGACCATGCGGTCCTCTTGCTCGGGAGCGAGCGGCATGTAGTAGAGTATCTTGGACAGGATCGACCGGCCGCCTCTCAAGAAGAAGAACATGGCATACAGCATGATGAACAACATGAAGAAGAAGACAGCGGTGCCCCGTGTCGTGGCTGCAAGAGCGTTGACGATGAAAGTGCCAAGCCTGCCGGCCAGCTCTCCAAGCTTGGCCGTAATCTGGTCCTGGTAGGGCTCCAGCCTTTCCATTCCTATGAACGGTACCCGCCGGAGTAATCGGTCCAGCTCATTCGGCTCGCTGATTTGCTGCTCGACCCAAGGAGCCACTCCCTGGGCCACCTGGACGGCTTCGGTGGCGACGATACCCAGAAAGAACGTGAACGGTATCACGATCACCGCCAGCACGACCAGTATGGTGGCCACGCAAGCCGGGGACCTTCGCCCTCGGAACAGCTTGACCAACTTCTGGTAGAGGGGGTTAGACAAACCGCTGAATATTGCAGCGACCAGGATCGCCAGCAGGAAGCTGCGGACCATCGCGAAGAAGACGAGCGAGATCCCGATCACCAGCAGGAGCAGGAAGATCTTGCGGAACCGGTCTATGTCATTCGAGGTCGGGGTCATTCTGCGAGCTCCCTATCTTGGCGGCTTTATCCTGCTGACGAGCGCCCGTCCTGATCGATAACAGGGCGCTGAAATGCCGTAGGCGTAGCCGAGGTCGAACACGCGGCGATCACTAAGGCCAACCCAGTTACGAGCCTACGATAGGCGCGCACAATAAGTCAGCGGCCACGTCCATTCAATAGGGTGTGGAGTGCTACCTGGATCGAGCCAGGGCCGTGTGCAGAACTGCGGTCAACTCCGCCGCACTTCCTGCCAGGAGTGCCGGGAAGAGCAAGCTGAGAAAGATCATCGCGAACCCGGGCAGCTTGAAGACACCTCCGATGACGCTGGCGAGCTCAACCACCGGCCCACGCATCGCGGTTGCGGCCAGCAGTACGGCCCAGGAAGCCGAGGCGGCGAGGGCGGCCGTCCACCAGCTACCACTGCCGGAAGGTCTCGTCAGCCCCCAAGCGGCGGCTACGATAGGAACCGTCCACCAACCCACAGCGGCCGTGGCCAGCGCGAAAACCGCCAACAGGACGAACCAGAGAATCATCGATCTCATGGCTCAGCGCTCCGGGTTGAGCTCGAGGATGGAAGCGGTCCGCGCGGCGTCGAGATCCGACGGCGAGCGCGGGAAGAGAACGGGGTCGAGCTTACCCTCAACCCACCTGTCGACCCGATCGATGTAGCGCGAGCTGACGGGATTGCCCGATTGGCCGCCTGGATAGATGCTCCACGCTTCGACCTCGGGCCCCAGTTGCACGACCATCCTCCAGCTTGCGCCGAAGATCCCCCGACCGCTCGATGGGTTGAGACTTCCGGGCCCGCCTTGAATGGGAAGACCGAGGACCGAGAGCGATTCCAGGCCGAGTAGATGGTAGATGTTGGTATTTCGAACGCGATCCCAGCGCCAGTCACCGCCGTCCGGCTCGCCGTGCTGCGCCTTCGCCCGCTCGAGTGCCGCAGCGAGGCTGGCGATGAGGATGTCGTCTCGGTCTTCGGCCACTCCGACGGTCCGCGTGTCGTCCCACCACACGCTGTGCGGAGCGTTCAGCAGAACGGCCAGCACAGCCGAAGCCGGTGTGAAGACGCGGCGAGTCCTGCCGTCTCCATCGCCCGGCTCGTTCAACTCATCCCAGGTCCTGTCAACCAGCTCGTCCATCGCCAACTCGAAGAGAACCGCGCGGGTGTTGTCCTTCGTGTAACGGCGATCCCACTCCGTCAGCAGGCGCGCAGCCTCTTCGGCTCGCGAGTCGATCTCCTCTGCCTCAGCCGTCCGGCTCTCCGCGTCAAGGAAGAAAGGCATGAAATAGTCCGCCCGCGCGTTCCCCG
>JAZGAL010000201.1:0-2207 GCA_036475815.1 Gemmatimonadota bacterium
CGGCGTGTGATCGCGACCTACGGGGTGGAGCAGTTCGGAAGGTCGCTTTTCCAGCCCGCTGGACCTACCAGCTGATCTTACCCTCCTGGCTGGTATCGATCTCATCCGCCTCACCTACGGCGAACAGAAACGCCTCCACGTTCCTGCGCAAGAAGTCGCGGGCTTCGGGCGTGCGAACGTCAAGGGCGTAATGGTTGATGAGCTGCATTTGCCGCTGCAACCACTCGTCCCAGCAGACCTGGCAGATGCTCTGGTGAATGCGCTCACCCAGTTCGTCGCGGAAGGGCGGCGCCTGGATCTGCTGCCGTCGTTCGCCACAGCGCCTGCAGAGTATGTCACTCATCACTCATCACTCATCCTCTCATCACTCATCACTTGCTCTCCCCCCCTCCCTCCAGCTCCACTCCGAGTCCGTCCGCCAGTCGGTTGACGAATGCGTAATACGCCGTCACCTGGCAAATGTCCAGGATCGCGCGGTCATCGAAGCCTGCCGCCCGCAAGCATTCCACGTCAGCGGCCTCGATCGCCCACGGCTCGCGCGTGAGCTTGGCGGCGTAGGCGAGCATGGCGCGATCGGCTTCGGAGATCGACGCGGTCCGGTAGTCGCGAATGATCGCTTCCACGAGCTCCGAATCGCCTGTCAGAGCACGGAGTCCCGCTCCGTGGTGCGTCATTCAATAGAAGCAGCGGTTGAGGCTGGACACCGTGACCGCGATCATCTCCCGCTGGGCACGCGAGAGCGGGGACGGCCCCGCCATCAGATGGCGGTAGAGCTCGAAGTGCGCTTCCATAGAGCGCGGGTTGTGGCTGTGGATGCGGAGAATATCGTCCACGCCGCCCCAGCCACTCCGGTAGCGCTGGTAGAGTTCCCTCAGTTCAGTACCAGCCTGGTCCTCCGGAACGTAGCTTATGAAGGCCATATCGAGCTCGCTGTTGAAGATGAGGCGCGTCGACCGGTGCTACTGCACGCGGGGGGAATCGCCTATAATCGCTGTGAACATCAGGTGAACACTTGCCGGCGGCGTGGGGATCCTGCGCGCCGGTCGTTACCCGCATTTAACTGGCACAGGCATCGTGGCTACGCAAGAGCTCAAGCGCGTGACCGTCGTGCTCAACGAGCCCCAAGATCCCGTCAACATCGGGGGCGTGGTGAGAACGATGAAGAACATGGGCCTCAGCCGGCTTCGCCTGGTCCGGCCGGCGGACTTCGACTCCTTCAGGATACGGGGCATCGCTCACACCGGTATAGATGTGATCGAGTCGACCGAGCTCTACGATAGCCTGGAAGAGGCAATTGCCGACGCGCGGCTGGTCGTGGGTACGACCGCGCGCGGCCGCCGGGTTCGGCGCAACTACAGGCGGCCGAAGGAGGCGGCGCTGGAAGTTCTGGAAGCTGCAGCGTCGGCTGAGGAAACCGCCCTGGTCTTCGGCCGCGAGGACCGGGGGCTGAGCAACGAAGAGCTCGACTTCTGCAACCGTATCGTCGTTATTCCCACCGATCCAGATCACTCGAGCCTCAACCTGGCACAGGCGGTCCTCGTGCTGGCCTACGAGATCTGGCTGGCCGCTGAGGCCGGCGTACCGTTCAAGGAACCGCGACGTTCTGCCGTTCGTGCCAGCAGGGAGGAGCTGGAGGGGCTCTTCACTGAAGTGGAGACCTCGCTGCGCGCGTTGGACTTCTTCAAGGCACAAAAGATCACACCGATTATGCGCACAGTGCGGGAAGTCGCCGTGCGGGCGGATCTCGATGAGCGGGAGACCTCGCTGTTCAAGGCGATGGCGTACGAGGTGCGGAACTTCTTGGACCGCCATGGGCTGACGTCAGGTGAGGCGAGCGGGTAGCAGTTCACCGAGCGCCGAATGTTTTGAATAAGGACGGCGCTGGCGTGTATTCTGGTACGGGGAGTCGGTGGGAGGAGATTCGCTGTGAAGACCGACCCGGCGGAGGTGAGTGAGGCGAATGAGCGCGCCCTGGTCCTGAGGGCCCGGGCGGGTGACCGGCGCGCGTTCGGCGAGCTGGTGACAAGGTATATGCGGCGGGCCTACTACGCCGCGCTCGGGCTGACGAGCTCGCACGAGGACGCTCTCGACCTCTCACAGGAAGCGTTCGTTCGAGCCTTTCGAGCCCGGACTTCGCTCGATCCCGACCTGCCGTTTTATCCCTGGCTGTACCAGATCGTGCGCCGGCTCTGCTTCAACTTCCTGCG
>JAZGAL010000202.1:0-9510 GCA_036475815.1 Gemmatimonadota bacterium
CGCTACCAACTCCAGATCGAGGCGGGAGACCGGGTCGTTGTCGGCGTCAACGAGTACCGGGAGCAGGAGGAGGAGCCGCACATCGAGCAACCCGCCTTTCCCGAGCTGGAGGCCCGGCAGCGGGCGCGGCTGGCCGAGATCAGACGCGAGCGGGACGAGAAGAAGGTCGAACAGGTGTTGGGACACCTGTCCGAGGTGGCCGGGGGAGAGGACAATCTGCTGCCATGCATGATCGAGGCGGTGAAAGTGCGGGCCACGCTTGGTGAGATCAGCGACACGCTCCGCGAGACGTGGGGCGAGTACCGGGCCGCGAGTTGAAGGCGGACCCTCCTTCGGATAGCTTTCGGCCTCAGGTTTTCAGCCGTTCAGCACGGATGTGAGCGCATGCCGACTTATGAATACAGGTGTGGAGAGTGCGGCCACCAGTTCGAGAAATTCTCCACCAAGATCTTGGAGTCCTCGAGCATGGAGTGCCCCAGGTGTGACGGCCTGGCCGAGAGGCTGATCTCCGGGGGGGCGGGTCTGCTGTTCAAGGGGTCAGGCTTCTATACGACCGACTACCGCAGCGATTCCTACAAGCAGGCAGAGAAGAAGGACAGGAAGGAGCCCACGAGCGGAGCTTCATCCGAGCCGTCCGATTCATCGAGCGGGAAGAAACGGGAGTCGAAGAAGGACTCGAAGTAGATGCGCTTCCCCGAATTGAGCGAGGCGCTGCGGCAAGTCGCCGAGCGGCTGGGCGTGGCGAACGACTTCGAGGTCCTGCTGGAGCGTCCCAGGGAACTCGCGCACGGTGATCTGGCCACCAACATGGCCATGATCCTGGCGGGCCGTCTGGGGCGGAAGCCTCGTGATCTGGCCCAGGCCATACTCGCCGAGCTCGATCTTCCGGCCCTCCACATCGAGAAAGCGGACATCGCCGGTCCCGGGTTCATTAACTTCACGGTCGAGCGCGACTACCTGCTGGAGCAGTTGCGCTCCATCCCTCGGGCCGGACCGGACTACGGCCGCGGCAACTGGGGCGCTGGCCGCCGGGTCAACGTGGAGTTCGTCTCCGCCAATCCGACCGGTCCCCTTCACGTGGGGCACGGTCGGGGTGCGTCGGTGGGCGACACCATCGCTCGTCTCCTCGAGTTCACGGGCCACGAAGTGCACCGTGAGTTCTACGTGAACGATGCGGGCGTCCAGATCGACAAGCTGATCGACTCGATCCAGGCGCGCGCCCGGCAGTTGCAGGGCCACGATGACAGCGTTCCCGAGGGTGGGTATCACGGCGAATACGTGATCGCGCTGGCCCGCGAGGTCCAAGAGAAGTTCGGCGAGCGACTGAAGGGCGAGTGGGGGCCGGAGGAACGGGAGCTGGTGCGCCGCTACGCGCTCGAGCGTATGGAGGCCGAGCAGCGGAAGACCATGCAGATGCTGCGGGTCGAGTTCGACGAATTCCGATCGGAAAGCTCGCTGTACGAGTCGGAGCAGATCCGGGCCACGCTAGACGATCTTGGGGAAAGGGAACTGACCTACCCGAGGGAAGGAGCCAGCTGGCTGCGCTCGACGGCGTTCGGTGACGACAAGGACCGCGTTCTGGTCAAGAGCGACGGCACCTACACCTACTTCCTGCCCGATATCGCTTATCACCGGGACAAGGCGATGCGCGGATTCGACAAGGCCATCGATGTCTGGGGCGCCGACCATCACGGTTACGTGCCCCGGATGACAGCAGCGATGGAGGCGCTGGGCCTGGGACGCGACTTCTTCGAGGCCGTCATCGTACAGCTCGTTCGGATCGAGCGGGGTGGGGAAGAGGTGAAGCTCAGCAAGAGGTCGGGTGAGTTCGTAACGCTACGCGACCTGATCGAGGAAGTCGGGGCAGATGTGGCTCGCTACTTCTTCCTGGAGCGAGGGCCGCAGCAGCAGATGGTGTTTGACTTGGACCTCGCCAAAGAACGCTCGGATAAGAATCCAGTGTACAAGATCCAGTACGCTCACGCCCGCATCCGCAGCGTCTATCGCCGGGGCGGCATCGATCCCGCCGCGATCGATCTCGATGTCGACCTCTCGCCGATTACCGAGCCGGCGGCGTTCGAGATGGTCAAGGCGCTTCTCGACTTCCCGGAGCTGGTCGATGGAGCGGCGCGCCATCGCGAACCCCATCGCGTGACCGATTTCCTCGAGGACCTGGCCAACAAGCTCAATAGCTGGTATCACGCCGGGACCCGCGACCCTTCCCTGCGCGTCCTTGGAGTGGAGGAGCACGTGACGAAGGCTCGACTCGTGGTGGTCTCGGCTGCCGAGACCGTCCTGCGCAACGGGCTCGAGCTCCTCGGCATCGAAGCACCGGAGCAGATGTGAGGACGCCGTTCGGAGACGCGGGATGAGGCGTCTCCCTCGATCGCTGGCTCTTATCGCTCTGTCGGCGTTCGTGACGCCCGGCGTCCTGAGTGGCCAGGCGTCGCTCGATCCCGACCTGCTGGCGCGCTGCCGAGCCATCGGCTTGCCCATGGAGCGGCAGGCTCTCTGCCAGGACGTGATCATGGCGGCACAGCTGGTCCAGCCGGAGCTCGGGCTCGCTCTCGCAGGTGGCAATCCGGTCCTCGGTACCGCGAGCCCCATAGGGACCAAGTTCCGCTTCATCCCCAGGGTCTACCTTGGCGGCCGCATGAACTTCGTGTGGGGCGAGATCCCGGACATACTGAACTATCCCGAGAACCCCACGGAGCCCACTGGCAGCGTCGGTTTCTCCGTCACGATGATACAGCTCGATGCATCGGTGGGGGTCTTCGACGGCTTTAAGCTTGGGGCCACGACGGGCGGCCTGGCCTCTGTCGAATTGCTTGGATCGCTCGGCACGATGATCCTGCCGGCCGGCGCAGGGTTCGAGAATGACGTGGCCGGTTTCGGGCTGGGGGCGCGGATCGGATTGCTGCGCGAGTCCTTCACAGCCCCAGGCATCTCGTTCTCCGGTGAGTACCACTGGACGGGGCGGATCCGCTATGGAGACGTACGGCAGGGAGACGACGCTCAGTTCGGCTTGGATCTCGGTGTTGCCAGCTTCCGTGCCGGAATCAGCAAGAGCTTCGTTGCGATCGGGCTCGCCTTCACCCTCGGTTGGGACCACTACACGAGTGACGTCGATTTCGGCGTCGCCGATGCTGATGGCGACCTCGTTGCAGTTGTGCCCGAGAGCGCGCCGATCGGATTGAGCTCGGACCGCTGGTCCGCCTTCTTCGACGTCTCGTACATCGTCCTCTTCTTCAACATCGCCGCCGAGCTGGGGTGGCAAGAGACCGAGACGCTGGTCACCTCGA
This sequence comes from Gemmatimonadota bacterium, assembly GCA_036475815.1. GTDB lineage: Bacteria > Gemmatimonadota > Gemmatimonadetes > Palauibacterales > KS3-K002 > JBDHGH01. The sequence continues at coordinate 3,303 of JAZGAL010000202.1, forward strand.
GAGGAGACGATTTGGAGTCTGGTAACTTCTTTGGTGCCATAGGAATAAGATTATCGATGTGACGCGGAGTGAAGACGAGCTGCACATGCGCAGAGCCCTTGATCTCGCCCGGCGTGGCTGGGGTCAGGTGACGCCGAACCCGATGGTGGGGGCCGTGGTGGTCCGCGATGGTGAGGTGGTCGGGGAGGGTTACCATGGTGAGTGGGGCGGCCCGCACGCCGAAGTCGTGGCGCTGAGGGCGGCGCGAGCCAAGGCGGAAGGGGCGACCCTGTACGTGACGCTCGAGCCCTGCCACCATGCGGGGAAGACCGGTCCCTGCACGCGCGAGATCGTCAAGGCGGGTGTCGCGAGGATCGTTTGGGCCACGGGTGAGATCAATCCGCTGGCCCGGGGCGGGGGCGAGTGGCTGCGAAGCCAGGGGCTGGAAGCGGAAGAAGGCGTGTGCGAGTTGGCGGCGCGGGACCTCAACGCCGCCCATCTCAACGCATTCATCCGGGAACGGCCCTTCCTCGCATTGAAGTACGCCGTGTCGATCGATGCGCGGCTTTCCGAGGCGCCCGGCGAATCGACAACGCTGACGAGCGGGGAGGCGGTTTCCGAGGCCCACCGGCTGCGAGCCGGGCATGAGGCCGTCATGGTGGGCATCGGCACGGTGCTGGTGGACGATCCGCAGCTCACGGTGCGTGAATGGGCGACGCCGCGGGTGACGCCGGCCCGCGTGGTCCTCGACTCGAATCTTCGCCTGCCGTTGGGCTCCAGGCTGGTGCAGAGCGCCGGTGAGGTGCCGGTCTGGGTATTCAGCGCCGAAGATGCGGCTTCGGAGGCCGCGGCCGGGCTGGAGGCGCTGGGGGTGGAAGTCTTGCGGGCGCCCAGGCTTTCGCCGACGGAGGATCTTGACCTTGGAGCGGTTCTTGCAACTCTGTGGAAGCGAGGGGTTCGATCGGTGCTGTGCGAGGGCGGCGGGGCGCTCGGCTCGGCCCTGCTGGCCGCCGGATTGGTCGACAGGCTGTACGTGTTCATCGCGCCCCTGCTCTTTGGGGAGCCTGGGGTGGCTGGCTTCCAGGGGAAGCGGGGCCAGGCGCCTCGGGAGTGGCGCCTGATCGAGCGGAGAGAGCTGGGTGCGGTGACGCTCCTGGCATTGAGCGCGGAAGCGGCTGAAGCGCAGCGGATGGATACTCGAGGTGTTTAGCGGGATTGTCGAGGAACTCGGCGTCATCGAGTCGGCAACCGATGTGGGCAACGGGCGCGAGCTGGTCATCGGCGCCGAGAAGGTGATGAGCGACCTGAAGCTCAGCGATAGCATCAACATCGATGGGGTCTGCCAGACGGTCGTGTCCGTGGGGCGAAGCAACTTCCGGGTGCAGACGATCGCCACGACCCTCTCCCGCACGACCCTGGGAGAGTACCGGCGGGGTCGGGAAGTGAATCTCGAGCGCCCGATCGCGGCGGGTGAGCGGTTTGGCGGCCATTTCGTGCAGGGTCACGTGGATGGAGTCGGGACGGTCACCTCCGTGAGGCATCAGGGGGAGATGTGGCTGGTGCGGTTCAGTCTGCCCGAAACGGTAGGCCCCTTCACCATACTGCACGGCTCGATCGCGGTGGACGGGGTCTCGCTGACGGTGAACGAGTTACCCGATCCCGGGACTGCAGAAGTCGCTCTAATACCTTATACTTATGAGCACACGAACCTCTCGCGGCTGGCTCCGGGGACACGGGTCAACCTCGAGGCGGATATGATCGGAAAGTACGTCGTCCGGACGTTGGGTCAGGTTCGCGAGGGCAAGGCTCCGGGCGATCTACTGGCGAAGCTAGCCGAGTGGGGGTTTGGGGGATCAGTAGGTTAGTGATTAGTGGGCAATGTGACGGGTGCCCGCATTGACGGTGATGAGCGGATGAGCGAGATAGAATTCGATACGGTTGAAGAGGCGGTAGCGGCGATACGTCGCGGCGAGATGGTCATCGTCGCCGACGACGAGGATCGCGAGAACGAGGGCGACCTCGCTTGCGCGGCGGAGAAGATCACTCCCGAGATCATTAACTTCATGGCCACGCATGGGCGTGGTCTTATCTGCCTGTCGCTGACGGCTGAGCGCGTTGATGAGTTGGTTCTCACGTCGATGGGAGCCCACGGTCACGATTCGCAGAGCACCGCCTTCATGGTTTCCATCGATGCCTCCCTCAAGCATGGGGTCTCCACGGGCATCAGCGCGGCGGACCGGGCGAAGACGATCCTGGTGGCCATCGATCCCGACGCTCGGCCCGAGGACCTTCGGCGGCCCGGGCACGTCTTCCCGCTGAGGGCGAAACCGGGTGGTGTGCTGCAGCGGGTTGGTCAGACCGAGGCGTCGGTCGATCTGGCTCGGATGGCGGAGCTCACGCCGGCGGGTGTGATCTGCGAGATCCTGAACGAGGACGGGACGATGGCGCGTCGGCCCGAGCTCGAGACGTTCGCTCGGCGGCACGGGCTGAAGTTCGTGACCGTGGCCCAGATCATATCGCATCGCCTGAAGACCGAGCGCCTGGTGCATCGGGTCGCCGAGGCTGAACTGCCTACCGAGTTCGGCGAATTCCGCGTCGTCGCCTACGCCAACGATGTGGACCAACGCGAGCATGTCGCGCTAGTGAAAGGCGACATCTCGGGCAAGGGTGACGTGCTGGTCCGTATGCACTCGGAGTGTTTGACCGGCGACGTCTTCCATTCCCAGCGCTGTGATTGTGGCCAGCAGCTCCGAGCCAGCCTGCGGCACATCGAGCAGGAGGGGCAGGGCGTCCTTGTCTATATGAAGCAGGAAGGGCGGGGGATCGGCTTGATGAACAAAATCCGCGCTTATCAGCTTCAGGAGCAAGGAATGGACACGGTCGAGGCCAACGAAATGCTCGGGTTCCCGGCGGATCTGCGCGACTATGGTATAGGTGTGCAGGTGCTGCTCGACCTGGGGATAAAGTCGATGCGGTTGATGACGAACAACCCGAAGAAGATCATCGGCCTTCAGGGTTATGGATTGTCTGTGACGGAGCAGGTGCCGATCACCGTGAAGCCGAACCGTCACAACGAGGATTATCTGAGGGTGAAGCGCGAGAAGTTGGGCCACATGATACCGGCCGACGAGAAAGTGGCGGGATAGATCGTATGCGCGAGAGATACGGACTATTCCGAGCTGAGGGGCGCCGATTCGCGCTGGTTGTGAGCCGGACCAACGAGCTTATCACTCGCCAGCTGCTGGCGGGCGCCGTTGACTGCCTGCGCCAGCACGGCGCCGGCGATGAGCAGGTCGAAGTCTTCTGGGTGCCGGGCGCATGGGAGCTGGCCCCTCTGGTCGCCCGACTGGCGCGGGACGGCCGTTACTCGGCCATCGTGGCTCTGGGTGCGCTGATCCGCGGTGCAACACCGCACTTCGACTACCTCGCCGGAACCGCGAGCTCGCGGCTGGCGAACGTGGCGACGCACTCGGACACTTACGTGTCGTTCGGTCTGTTAACCACCGACACCATGGAGCAAGCCCTCGAACGCGCGGGCAGCAAAGCCGGCAACCACGGCTGGAAGGCGGTGCTGGCCGCGATTGAGATGGCCGACCTTCTCGATCAGCTGGATGGGGAGTCGGACTAGAGCCAGAGCCCGGGCGCTACAGGTCCTCTACGCTTGGGAGATGCGGGGAGCTGCGGAGCCGTTGCGACAGGTGGATCGCGAGCTCGTCGGGCCCGATGAGCCGCCTGTGGACAGGGACGTCCAGCAATACACGCACCTCTTGCTCGACACGCTCGAGCGTGATCGCCACGACATAGACGCTCGCATCGAGGCGCTCGCCGACAACTGGCGGCTCTCCAGGATGACGACGGTGGACCGGAACATCCTTCGGGTCGCCGCGGCCGAGATGGTCTATATTGACGAGGTTCCCCTTCGCGTGTCGCTGCACGAGGCGATGCGGCTGGCCGAGTGGTTCGGGACTGAAGAGAGCCGGCGCTTTGTCAACGGAGTCCTCGATGCGCTCCTCCACCAGCTGGAGCCGGAACAGCTATCCGATGCCCGATGAGCACGGGGCGGCTCAAGCTACTCGTCATCAATTGGCAGGACATGAAAAATCCGCAGGCGGGCGGCGCCGAGGTGCACCTGCATGAGATTTTCGGCCGGCTCGTGGAGCGGGGCCACGACGTGACACTACTGTGCTCGGCCTGGCAGGGCGCGGCGGCGCGAGACGAGGTCGACGGCATGCACGTACATCGTGTCGGTGGTCGACATAGTTTCACGCTTCTTGCACCTGCTTACTATCGGCGCTATCTAAGAGATGAGAGCTTCGATCTCGTTGTGGAGGACATAAACAAGATTCCGCTCTACAGCCCGCTCTGGGTGCGAGCGCCTGTGGTGGCTCTGATACCACATCTCTTCGGCGCTACGGCTTTTCAGGAAGCCCCAGTGCCGTTTGCCACGGTCGTCTGGCTTGCGGAACGGCCGGTCCCGCACTTTTACGCAGACGTGCCCTTTCAGGCGATATCGGAGTCGACGGCCGCTGATCTCAGGGCACGAGGGCTACCGGGATCGAGCATCAGGGTGATCCACCCGGGAATCGATCACTCCCGCTTCTACCCCGACCCCGCAGCCCGACCGTTCAGCGAGCCCACGTTCGTCTATGTAGGCCGGCTGAAGCGTTACAAGGGCTTGGAGTGCGTGGTGGATGCGCTCGCCCGGCTGGCCGAAGAGGGGATCGAGGCGCGGCTGCTCGTAGCGGGAAAGGGAGATCACGAGGCGGCGTTCAAGCGATACGCGGAGGCACGGGCGCCGGGCAGAGTGGAGCTCCTCGGTTTCGTATCCGAGGAAGAGAAGGTGGACCTGTTGCGCAAGGCTTGGGCCACGGTCTACCCATCCCCTAAGGAAGGTTGGGGCATCACCAACATCGAGGCGGCCGCCTCGGGTACACCGGCCCTGGCCTCCGATTCGCCGGGCCTGCGTGAATCGGTGATTCACGAGAGGAGCGGGCTGCTGGTGCCTCATGGGGATGTCGAAGCGTGGACTCTCGCTCTGAGACGGATCGCGCTGGATCAGGAGCTGCGCGAGCGGCTTCGCGCAGGCGCGATCGGCTTTGCGCGCGAGTTCAGCTGGGATCGTACGGCGGATGAGACCGAGACCCACCTCCAGGAGGTCTTGGCCGATGGCCCCGGTCGGGGCCAGCACAGATTCAACACGTTCGCGTTGGAGGATTCATGAACATCTCTATGACCGCTCGCAACTTCGATATGAGTGACGCGCTGCGTCAACACGTCGAGAGCCGTTTCAGCCGCCTCGAGCGCTTCAATCAGCGCATGTCTCGCGTCGAGGTCACCCTAACGGAGGAGAAGCGGGAAAGACGGGTAGAAGCTCTCGCGGCGGTCGATGGAGACGTGGACATATATGCGGAGGCCGCTGGCGAGGATTTCCGCACGGCAGTGAACAAGGTGTCAGATAAGCTGGCGCGCCAGCTGAAGCGGCGTCATGACCTGCGTCGCGACCATCAGGCGCCGCGGTTGAACGAACAGATCCAGCCTCAGGAGGCCGTAGAGGGTAGCGAGTCGTGACATTGACGGTTCGGGAGCTTCTGAAGCTCCGCGGCGAGAGCCTGCGGCTGCATCTGGGCACAAGCGACGAGAGAGCGCTCGAGCGAGAGATCACGGACGCCGAGATCTCGAGTCCAGGCCTGGCATTGGCGGGCTACACGGAGCGGTTCACCTCGAAGAGGATGCAGGTGTTCGGGGCGACGGAGGTAAGCTATCTCCGCTCCCTGGCATCCGAGGACCGGCGTAAGGCCATAGAGACGCTGTTCGCTTTCGACTTGCCGCTGGTAATCGTCACCAAGGGTCAGGATCTGCCGCCCGAATTGCTGGAGATCGCCGGGCGCGTGGGCACGCCGGTGGTGATCAGCGAGCTGGGGACGGCGGAGTTCTACCGCCGAATCCACCCTTTCCTCAACGAGCAGTTCGCGCCGCACACTCACGTGCACGGCTCATTGGCGGACGTCTACGGTGTCGGCCTGCTGTATGTCGGCCGTAGTGGGATTGGGAAGAGCGAATGCGTTCTTGATCTGGTGGAGCGCGGGCACCGGCTGGTGGCGGACGATGTCGTGCACATCTCGTTGCAGGGGCACGATGTGCTGATCGGCAGGGGGCTCGAACTGGCCGGCCACCACATGGAGATCCGCGGAATCGGGATCATAGACGTCCGCACGCTCTTCGGGGTGCG
>JAZGAL010000203.1:0-16756 GCA_036475815.1 Gemmatimonadota bacterium
CCCTCGCCGACCTTCCTGCCCGCCCCGATCCAGCCCTCGATCTGGGCGATCACGCCTTCCAGGTAGTGCTCGAGCTGCTGGGTGTCCGGTGACTTCATGGCCGCTGTCTCTCCCGTGGCTCGCACGCTCCCGGGCAAGCTAGTGTGGGCGTCTCACCAACCGCAACGGCGGGGGGTGGGCGGGCAGAGTGGTCTGCGACGCGCCGTGATGCGCGGTACGGCTCTGCTTAATTCCCGAGCGGCGCCAGGTCGATAAGGAACCGGCCTCCCGGCACGTCCTGCAGCCTAATCCGCCATTCGCGGCTGCAGCCGGGGCAGGTAACGGACCCCGCGCGCAGGTCCATGATCTGGACCTTGGTCGCGCAGCCCGGACAGTCCACCACGGTCATCTCAGGGGCAGTCGCCACGGTCACCTCCCTTGTCTGAACCCTGCAGCATAGGGTGCGAACCGCACTCAAGTCAACGAGAAACAAACGTTTACGGCCCACACCCCTAGCGATAACGCCAATTATTGGGCATACTTAAAAGCTTATTTTCGACGGCGATCAGGCGTCCGCCCTCGGGCCGCGGGGCGCGGAACGCGTACACGCATAGAGCTATGACCGAGCTGACCAGCAGCGTAGACGACCGTTACCTGAGCGACGACCATCGCATGCTCCGGAGCATGGTGCGGGAGTTTGCGCAGAAAGAGATCGTGCCCATCGCCCGTGAAGTCGACCGCGAAGGCCGCTTCCCCTGGGCGAACGTGGCCAAGATGGCGGAGCTGGGTCTATTCGGTGTCCCCTGGCCGGAAAAGTACGGCGGCGCGGGGATGGACACGCTGGCCTCGTCGATCGTCAGCGAGGAGCTCGCCAAGTTCTGTCCTTCGCACTCGATCACCGTGGGGGCGAACATAACGCTGGCGGCGAGCCCGATCTACCAGTTCGGAACAGAAGAGCAGAGGCAGAAGTACCTGACTAAGCTGGCCACAGGCGAGGTTCTGGGCGCTTTCGGGCTCACGGAGCCCGAGGCGGGCTCCGATGCGGGTGGCACGCAGACCCGTGCGGAACAGAAGGGTGACCACTGGGTTCTGAACGGCAGCAAGATCTTCATCACCAACGGCGGGGTGGGGGAGATCTTCGTGGTCACCGCGGTCACGGGCGAGCGGAACGGAAAGAAGGAGATCAGCTCGTTCATCCTGACGAAGCCGACCCGGGACCTGGAAGAGGCGAAGGCGGTCGGTGTGGGGCACGCCGAAGACCTGGAGTACACGCCGGGCTTCACGCACGGCAAGAAGGAAGACAAGCTGGGCTGGCGAGCCTCGGACACGACCGAGTTGATCTTCAACGACGCGATCGTCCCCAACGAGAACATGCTGGGCGAGCGCGGCTACGGGTTCAAGAATTTCATGAGCACGCTGGACGGCGGGCGTGTCAGCATGGCCGCTCATCTTCTGGGAATCGCCGAGGGCGCGCTGGAATACACGCTCGAGTTCACCAAGGAGCGCGTCCAGTTCCAGACGCGCATCTGCGACTTTCAGGGCGTGCGATTCGATTTCGCTGACTGGTGCACCCGCATCGATGCGGGCAAGCACCTGACGTATCACGCTGCGATGCTCCGGCAGGCCGGCAAGCCGCACAGTAAGGAAGCGGCGATGGCCAAGCTCTACTGCTCGGAGTTCGCGATCTGGGCTACGATCAAAGCTGTTCAGTTCCACGGGGGCTACGGTTACACAACGGAGTACCCGGTGGAGCGGCTGATGCGAGATGCAAAGATAGGGGAGATCGGAGAGGGAACCTCCGAGATCCAGAGGACCGTGATTGCGCGGCACCTTCTCGGACCCGAACAGTCGGGGAAGGAGGTCGCCCTATGGTGAGAGGAATAGCTAAAGCAGCACATGAAAAGGCAAATACTTATCAACGCGGCGCCACACCAGACGCGGGTGGCGATCGTGGAGGACGAAGTCCTCGTCGAGCTGATGATCGACCGCGCCGACGCGCAGCGGATTGTGGGCGACATCTATCTAGGGCGCGTCGAGGGCGTCTTGCCCGGCATCCAGGCCGCCTTCGTTAATATCGGAAGCGACAAGGCGGCTTTTCTTCACGTCTCCGACCTGGCCGACGAGGATCCTGAGGCTTCGGATGAGGAAAAGGGTGTCAAGCGGTACCCGCCCATCCAGGACCTGATCAAGAAGGGCGAAGAGGTACTGGTCCAGGTGACCAAGGAGCCCATCGGGACGAAGGGCCCCCGTGTCACCGCCCAGGTCTCCCTTCCGGGCCGATACCTGGTTTACATGCCCCGCAGCGAGCACATCGGCGTTTCGCGCAGGATCGAGAATCGCGAGGAGCGGTCGCGTCTGCGCCGGCTGATGCGGAATATCCTACAGCCGGAATCGGGCGGCGTCATCGTGCGCACGGTGGGCGAGTCCGCGAATCGCAAGTCGCTGGAGCGCGAGCTGAAGGGGCTGATGAAGACGTGGAAGCGGATAGAGGGCCACGTGGCCGAGGCTCAGGCACCGGCGCTCGTGCACGAGGAAGCGCACCTGGCCGCCGGCATCATTCGCGACCTGTTCAGCGAGAAGGTCGATTCGCTGACGGTCGACTCGCGCGAGATCTACAACGAGATCCGCGACTACCTCGAGGCGGTGGATCCCGACTTGATGCGGCGCGTCAAGTTCTACGACGACACCGTGCCGTTCTTCGACAAATACGAGATCGAGGAGGAAATCCTCCGCTCGTTCGAGAGCAGGGTGGAGCTGGCGTCCGGCGGCTACATCGTCATCGAGCCGACCGAGGGCCTTATCGCCATCGACGTGAACACGGGCCGCTACACGGGCAAGAAGGATCCGGAGAAGACGATCCTGCGCACTAACCTGGACGCCGCCGGGGAGGTCGCCCGGCAGCTCAGGCTGCGCGACATCGGCGGCATCATCGTCGTTGACTTCATCGACATGGAGGACAAGGCGAACCGCGACAAGGTGATGCAGGAGTTGCGCTCGCACCTGGCCCGGGACCGGGCTCGGACCAAGGCGTTTCAGATCTCTGAGTTGGGGCTGGTGGAGATGACCCGGCAGCGGGTGCGACCGAGCGTCTACCACACGGTCACGCAGCCTTGCCCCTACTGCAATGGCGCCGGCCGCATAGTCGGCCCGGCCACGGTAGTGCGACGCGTCGAGCGGGCGGTGCGGCGCGTAGCCGCGGCGCGGGAGGAGCGGCGGCTGGTGATCCGGCTCCATTCGGAGGTGGCCCTCTATATCCTGGAGGTGGAGCCCAACCTGTTGCGCCGACTGGAATCGGAGTACAGGGTCGACATCGAGGTGCGGGACGACCCGCTGATGCAGGCCGACGAATTCCGCATCCTGGCGGGCCCGGCAGACGTGGACGTGACGGCCCGCTACGCCGTGGCCTGAGGCGGGTTTGGTGCCGGCCAGGCGTTGACACGAAGCCACCTGCCGGATAGCCTTTAAGGCTGCTTTCGCCAAAAACTTGGAACTTCACCGGGTAGCACGGTTGTGACATACGCTATCTTCAAGGCCGCAGGCTTCCAGTACCGCGCCGAGCTCGGCGACGTGCTGCGGCTCCCGTCCCTGGACGCGGAGTCGGGTGAGACGGTCACGTTTGACGAGGTGCTGCTGGCCGCCGCGGATGATGAGGTTCTGGTCGGCCGGCCCACGCTCGAGGGCGCCGCGGTGCGCGCCGAGGTCCTGGGCCATGGCCGCGCCGATAAGATCATCGTTTTCAAGTTCAAGCGGCGGAAGAACTATCGTCGCAAGACGGGCCACCGGCAGAACTTCACCGAGGTTCGCGTCAGCGGGATCGACCTGGGCGGCGGCCGGCAGGTGAGCCTGGAAGCGGAGGCTGCGCCCAAGGAGGCGAAGGCCAAGAAGAAGCCCGAGGCGAAGCCGAAGGCTGCGGCCAAGAAGCCGGCGGCTAAGAGGCCAGCGGCCAAGAAGCCAGCGGCTAAGAAGCCGGCGGCCAAGAAACCGGCCGCCAAAAAGACCGCCACCTCGAAGGCGAAGCCGAAGTCGAAGTCGAAGTCGAAGAAGAAGAAATCCTAGCGGGGACGGCCCCTATGGCTCACAAAAAAGCAGGCGGATCGACTCGTAACGGTCGCGACAGCAAGCCCAAGTACCTTGGCGTGAAGAGGTACGGCGGCCAGTTCGTGCGCGCCGGCAACATCATCATGCGGCAGCGCGGCACGAAGTTCCATCCCGGAACCAACGTCGGCCGTGGCGGCGACGACACGCTCTTCGCCCTCTCCGACGGCTATGTGCTCTTTGGGAAGCAGCACGGCCGCCGCGTCATCTCGGTCACTCCCGAAGCCTGACGCGCGAGCGAGCGCCATCAGCCGGTGGGGCCTTCCGGTTCGTCGTAGGACGGCCCGTAGGTCGCCGGTACCGGGACGCCGGTCAGGCGCAGATAGACGGAAAGCTGGCCCCGGTGATGGACGGCGTGGTTGAGCAGCATGTTCCGCACCACGCCGATCTTCGGTGCCGAGAAGACCTCCTCCCCGCCTTTCTTTAGCGTCCATGTCTTCATGAACTCCTCGTCGCTCGTCGCGGCGAGCGCTTCGCGCATCTTCGCCATGCCGGCATCGAAGGTCTCGAGGATCTCGGACACGGACTCCAGTTCCCGTGTCTCATAGGGCGGCGCGTCGGGAGGAGCGATGTCGAACTCGTCCTGCTTGAGCACGGCGTCGCACCAACCGGGCAATTCGGCGAGGTGGCTTGCCAGGCGCGACATTGTCATCGACTTCTCGTCCGGTTTCCAGCCCAGCTTCTCCTCGGGCACGCGCTCCAGCAGCTTGCGCGTCTGGAGGGCCTCCATCTGTGACTCGGCTAATAGAGCTTCGTGAATGGCCATGTCACTGCTCCTGTTGAGGTTGGGGTGCCTACCGGCGTCGCCGCGCGAACCTAGCCACGAGCCGATTCTTAGACAAGTCGGGTGCGCCGGGCGGATGGCTCGTTGCCCTGGTGTCGGTGCGTCGGTAGATTCGCGCGATTACGCCGCCAATGAACCGCGAGTCAGGAGGCCTATGCGCGGGCGCTTCGTTCTGGGATCCCTCTTTGTGTTTGTGGCCGCATCGTGCGGATCGGACGCATCCTCGACGGGCGCGCATCGCTCTGCCGCGCCACAGGTTGAGCCGGCGGCGCGCACCAGGATCGTCCTGCTGGGGACGGGGACGCCGAACGCCGATCCCGATCGCTCCGGCCCGGCCGTGGCCATCGTGGTGGACGATACACCGTACCTCATCGACCTGGGACCGGGCGTCGTGCGGCGCGCGGCGGCGGCTTACAGGGCCGGTGTCGAGGGCCTGAAGGTCTCGAACCTCAAGACGGCGTTCATCACCCACCTGCACACCGACCATACTCTGGGCTACGCCGACTTCATCTTCACGCCCTGGGTGCTCGAGCGTGATGCGCCGGCGGAGGTGTACGGCCCCAGGGGCCTCGAGGCGATGACCGGCCACCTGCTGGCGGCCTACGAGGAAGACATCCGCGTCCGCATCGACGGCTTGGAGCCCGTGAACACCGGGGGGTACAGGGTCAACGTTCACGAAGTCGAGCCGGACCTCATCTACGAGGACGAGAGGGTTCGGGTTACAGCCTTCCCCGTGTAACATGGATCGTGGCCGCAGTCGTTTGGTTATCGCTTCGAGACACCGGACCGCACCATCGTCATATCGGGGGACACGAGACCGAGCCCGGCCATCGCCGAGAACTGCCGGGGCTGCGACGTGCTGATCCACGAGGTTTACTCGCAGGCCGGCTTCGATCGCCGCGCTCCGGAGTGGCAGAGGTACCACTCGAGCTTCCACACGTCGGCGCCGGAGCTGGGCAGGATCGCTGCCGAGGCGCAGCCGGGAATGCTCATTCTCTACCATCAACTGCTCTGGGGCTCCACAGCGGACGAGTTGGTGGAGGAGATTCGGCAGGTGTGGGACGGTGAGATCGTCTATGGGAACGATCTCGACGTTCATTGAATTGAATTGAATTGAATTGAATTGAATTCTTCCGGGTTCGGCGTTCGTCTCCCCCAACGGAGGGTGCCATGACCACGAGTCAGCTAACGCGTCGCCGCTTTCTTGCCTATTTCTCGGGTATTGGGCTGTCATCCACGCTTCTGCCCGGCGTGCTCTGGGCCCGGATTCAGGATGAAGAGGAGCCGAAGATCACCAAGGAGATGCTCGAGGAAGCCGAGTCCGTTGCCGGGCTCGAGTTCAGCGACGAAGAGCGCGACCTGATGCTGCAGGGCCTGAACGGCAACCTCCGGAGCTTCGAGACGCTCCGGACCGTAGAACTGCCCAACGACGTGCCTCCGGCGCTCTATTTCAAGCCGGTTCCGCCGGGTATGACCGTGGACGTGCCGCGGCTGCCGGCGCGCAGGAGCAGGGTGTCCGTCGACAGCGTTCCATCCGATCTCGAGGAGCTTGCATTCTGGCCGGTCACACACGTGTCGGCACTCATCGAATCGCGCCGGATCAGCTCTTTCGATCTGACCAACATGTACCTGGACCGGCTCAGGACGTATGGCCCGAAGCTCGAGTGCGTGATCACGCTGACCGAAGAGCTGGCGCTCGAGCAGGCGCGACGCGCCGACGAAGAGATCGCCGCCGGTCGCTACCGCGGACCACTGCATGGCATCCCCTGGGGCGCCAAGGACCTGTTGGCGGTGAAGGGCTACAAGACGACCTGGGGTGCGATGCCCTTCAAGGATCAGATGATCGACGCGAACGCCACAGTGGTGAGCAAGCTGGAGGAGGCGGGTGCGGTGCTCGTCGCCAAACTGACACTCGGCGCGCTCGCCTGGGGCGATGTCTGGTACGGCGGGACGACGCACAATCCATGGGACTACGAGCAGGGATCGAGCGGATCGTCGGCGGGGCCCGCGGCGGCGACTGCGGCGGGCCTGGTCGGCTTCTCCATCGGCACCGAGACATGGGGCTCCATCGTCTCGCCGTCCACACGCTGTGGGACGACCGGCTTGCGGCCGACGTTCGGTCGAGTCAGCCGCGCCGGCGCCATGGCGCTGTCATGGAGCATGGACAAGATCGGCCCGATCTGCCGGAGCGTGGAAGACTGCGCACTGGTCCTGGATGCCATCTACGGGCCGGACGGGCTGGACCTGTCGGTGGTGGACGTGCCGTTCAGCTGGGACGCCGATTTGGATGTCAGCCGCCTCCGCGTTGGCTACGTGAAGAGCGCCTTCGAGGAGGAACGTGAAGAGCAGGAGGAGTGGAAGCGGTTCGACCAGGCGACGCTCGACATGCTCAGTGGCTCAGGCGTCGATCTCGTTCCAATCGAGCTTCCCGATCTGCCCATCGGCGCCATGTCGTTCATCCTGAGCGCCGAAGCCGCCGCGGCGTTCGATGAGCTGACGCGCAACAACGGAGACGACCTGATGGTCAGGCAGATCCGCGACGCCTGGCCGAACGTTTTCCGGCAGTCCCGGCTCATTCCGGCCGTCGAGTACATCCAGGCGAATCGCGTGCGCACGTTGGCGATGGAGGCGATGGCGGAGACCATGGCGGACATCGACGTCTATGTCGTTCCCTCGTTCATCGGCAGCAACCTGCTGCTCACCAACCTGACGGGCAATCCATGCGTAGTGCTGCCCAACGGCTTCCGGGAGAGCGGTACGCCAACCAGCATCAGCTTCATCGGGCGGTTGTTCGGCGAGGCGGAAATGCTGGCGTTGGCGAGGGCCTACCAGGAGGCCAGCGACTTCCATCTGAAGAGCCCGGCGTTGCAGACCTGAGGTGGAGTCAGTCTTCGCCGGCGAGAAAGCGCTCGATCTCGGGCCACTGGGACATCGCGTCCTCGTAACCGAGGTCGATGACGCGGCTGATGAAGGGCCGCTCAAAGATGAGGTAGCTGAGCAGGTCGGCCCCCTGCACCCGCTTGACCCCCAGACCCCGCATCAGAAACCTGAGCGAATAGGGGAGCTTGCCGCGGAACTCACCGGCGATCTCTCCGAGGTCTCTCGAGGGGCGAACGACAAGCAGCTCGATGGGCTTCAGCCCCTCCGGGTTAGGTGCTCCGGGCGGGAGCGCTTCCAGCACCCGATTGATGCGCTCCAGTCGCTCGGCGTCTCCATCCAGCGTGTCCAGAAAGATGGTGTTGAAGAGCATGCCGATCAGGTGTGCCGGCGGAGGGTAGCCGGTGGTCGCGCGCGCCCGGATCTCGTCCAGCGTCGCGGCGTAGCGGGTCGCGATGGCCAGCAACCGGTCCGCGCCGAGGTGGATCGCCGGCGCCAGTGGGGCTGCCTGGCGGATGCTCCCGTCTCCATAGAATTCACCATCTATGCGCACCGCGGGGAAGATCAGCGGGAGGGAACCAGAAGCCAGCACATGGTCCACCCTGATCCTGGTGCGCGTGCCACACCGCCGCGCGCGGTCCCACGTCGGTATCCCATCGGCTCCCTGCACGAACGTGACGGTCTGGCCGGTGGCCCAGCGAGTGGCAGAGAGCCCAACGGCTCGCAGTCGCCCCGCTTCCAGGTTCGCGTCGATCCCGTCCAGGTCGAGCGCTTTGCCGAGAAACTTCCTCAGCGGGCTGGTGTCCAGGAACCCCTTTATCTGCTTGCCGCCGCTGCCGAACGTCCATAGCCAACGCGCGCCCTCGAGGCCGATCTTACCCAGGTTGGCGTTGAAGACGCCGTCGATCGTCAGGCTCATCCAGCATTCGGATAGAGCCCGGAGCGTCTCGGGCGGCGTGCCGCGGTGGCCGGCGATGAAGGCGGCGTTGATGGCGCCCGCGGACACACCGGCGATGATGGGGAACGTCACCTCGGGCGCCTTTTCCGCGATGTAGGACAGGACACCTGCCTGGTAAGCGGCGCGCGCACCACCTCCCGAAAGCACCAATCCATTCATGTGATAATCACCACCAGTTCCACTGCGGACCGGTCACCGGTCACTGAACACTGGCCTCCCTACCGGGATCTTTTCGGGCCGCGCATTCGTTTCAAGGGCGATTGGGTGGCTGAATTCTGCGGTTTGGAACCCGTTTGGACAAGTCGGACGGCTGAGCTCGCCTCTCGGTGATTCGCCTGGAAAGCCGCGGGGGGCGCGAGTAACTTCTCACGTCCCCAGACCAGCTTACGGGTCACCCGGGAGGACTCGATTGTGAATCTGTACATGGTTACCCACATCGTGGGTCGGCAGGTGTAAGCCGGATATGTCCATCCGCCGTGCACTGAGCGACTTCTGGGCACTGCTCTGGATCGACTACGGCAAGGTCGACGAAGAGTATCGGGCCGAGTTGCGTGCACGCGGCCTGCTCGCGCTGCGCATAGTGTCCGCCCTGGCGGTCGTCATGCCGATCCTCGTGGTCCTGGTCTTCTGGTGGATCGAGGGGTCCGAGTTCCGACCTAGAGAGGGTTGGCTCTCGAGCGTCCCCGAGGAAGCTTCGGGCGTCGTGATCGGCGTTTTCGGCTGGCTCATCTCTCTGACCGCATGGGGCCGGCGCCACGCCTGCCGGCTGGCGGTCATGGTGGGATTGCTGTTGGGCCTGGTCGCCACCGTGGACATGGTCAGGCTCGGTGGACACACAACCCTGGTCCACACTGCTCTGGTGATCGCGGTGCTCCTGGCCGTGGTGGTGTATCCGCTGCGCCCGCTGCCGATGCTCGGCTATGGTCTCGCGTTCACCGCGATGTTCGCGGGGTCGGCGCTGTTCGACCCGGGCATCAGCTGGCCACCCCCGGTAAGCTGGATCGAGCGGCTCTTCGTCCTGATAGTCGTCAGCATCTTGGGCGCCGGCCTGACGGCCATGATGACACGGCTTCATATCAAAGAGCACGAAAGCCGGAACGTACTCGCACAGTCGCTGGAGGCGCTGAAGAGGACACAGGCGAACCTCATCGCTTCGAAGCGTGCCGCCTCGCAGGGCCGACTGGCCGCCGCGATCAGCCACGAACTGAACACGCCCCTCTCTGTGCTGCTCAGTACCAGCGAGCTGGTCGAGCGGTACCTGACGGACCTGGCGTGCAAGTGTGGGGATCCGGAGGCGGTGGAGCGGTCGGTCGCTGAGGCCTCGAGAGCGGCGGAGACGTCTCGGGAGGCGCTGGGGCGTATCGTCGAGCTGGTCGATCGCTTCGAGCGTTTCACGCAGCTCGACGCGGCCGAGCGTCGCCTGGTCGATGTCAACGCGCTGCTGGACGATACGGCAGGTGTGTTGTCAGGCGGCTGGCGCGAGGGAGTGCGCGTGATGAAGGACTTCGGCGATATCCCGAAGGTGATGGCGTATCCCGCCGGCTTGAGCGAAGTGTTCAGCAACGTGCTGAGCAACGCGGCCAGCGCCATAGATGGTGAAGGCGAGATTCGGCTGACCACGCGCTACGGGCGTGGCTACGTCTGGGTGCAGATTGCCGACACGGGACGCGGCATCGATATGGACGAGATGGCCGCGATCTTCGACCCCAGGTTCAGGGTCGAAAACGGCCGAGTGCGCACGGGCTGGGGCCTCTTCATCTCGCGCCAGATCATCCACGACCATCACGGCGAGTTCCGCATCAACAGCGAGCTGGAGAAGGGGACCGAGGTGGAGATCTGCCTGCGTGCCGATCCCGAGGAAGCCGGCGGGTGAAGATTCGCTCGACTCTCCGCGGGCTGTTCTCCGATCTGGTCCAGATCAGACGTGATGAGCTTGTCAAGACTCTCACGATGGCCGGCCTTTTCTTTCTGATCATCTCGACCATCGGCATCCTGAAGCCCATCAAGAACGCTTTCGCGCTGGACGGGCTTGCAGACAGCCAGTTCTACAAGGTCTACCTGATCAGCGCCGTGGTCGTGCTTTTCGTCGTGCCCTACAACCGACTGGCCAACCGAGTTGCCTGGCGCCGGCTCATCCCCGCGGTGGCCATCTTCTTCGCGATCAGCCTCGTGGCCTTCCGTCTGCTTTACCGGGATGGGAGCACGGTGTTCGGTGTCGCCTTCTACGGCTGGTACGATCTCTATTCCGCCGTGATGGTGACGCAGTTCTTCATGGCGACCCAACTCTTCTTCAACGCCCGGGACGCCAAGCGCCTCTATCCCCTCGTGATCGCGGGAGGCTCGCTGGGAGGCGTCTTCGGTGCGGCGATCACCGGGTTCTTCGCCGAGCGGGTCGGCGGACCCAATCTGCTGCTCGTGGCGGCCGCCCTCATCATAGTCTTCGCAGCAGCGATTCCCCTGGTCTGGATGGCGGAATCACGGCGCGAGGGAGAACAGCGGCACCGTCACCAGGAGAAGCTGACGGCGGGAGAGTTCACGGCGATCATCCGCAACAAACACGTACTGCTGATCGCCGGCGCCGTTCTACTGACCGTGCTGGTGAAGCAGTTAGTTGACTACCAGTTCAACGAGATCACCAAGGAAGTCTTCGCAACCCGCGACGCGATCGGCGCGTTCCAGGGCAAGTTCTTCGCCGTGACCCAGTGGCTGCCGCTACTGGTGCTGCTGGCACTGCGGCCGATGCTGCAGCGCTTCGGCGTCGGCTTCGTCATTCTGCTTCTGCCCACCGTATTGCTGGGCGCCAACCTGGCCCTGGCTCTATCGTGGAGCCTTGTCGCCGCCGTGATGGGGAAGGCCAGCGATTCCGCGTTCCGCTATACGGCGGAGCGCGCCGGCCGCGAGATCCTTTACGTGCCCGTGCCGGATAATATCAAGCTGAAGGCGAAGGCCTACATCGATATGGCGGTGGAGAAAGGCCTGGGGAAGGTATTGTCGTCCGTCCTCATCTTCGCCGCCGTCCTGGTCATCGATTACCGGAAAGTCGGGTACATCGGCGTCGGTCTCGGCGTCGCCTGGCTGGCGGTGGCTCTCGCGGTTCGAAAGGAATACGTGCGCAGTCTGGCACGCTCGATACAGGGCCGCTTCGCCAGCTTTCAGGGTCTCTTCGCCTCGATGGCCGACGCCGCCACGGTTCCGATCATTCAGGAGACGCTGGAGAGCGGAGACGACCGCGCCATCTCCTTTGCCATCGACCTCATCGATCAGGCCGACCCGGCCGGTGCGCGCCCGCTGATCGATAACCTTCACAAGCTGCTGGACCATCCGAGCCCGGCGATACGCGAGCGCGCCCTGGTGGTGTTGGCCGACTTTCCAGAGGACGCCGACTGGGCCAGGATCGGAGAAAAGGTCGAGGACCCGGTCGAATCGGTTCGCAAGGCCGCCGTGGCCGCGCTCTGCAGGGCCGGCTCGCCGGACTCGCGCGAGAGGATGAAGAACTTGCTGCGCTCCGGCCAGCCGCAGGTTCGTATGGCCGCCCTCACATGCCTGGCCGATGCGGAACCGGCGATGACCGGCGCCGATCTCATCGACTCTTCCGCCCTGGAATCGCGCTTACAGGCGGCGTGGGCCGGCGACGCCGACGCGAAAGTCGAGGTTGCCCTCACCCTTCCGGCGATTCCCTCGGACCGACGCGTGCCAGATATACTTGGCAGGCTCATGCGCGACCCGGACGCGAGAGTGGCTGCGGCGGCAGTGTGGGCGGCCGGCCGACTCGGCCGGCGCGAGTTCGTGCCTGGCCTCGTGACAGCACTGGGATCGTCCAAGATGCGCGAGGCGGCTCGGGAAGCTCTCACTCGGCAGGGCCCGCAGGTGGAAGGCACGCTCTCTGACTACCTCGAGGATGACAGGGTGGCCACGCCGGTCCGCCGCAACATCCCCGGGGTGATGGCCAGGCTGCCCGCCCAGGCCACAGTCGATGACCTGCTTCGCTTTCTCGGCTCGATGCCTGCGGATCGCGTGCTCCGTTATCGCGTGATCAAGGCGCTGAACAAGCTCAGGGCCCGTGATGGCGATCTCACGTTCGACCCCGAGACGGTCATGCGCGTGCTGCAGAAGGAGGTGGAGGCGGGCGCCGGCTACGCTCGCCACGTGAGATCGCTGGAGCGACTGGAAAGCACCGGGCCGACGATGGAGCTGCTGAAGAACTCGCTGCGGGAGGCCTGGAAGAGAGGGCGCGAGCGCGTCTTCCGCTACCTGGGCTTGCTCTACCCGGCGCAAGGCATCTATCGGTCCTACTTGACTCTCGAGAACGGAGGTGCCTCCGCGCGCGCCAACGCCGTCGAGTGGCTGGAACAGACCATTGGGCGCGGGTTGTTCAAGAAAGTAGCACCGGCCGTTCAGGAAGGTGTGGAACGCGATGGCGGCAAGACGGAGGTCCGGGAAGTTCTGCGGGACCTCATGAGCGGCGACGATGTCTGGGTGGCGAATTGCGCGGCCTGGACGGTGCTGGAACTTCGCGAGCCTTGGGCGTGCGAGGATTTGCAGCGTGCCCGGGCCTCGTCGAACACCGAGCTGAGTTATACGGCGGAACGCGCGCTGGAGCTATTGGACGCAGACGAGAATGGGACGCAGCCGGAGAGCAGTGAGATGAATCTTATCGAAAAGGTTTTTCTTCTTCAGCAGGTGGACCTGCTGCACGATGCACGGAGCGAGGAGCTCGCGCTGCTGGCGTCCATAGCCGAAGAGATAGAGGTCGAACGGGGCACGGTGCTTTTACACCAGGATGAGCCCACTGACGCGCTGTACGTGGTGATCCACGGTGCCGTGGAGCTGCGCCGCGCCGGCGAGCAGCTTCTGACGGCGCAGGACGGGACCCCGTTCGGGACGTGGGCCCTGATCGACGAGGAGCCCAGCCTGGTGGGGGCGACGGCGGTTGAGGATACGCAGCTGTTGCGCATTACCCGGGAGGATTTCTACGATCTGCTGGCGGACTACAACGAGCTGGTGCGGGATCTGCTGAAGGGGCTGGCCCGTCGCGTGCGAAAGTTGGTGGCGTAAACCTGGAATCGGAGCTGTCGATGTCGGACGAGAAGAACGCAACTATCCTCATAGTCGATGACGAGGAAATGGTCACGTCCTCGCTGCGGAGTTTTCTGCAGCTCGAGACGCCTTACCGGATACAGACCTTCACCTCCCCGGTAGAAGCGCTGCAGTGGCTGGATGGCGAGCCTATCGATGTCGTGATCGCGGACTTCATGATGCCGCGCATGGACGGCATCACCTTCCTCAAGGAAGTAAGGGAAAAACGCCCCGAGGCGACCCGCATCCTGCTTACCGGATATGCCGATAAGGAGAACGCCATCCGCGCGATCAACGAGGCGGGTCTCTACTACTACCTGGAGAAGCCCTGGGACAACGATCAGCTGCAGGTCATCATTCGCAACGGCGTGGAGCGGGCGAC
Source organism: Gemmatimonadota bacterium (assembly GCA_036475815.1). GTDB lineage: Bacteria > Gemmatimonadota > Gemmatimonadetes > Palauibacterales > KS3-K002 > JBDHGH01. The sequence goes on from JAZGAL010000203.1 coordinate 14,152, forward strand.
ATTGTTCAGGCAGCTTGACGAAAAAGTGAGCGAGCTCGAGTCGGCGCACGGGGACCTCGCCGGGATTCGTAATCGCCTGATCAAAGCGTTGATATGAGTGAAGCAGAGAGCGATTCGCTCCAGATGTTGATGGCGGGTCTGGCCCACGAGCTGAACACGCCGTTGGGGGCTATCCGCAGTAACCGTGATGTGCTTCAACGGGTCGTCAGCAGAATCTCCGATATCCTGGCTGATGAGGTGGTCGAAGAGTCGGAGATCGAGCAGCTCCGGAGCCTGGTCGAGAAGATCGGCGACGTGGTCGAGATCGATAGGGCCGCGGTGGATGCCATCGCCGACATCGTCATCGGGGTGCGCACATGCTGGCGTCCCGACGCGTCGATGCGGTGTGTAGACCTGCACGATGGGCTGGAGAGCACGCTGCTGGTGCTCCGCCATGAGTTCAAGAATCGATTGGAGGTCGTGCGGGACTTCGGCGAGCTGCCGCACGTCGAATGTTACCCGAGTCAGGTCAATCAGGTGTTCATCAACCTGCTGCTCAACGCCAGCCAGGCGATCGAGGGAGCGGGCACCATCACGATCCGCACTTTTCTCGAGGGGGATCGTGTGGCTGTGGAGATCAGCGACACCGGATCGGGAATCCCGCCGCAGGACCTGGGGCGAATCTTCGAGGCCGGATTCACCACCAGAGAGACCCGATCCGGGATGGGCTTGGGCCTGCACATCTGCCGCGAGATCGTCGAGCGACAGGGCGGTACGATCGAGGTGGCGAGCACGGTCGGCGAAGGCACGACCTTCACGGTGTGGTTGCCTATCAAGCCGAAGGGACCGGCTGCCGATGAAGATTCGCGAGCAACTGACATTCGAACCGCTGAAGATCATCCACAACACTCTGGATGACGCGCTCTTGAGGGAAGGCAGGAGAACGATCTGGGGTGATCTGTCTCCGGGCAAGGAAGGCCTGGAGCGGGCCGAGCTGAACCAGATCCCTTATACCTACGGCCTCTTCATTCAGTCGAAGGACGGCAAGGCCGTCGATAGCTTGACGGGCGGCGTCGGCCGGATGGCGGGGAGCCCGGCGGACCGCTATGGCCAGCTCGAGCTTCGTGCCGCCGTCGATGCGTTCCTGATCGGAGCGGGGACGTTGCGGGCGGATTGGACTGTTGGGGCGCCCTTCGAGCAGGAGCTCATCGAGCGGCGAAGAAGGGAGAAGGGGGACGACGCTCCGCTGAACGTCTTCTTCTCCGCATCCGGTGATTTCCCAGCCGACGCGCCGGTGTTTCAACAACCGGAGATCAAGACCGCCCTGTTTGTAACGGGTACCGCCGCGGACAAAGTCGCGGATCTGAGAAAGTCTACGCCGGACGTGACGGTCGTGGGCACGGAATCGCCCCTGAGGGAGATGTGGCGCGAGCTCTGGCGCCGGGGGATCATGACGATCGGGTTCGAGGGTGGGCCGAGATTGATGGGACTCGCTCTCAATGAGCGGCTGGTGCACGAGTTGCTGCTGACGCATTCACCGCAGTTGTTGGGTGGGACCGGCCCCAGCTTTGCCGACACCGAATCGCCGCTGGAGGGCACCCGAGTGGAGCCGATCTTCCTAGGGCTCGACGCAAGCTCCAACCTGCTCTTCGAGCGGAGCAGGGTCATATACGACTAGGAGCTCGGCGCGGACTGACCTTCGTGCCCCCCCCACCGCGGAGGGAGGGCACCGCGTGAGCCCCGGAGCGGACATTTGGAGCGCCGCGGCCCGTCAGCTATGGCTGCCCGTGCTCGCGCGACATGAAGCGAGGGGCTCATGCGGTGCCCGACCCCTGATCGCGCGTGGGACGGTCGCCGCGGTCAGCGGCGCGCGTCTGCTCTAGTGAGCAGCCATTCATCGCCGCGACGCTGGAACTGCATTCGCACGGTGAGCTCGGCGGTTCGCCGTTCCTGGGTCCGGCTGAGCGTATACGTCATGGTCTGGCGCACAACGGCCCTGGCGTTTCCGTCCAGCACATCGATCGCCCGGGGATCGATATCGACCTGAAGCTCATCCGTCCTGCTGAACCAGATCTTCAGGTAGCGGAGGTCCTCCGCGGGCGGGTCCCCTCCGTACACCGCTCTCACGAGCTGTAGATCCTCCGTCTGCAAGGCCTGCCGGTACTCGTCGAGCAGAGCCGCGATCGCTGCGGCAGGGGATGATGCCGTCACAGCGGAAGGCAGGTCGGCCGGCGCTTCAGGTACCGCATGCGGCATCGCGATGGCATCGGCAGCCACCGCAGCTTCGAGCACCGCCGTGAGCCGGCCCAGCTCCGATCGCAGCGCTGCGATCTCCTCCCGCAGCTCGGCGATCTTGGCCGGGAGCTCGTTCGGCGCGGCCCTGGTCGCGCAACCGCTCAGCCCGCCACCGAGGGTCGCGATCGCCAGGGCCGCCGCCGCGACGAGTTGTTTTCCTGGCTGTGTGTACATTCCCATTTGAATCCGATGATCTATGACTAACGACTGCGGCCGTCTCTGTGAGTGAGATGCGCGGAAGGGACGCGACGTTAAACGAAGCTTCGGTATGAAGAGCGCCGGCTCTTGTGCGTTCCTCAGGTCGCCTGCCGGCTGGTGTCCACGAAGGCAT
>JAZGAL010000204.1:0-8499 GCA_036475815.1 Gemmatimonadota bacterium
GGGTGCGTGGGCGGTTCGGCAAGTGGGGCGGCTACATCCTTTGGGACGAGGACGACATCACCCGCTCGTCGATGACCATCGTGATCGATGTGCGCACCGTGGACACGGGGATGGAGCGGCGCGACAACGATCTGATGAGCGACCAGTTCTTCGATGCGGAACAGTATCCCACCGTCGTCTTCCGGAGCACTCGCATCGAGCCGGACGGCGACGGCCTCATCGTCTACGGCGATCTCACCATCCGCGACGTCACCCGGGAAGTGGGGATCCCGTTCAACTTTCTCGGAACCCGGGAGTTCGCGACCGGCTTCGGCCGCATCTTCGGCTCCGGCAGCCTGACCATCAGCCGGGAAGAGTTCGGTCTCACCAACGCGACGGACCGGATCGCCCGCTCCCTGGCCGTGGTATCTGATGACGTCGACCTCGAGATCGAGATCCAGGGCGCGGCCGTCGACATGGCGCAACTGGCGTTCGGCTCGCAGCAGAAGCCGTCAATCGGCGAGCTGCTCGCCGAGGTCGTCAGCGAGGAGGGCGCGGATGCGGCGGTGGAGCGTTTCTACGCGCTCCGCGAGAACGAGCCTGACGGCTACAACTTCAATCTGGTGGAGGTGGTCAAACTCTCCCACCGGCTGCGCGCCGAGGGCCGGGCGGATGAGGCGGTAACGATCGGCCTGCTGGCGCTGGAGATGGACGACAAGCCGTCCCGGGACGCGCACGCCACCCTGGTCCTCGCCTACGTCGCAGAAGGTGATATCGGCGAGGCGATCGCCCACTGCCAGGCGATGCTGGCGCTGGACGCTCAGGACGCCCTGGCCATGGAGATGCTACGCTACCTGGAGAACGGCTGAGGCGTGGCACCTTGACCGGCGGCCGGTGTAGTAGGTTCCGAGGTTGCACCGATCCCCCCTCGATCGGGCCGACCGCCGCCCGTGGCCGCACATGACATAATACATAATTGACACTAGAGGCAAATCGCCTAACTTTATGGGACGTACGGCGATACCCACCCCTCCCCCCGACATAGGAGCTAGGACTACTGGGCGCACTGTCTGACGGCGCAGCGCTCATCGGGCAATTCTATGCGGAGCGGAATCGGGAGTACTCTCTCCGGGTTCCCGTGATGTCCGTCGGTCGCGCCAAAGCCAACACCTTGAGGATCCGCGACCAGCGAATCGCAGAGCATCACGTCCGCATCGAACGCGAGGTCTCCGGCTACTTCTTGGAAGTGATGACGGACGATGCCAGCACGATCCTGAACGGGACCGTGCTGCGGGCGGGGGACCGCCGGATCCTGGACGACGGAGACATCATAGGGCTGGCCGATCTGGAGTTCCGGTTCACCAGCGACGACCGCCGCGAGGTGCTCAGCCGACTTCAGGTCGTCGGCGGTGTGCACACCGGGAAGACGTTCCGGATCGACAGCTCCGAGACCTTGATCGGGCGCGCTACGGACAACGACGTCCAGTTCCCCGATCGATCGGTGTCCCGCCACCACTGCCGGATCCGCAGAAGCGGAGAGGCATGGTGGATAGAGGACCTGGACAGCACCAACGGAACGCTTCTGCGCGGCGCACCCGTCGACGCGCCGCAGAAGCTGCAACACGGAGATGAGGTAGTGGCCGGGTTTTCGAGATTCGTGTTTCAGGTTGGAGATCGGCCACTGGTAAACATCAATCTGGAGCCAGCACTACCGTGCAACTGACCCGGATTCTTTCAGCTAAGAGCGCCCTCTGCTGGGCCGCTGCCGCAACGCTGCTCGCCGCTTCCGCCACCGACGGCTCGGCGCAGGCGGTGAAAGCGAACTTCGTCAGCGACGGATCGTTCGAGCTGCCAGCCAAAGGCCGGCCCGGCGCGCCCGACCGCCCCGTTGCCATAGCGCTGGCGCCCGACGGCAGCGTCCATATCGTGGATGGGCGCGGCGTGGTGCACGTCTACGACGCGAAGGGAGCCCACCGCCGCATCTACGGGCCGGGCCAGCTGAAGCGCCCGGCGCAGCTCGCCCTGGATGCCGCAGGTCAGGCCTTCGTGCTGGACACCGACCTCAAGCAGGTCATCGTGTTCGATTCCGACGGACAGTTCCTGCGCGCGATCGGAGAAAAAGGAGACGCCGGCGGCCAGCTCGATGACCCGGTGGACGTCGCTCTGGGCCCGAGCGGCCATGTCTACGTGCTCGACTCCGGCAGAGAGGGCGTTCAGATCTTCAGCTACGACGGCACGTTCGTGCGGGAGATTGGGCTGGGCGAGATGGCGAAGGAACCCAAGTCGCTGGCTGTGGGCAACGACGGGGCGATCTACGTCGCCGACAAGCGCACACGCTACATCCTCACTTTGCCGCCGTTCATGGAGCTATCCTGGACGGGGCGTATGCCGAAGGGCATCGCCGGACAGCTCAACATGCGCGGGGCCCAGCTCGCAGAGCCTTTGGCCACGGTGGTCAACGACAGGGGCAGCGTCGTGGTGCTGGACGCGAAGGCCGGCCGTCTCTTCCGTAGGAACGCATACACCAACGCGGACATAGGCCCCACCGACATGCTGTACGGCGGCCTCGGCACGGGGCGCGGGTCGTTTCGCAAGGCCGTGGACATCGCGTTCGCCGGGCCCGAGGAGGTGTTAATACTCGATCGGGAGCTCCGAAAGGTGGAGAGGATCCACCTGACAACGGAGGGCGATCTGAGTCGGCGCCCCGACCTCGGCTTCCCCATCCGCGTATCGAAGGTCGAGCGTGGGTTGTCCGAGCCGCTCCTCGACGTGGGGTACGACCCGGAAGGCGCGCCGCGATTCCTGCTCGACATCGAGAAGCAGGGCGCCTCGCTGGTCGCCACACGGGCCGAGCCCTACGCAACGGTCTACGGCGACAGCGTGCGGGCCTACTACCCCGACCCTCAGACGCTCAAGCGGGATTACACTCGGGATGTGGGTGACGTCGGCGCCGCGGTCGTTACCGACACGTCGGTCGTGATAGCCGATTCGCGCCGCAACCGCTTCGCCATCTTCGAGACGGAGTCGGGAAGGCTGATCGGCACCTTCGGCGACAACTACCAGGACGACAGGAAGCTCAAGAGCCCACGCGGGCTCGCCGTTTTGCCCGACGGCCGGATCATCATCGGGGACACGGGCAACAACCGGGTCAAGGTGTTCAGCTCGGACCTGGCGAGCCTCGTGGCCAGCTACCCGGTGGTGAAGCCTGTGGGCATCGCCTTGTCGCCCGAGGGCGAGATCTTCGTCTGGAACAAGGACGGGACGGTGGTCGGTAGACTCGATCCCAACGAAGCGCGCCTGGAACCGCTGCCTCCGGCGGTGGTGCCGGGTCCCGTGGCGGCACTCACCTTCGATCAGGCGGGCAACCTGTTCCTGCTCGACGCCAACACGCAGCGGGTCACCATCATCGAGGCCGGACTCGATCGCATCCTGACCCAACTCGGAGCCGAAGGCGCTCTCGACAAGCCGACCCGGCTGCACGTCGATCGCGAGGGCAACATCTATATCTCGGATGAGGGAGCGGGCCGCACGGTGGTCTACCGCTGGGACGTGCACTTCCCGCCGCTGGCGAACCTGGAGCTGGAGTACGATGGCGATGTGGCCGTGCTCAACTGGACAGCCAGCCCCGCCCGCTACACGCGCGGCTACGAGATTCAGGGTGCCGATGACCCCAACGGGCCGTTCCACGTCGTCGCAACGGCGACAGCTCCGCCGTTCAGAATCGATTCGGCCGAGCTGCCCGAATCGCCGCCCCGCTACGTCCGCGTGGCTCCCGTATTCACCACGGGCGTGCGCGGCGCGCCGACGGAGACGATGCCGCTCTCCTACTTCACCGCGACCGCCGCTTACCAGCACGGCGAGTACGAGCTGGCCCTGCTGGAGGCGTCCGAGGGCATCCGCCTTATCGACGAGGGCATCCTCGCGGCAAGCGACGATGTAAAGGGGAAGCTTCTGCGACTGGGCTTCGCGAGCGCTTACCACCTCGGTGATTACAACCAGGCGGTGAGCTGGGCGCAGCGGGCGGCGCTGATCCCGATGCCCAAGCAAGACATGATCCAGTTCCTCTCCATGCTCGCCGAGATACACTTACGGACCGGTAATTCCAGAGAAGCGAGCCAGCAGATTCTGACCCTGGTCGGCCAGGGACCGCGCCCGCAGCACTACCAGCGCCCGGAGGTGATCGAGCAGTCCTTCCGGATTTACCATACGCTTCGGAACGCGGGCTACCCAGAGGACGCTCTCGAGTTCATGAGACTCTACGCCCAGTCGATACCGGAGACCGTACCGGAAAAGATTCGCTTTGCCTACGAGGACTCGATCACCGTATTCTCGACCCGGGACAAGCTGGGGCCGGGTTTCGAATACTGGAAGAACGCGAACTACGGCCAGGTGGTCAACTTCTTCGAAGCCCTGGTGACCGAGGGCGGGCTCAGCGCCGAGCAGAGAGTCATCTCATGGCAGATGCTCGCCGCCGCCTACTACGCGTACGGGCGCCGAACACAGGCCGAGGACGTCTATAAGCAGGTCTATACCCTGAGATCCAACTTCAACCTGAGCCGGGAGATCCCCAGGTTGCAAAAGCTGTACAATCTGACGATATACAACCCGGAGACACGGCAGTACTTCGGCAACATCGGACCTCGATCCTGAGGAGAGCATGAAGGAGAAACGTTTGCGGAGGGCGCCACTCTGAGGAAAGACATCTTTCTGGGCCGTCGCGTTGCGGTCTACCGGATAGACAAGTTCCTCGGCGAGGGTGGGTTCGCGTACGTCTACAGGGCGCGCGATACCAACCTGGAGATAGATGTGGCGCTGAAGGTGCTGAAGCCCGCCTTCGCCTACGACGAGGTGTTCGAGGCGAACTTTCGCCGCGAAGCCCACCGCGCGGCCAAGTTCCGCCACCCCAACGTCATCGCTATCCACTATGCGGGGAAGGACGACGATATCGTCTTCTTCTCCATGGACCTGCTGGAGGCCGGGCTCAAGGACTTGATGAGAGGCAACCAGCCCCTCGATGACGATGTCATCATCAAGGTCGGGCTCGATGTCGCCTCCGCCCTCCAGTTCGCCCACACGCATGAGGGCGGCATCGTCCACCGCGACCTGAAGCCGGACAACATCCTCTTCGACAGACACGGCAACGCGGTGGTCACAGACTTCGGCATCGCCGAGGCCGCCACCAACTACACCGCGGCGACGGGGACCACCGTCTACGTGGGCACCCCGAAGTACATGTCGCCGGAGCAGGCCCGGGGCCAGCGAGTGGACCACCGCTCCGACATCTACTCGCTGGGCGTCACCCTCTACGAGATGGCGACGGGCGAAGCCCCCTTCACCGGCCGCGATTGGTTCGAGCTGGGCCGCAAGCACATCGAGGAGCTCCCGGCGCTGCCGCGCGAGCGCAATCCCGAGCTCAGCCCCGAGGTCGAGCGGATCATCCTGAAGTGCATGCAGAAGATCCCCGCGGATCGCTTCCAGAGCGCCCAGCACCTGCGCTCCGACCTCACCGGGGCCATGGGTGCGGGGCAGCGCCCCGTAGTCGTCGCCGTGGCCCCCAGAGAGCCGCAGCAGAGACCGGCGGCGGCACCGGCCGAGGAGCAGGCAGCGGCACTCGCCGCCGCCGGCGAAGAACAGCGGCCTTTCGGGATCTATGAGGCGACGACCAAGCCACCGCAGAAGAAGCGGCGCGTCTGGCCCTGGCTGCTGGGGATCGCCGCGGTGCTGGCCGGCACCGTCGCCGCCTACACCTACGACTTCAAGGGCTTCCGCACTCTCAGCGAGGAAAGATTCCCCGTCCTCGCCCAGATTCCGTACATCGGTACAGGTGCCGTCTACGCCACCGGCTTCTTCTTCGCCCCCGTCGAAGGAGGCGCCGATGTCAGCGAGCCCGAGTTCGAAATCGCGTTCAGCGCACCGATCGATCCGGTGTCGGTGAGCCGCGAGACCGTGAGGCTGATCGGGCCCGGCTCGAGACAGATCCAGGCCATGCTAACGCTGAAGAACGAGAACCGCCACCTCATCATCAAGGCGACCGAGCAGCTCGACTACGACACCGACTATGCAGTTCGCCTCACCGAGGGCCTGCTGAGCGCCAAAGGGACGCCGATCTTCCTGAATTCACGCGATGCGGAGCCCGGCGTGGAGTACGGTTTCAGCACGCGCCTGACGCCGCCGGACAACGAGCCGCCGCTGCTAGCGGAGAGCAGGCCCGCCAGGGACGCCCAGGGCGTGCCCGTCGACCGGGCGCTGACGCTCACCTTCAGCGAGCGGATAGAGCCGGCGAGCGTGAGTTCCGAGAGCGTGCAGCTGCGCGACGATCAGGGGAATCCTGTCGACGTGCAGGTCTCCCTGAGCGAAGATCTGCGCACGGCGCAAATTCAGCCGGCAACAGCGCTGCGTTACAGCGCCCGTTACGTCCTGCTCGTCACCCCGGATATCACCGACCGATCGGGCAACCCGATCGCCGCAGACAGCATCCCGTTCTCCACGGGAGCGGCGCCCAAACGCGCGCCGCCACGACCGGCTTCTCTCACCGTCAGCGTCATACCACCGCAAGCGACGCAGCGGGTGAAGCTGCTGATCGACGGCCGCACGATCGGCTACCTGCCCAAAGTGAATATGCAGATCGAGCCGAACCGAAAGCACGTCGTGCAACTCATAGGGACGGACATGAACTCCTCGTACACCGTGCCGCTGCATACGCGGGAGATCATGCTGGAGCCGGGCGAGCACTTCGACGTACGTGCGGAGGTCAGAGCCTTCGGGTCGATGACCGTGGCATCGGAGCCGTTCGCCGAAGTCTTCATCGATGGGAAGAAGGTGGGATCAACGCCGCTGGCCGGGTATGTTCTCTTCGCCGGCAGGCACGTGCTCGAGCTGCATCCAACTTTCGAAAACGAGCGCAACTACCAGATCCTCCGGCGCGAGTTCCAGGTTCCGCCATTCGAAGATGTGACCCTCGGCAGGCTCAGCCTGCCACCTAAGTAGGGTGGAGCATGAGGCGCGAATGATCTTCGAGCTCGTCGTCCGCGAGGGTGAGCATCACGGCCGCACTTTCAGCATAGCCAGGGGTGACCGGATGACCATCGGGCGCGCCCCCGGTTGTGATATCTGCCTTCCCGACCCGGGCGTCTCGCGCCGCCACTGCACCATCAAGAACCTGGGCCACCACCTCGAAGTCGTTGACCTCCATTCGGCGAACGGCAGCTACATCAACGGGCAGCCGGTAGAAAAGGGTTCGCTGGGGCCCGGCGATGAACTGGCGCTGGGGCCGGCCGTGCTCGAGTGCCGCGTCCCGGAGGCATCCAGGCAGGCGCCGGGTGAAGCGACGCTCGCTTACCGCGACGAGGACTCGATGATGGTGGTACGGAAGGTGGTGGACACCTACTTCCCCGGAGTGGAGGTCGTCGCGGCCGCTCAGCCCGAAGAGCTGGAGAACCTTCTCCGGGCACAGCGCAATCTCGCCGCCGCCTATCAGGTCTCCAAGATGCTCGCCAGCGCCCGCGACCTCGATGACCTGTTCGAGGGGGTCATCAACTCGATCTTCGCAGCGATAAACGCCGATCGGGCGGCGCTGATCCTCAAGGGGAGCGGTGACGACGCGAAAGATCTGAACGTCGTCGCGGCCCGGGCGCGCTCCTATAATCAGGTCATGGAAGAGATCACCGTGAGCCGAACCGTGGTGCGTGACGTGCTCGAGAACGGCGTCTCCTCGCTCAGCCAGGACGCCACGGCCGACGCCCGCTACCGCGCCGGTGACAGCATCATCCAGCAGAAGATCCGCTCCGTGATGTGCGCGCCGGTTTCCACCGACGACGCTGTTCTCGGCGTCCTCTACGCCGACAGCCGCAGCATGAAGGGCGCCTTCTCCGAAAGCGATCTGGAGCTACTGGCGCTCATCGGCAACCAGGCCGGCGTCGCCATCCACCGGGCCCAGCTAAGAAGCGAGCTCGAGCAGAACTTCTTCGACACCATCCGCGCCATCGTCGCCACGATCGACGCGAAGGACGGTTACACCCACCGGCACTCGGAGCGAGTAGCGGCGTTCGCGACTCGTATAGCCACGGAGCTCGGCGAGAGCGACGACGACATCGAGGTCGTACAGCTCTCGGCGCTGCTGCACGACGTGGGCAAGATCGGCGTGCCGGAATCGATTCTGAACAAGCCCGGCCGGTTGACCGAGGCCGAGTTCGACGAGATGAAGAAGCACCCTCTTCACGGCGTCAACATCCTGGGCCACATCAAGAGCCGCCGCTTTCAGGCGATGATCCCCGGAGTGCGACACCACCACGAGAAGTGGGATGGCAGCGGTTATCCCGATGGCTTAAGCGGCTCCAAGATACCCTTCCTCGGCCGCCTGCTCGCCGTGGCCGACGTGCTCGACGCGCTGAACTCCAAGCGCTCCTATCGCGATGGCCTGGGGTTCGACAAGACGGTGGAGTACATTCGTGACGCCGCCGGCAGCCACTTCGACCCGAAGGTCGCCGAAGCGGCGGCGGCTCTGCACGATCGAGGCGAGCT
>JAZGAL010000205.1:0-2801 GCA_036475815.1 Gemmatimonadota bacterium
AGAAGCGCCCTCGTGATGTTCCTGGCGCGCCTCGGCAGCCTCAATGCCTTGGAGCAGACGCGAGAGAGCAAGTTCTGGTCCAGGTGGATTGCGGGCGATCCTCCGAGCGCAGACTCGATGGGACGGATCTGTGCCCTCGTCAATCACGACGACCTTCGAGCTGCCAATCATCAGGTCTATAGCCGACTCAAGCGGAACAAGGCCCTCGTAGCTCCGTGGCACGGATTGACGTCTCTTGTCCTGGACGGACATGAGTCACACGCAACGTACCGACGGTGTTGCGCCGGCTGCCTGGAGCGAGAAGTCACCGTCAAGAGCAAGGACGGCGGCACGGAGACGCGCAAGCAGTTCTACCACAGGCACGTCACAGCTCGACTCATCACCGAGAGCCTCTCTTTGATGCTCGATGCTGAACCGATTCGCGCAGGTGAAGATGAGGTGGCTGCAGCCATGCGACTGCTTGAGCGAGTCATCACAAGCTACCCGAGAGCTTTCGACGTGGTTATCGCAGACGCCCTCTACACAGACCCCAGATTCTTCAAGTTCGTCCGGGAACGCGGCAAGCACGTGCTCGCCGTGCTGAAGAACGAGAATCGCGATTTGATCCGGGACGTTCGGAGTCTCTGCGAGGTCACGGCTCCCGTCGAAATCCTCTCCGGCAAGAGGAAGTGCCAGTGCTGGGACATCAAAGGGCTGGAGTCCTGGCCACAGGTCGGCATGCCGGTACGCGTCGTGCGAAGTGAGGAGCGGTGGTCGGTGCGGCGCCAGCTCGACGGTGAACTCGAGCAGCAGGTCTCGGACTGGCTCTGGGTGACCACCTTGCCTGAAAGCTTGGCAAGCACGGCAGCGGTTTGGGAAATAGGTCACTCACGCTGGACAATCGAGAACGAGGGCTTCAACGAACTGGTGACGCGCTGGCATGCTGACCATGTCTACAAGCACGACGACAGCGCCATGCTGTCGTTCTGGCTCATCTGCCTCGTCGCGTCCAACGTCTTCCAGGCGTTCTTCCTGCGCAACCTGAAGCCACAAGTCCGTGCAGAATACAGCATGCTCCACCTGGCGCGCCTGATCTCCAGCTGTCTCTACGCCGGGATCCCGAGTCGCGCCCCTGGCTGACCGGATCGCTGAGGACTCGCCGACCGGGGCAGATCCAGCCTCTCCCGTCAGAGGCATGGGGAATCTATCGCCCTATCGCCCTCCGACCCGTCTCCCACACCGAAAAACCCGCTGTCGGGACGTCGTGATCGCGCGATTCGTCCAATGCGAACCTGCGACACGCCGAAAACCTGCCCTCCGCCTACAACCGAAGACGCTACGCGACGGGTTGCGGAACCGCTGCGTCGGGTCGGAAAACCGAGGAATCCAACCTCGCTCGGCGTAGAATACGATAGCGACCGAGGTATGCCCTCGTCCCCGTTCAAGCTTCAGGACCCGTTAACAAGGAGGTGTTCCTATGCAGCGCTTGAACTACGAAGTGAACGCGCACCGCACGTCGAGACTCTGGATTCTCGCCATCTCGAGCTGGATTCTTCTTGGGGCGGCGGGCGCGGACGACAGCAAGTCTACGGATGATTGGCTGCGGCAGCTGGAGCGAGAGGACGCCGGCGCGAGGATTTCTGCGGCCGGGGCTCTGGGCGGCTTGAGCAAGTTCGAAGCCAAGAGAATAGCTCCGGCGCTCCTCCGAGCCCTCAAGAAGGAAGAGGACAAGAAAGTGCGCAAGGCTGTCATCGCCTCCCTCGGAAAGTTGGGATCGGAGGCGAGCGCGGCCGTTCCAGACCTGATGGAAGCCTTGAAGGACAGCGAGACCCGCGACGCAGCCGTGGTAGCCTTAGGGGAGGTCGGTCCCGAGGCAAAGGCCGCCATTCCGGCCCTTGCGGAGCTACTCGCGGATGAGCCGGCGGCGGCGATGAGCCTGGCTGGGATAGGCGGCGATTCGATCGGGGTCCTGGTGGACGCGCTGAAGGCCGAAGAGCCGACTGTGCGAGCCCGCTCCGCTTCTGCCATCGCCGAGATTGCTGCGGGCGCGCATTTTGGCGCTCGCCAACAGGCAAGGCTGGCCGCTGCCGTCCCCGGCCTCACGAAGGCGCTGAAAGACGAGAGTGCGGACGTTCGTTACTGGGCCGCCTTCGCTCTCGGGAAGATCGGTCCCAAGGATGGAGATGTGATCGCAGCTCTCATCGAAGCTTTGAACGATCAGGACGGGGCCGTGCGGAATAAATCCTCTTTTGCCCTTAGCGCGATAGGGGATGAGGCGGTTCCGGCATTGATAGAAGCCCTGAAGCACCAGCAGCCGGCCGTCCGGCTGGGGGCCGCGCAAGCGCTCGGAGGGATCCACTCCGGGGCGACCGCGGCCGCTGTGCCGCCGCTCGGCAAGGCGCTGTCCGACACAGACAGCGCTGTCCGCTACCACGCGGCGCTGGCCCTCAAATCGATCGGCGCCGAAGCCAGCGCGGCCGTGCCGGAACTGGTGAAGGCGCTGAGAGACCAGGATCAGTACGTGCGCAACCAGGCCGGGCACGCTCTCGCTGAGATGGGGGGCGTGGCGGCAGCGGCCATAGTCCCGGAGCTGAAAGACGCCGAGGTGTGCTATCAGGCCCTCGGGATCCTGCGTCGGATCGGCGCGGAATCGAAACCAGTGGTGGCGGCCGTGACCGAAGCCTTGAAGAACGAGGATGAGGCGGTCCGCTACGAGGCGATACGGGTCCTCACCAAGATCGGGAAGGAAGCGAAGGATGCGGTTCCGGAGCTCGAAAAGCTCTCGAACGACCCGAGCGAAAGGGTCCGAGAAGCGGCCGCGA
>JAZGAL010000206.1:0-19830 GCA_036475815.1 Gemmatimonadota bacterium
GGCGGTTGATACAGGTACGAGCTTCCTGCGGTCTTGCGACCGAATAGCAAGCGGGCCAGCTAGTAGCTGGCCCGCTTGCGTGTGCGCTGGGCATGGCGCGGGTAACCGGGGAGCGAAAGCGAACCGGGAAGTGACTGGGAGGTGTCGTACCTATTCGGCGTTCTACTTAACCGGAGGTGCAGGAAATGTTACGTAAGGTGTTCGGGCTTTCTTTGGTACTTGCCGTTGTGACCGCGACGCCGGCCGTGGCGCAGCTGCCGAAGTTCGAGATCGAGCCGTACATCGGTGCTTACATCCCCCTCAACAACGTGATTAGCGAGGAGGTCCCGCTGGTCGGCCAGGTGACGGGTTCGCAGAAGGAAGGGTTCGCGGTGGGCGGGCGGCTCACCTTCTGGGCGTTGGGGCCGCTGGGGATCGAAGGCAACTTCGTGTACGCCTGGAGCGACGGTGAAATCGATGACGGAGTCACTGTCGAATCAGAAAGCGGGAACATCTGGGCTGCTGATGCTCGCGTGATCTGGCGACTGCTGCCAGGCCCGATCGGCGTCCACATCGATGGCGGTATCGCCTACATCGGGCGCGGCGGCACTGCCTATGAGGACATCACTGAGGGCAAGAGTGACGTCGGCGGAGTCGTCGGTGTTGGCCTGCGCTTCAAGCTACCCGGCCTCTTCGCGATTCGCGCCGACGCCGATGCTTACCTGTACGAGACGCAGTTCACCATCGATGATAACGGTACCCCGTTCGAGACGGAGAAACAGTTCCAGACCGATCTGATCATCTCTGCCGGTCTCGTGATCGGTCTGGGTGGTTAGCAGGCGAGTCCCGTGTCGAGCCGAGGCAGGAGGGAAGGCCTCGGCTCGCCCATTCCAAGCCAAGGAGGAATCATGAAGCGTCTCACTCATATCGTTGCGGCGGTCGCTCTGGCGCTGGCCATGGTGACCGGCCAGACGAACGCGCAGAACATGCGGGCAGGCATCAACGGCGGAGTCGATTTCGCCAAGCTTGGTGGCGACATCGACGACGCGCTCGGCGTGAGCGCGGACACAAAGACCGGCTTTAGCGTCGGCGCCTTCTTCGGTGTCGATCTGGCCAGGATGTTCCGCCTCCAGCTGAACGGGCAGTATGTGCAGAAGGGCACGCAGTTCGAGGAGCAAGGCGTCAAACTAGAGTTCAAGCTCAACTACATCGAACTGCTGCTGCCGCTGACGTTGTTGATCCCGATCGAGAACAGCGCGATCACTCCCCGCCTCTACGCCGGGCCTTCAGTCGCCTTCGAATCGACCTGCAAGCTGAAGGCGTCTTTTCAGGGAGAGAGTGAAGAGGTCGATTGTGATAGTGAGGAAGCCGAGGCCCCGACGAAGAGCACTGATTTTGGTGTCTTCTTCGGGGCGGGCGTCGATTTCGGCGTCGGTCCGGGCCAGATTACACTCGACGTGCTGTACAATATCGGATTGGCTGACATCAACGATTTTCCCGGGCGATCCTACCGAGGTCAAGAACAAGAACTTGCAGATCCTTCTGGGATACGCGTTGCTCTTCGGCAGTTGATACAGAACCGGCAAGGCAAGAGGGTCGGCGGTGCGCCGGCCCTCTTGCGTATCCGACCTCTCCGCGGAGTTCAACATCGCCTCCAACCGGTCTATCAAGCATCTTGAGGGGGGAGCTTCGGACCGGATTCCTTTGGCAGGGGGGATGACATGAAGCGCTTCACTCACATTCTAGCGGCGGCGGCCTTGGCCCTGGCTCTGGCAGTTCCCAGTTCGGCGCAGGCCCAGAGACGTGACATGCCGTGGCTGTTGGAGGGATATGGGGCGTACGTGTTTTTGACCGGCGACTACGCGGATCTCGCCAGCGACGGGTGGGCGGCGGGTGGGCTGCTCGGCTACAACGTGGTCCGGCAGGTGTGGCTGATGGGGAACTTCAGCGCCTACTGGAACGACGGTGAGGGCGACCGCTTCGACTGGACCAATTACAGCTACTTTGGGATGTTGGGGTACGATGCGCTTGCGCCGGACATGAACGGTGATCTGATATTCTACCTCGGCGCCGGAGTCGTCAGCTTCGAGCCCGATACCGATGTTCTCGAGAAGAAGACCTACTTTGGGCTGAACGGGGGGCTGAAGCTCGCGTATAACTTCAGTCAAAGAGTGGCCGGCACCCTGAACTTCGCCGCGGCCGTGGCCTTCTCCGAAGAGGACTACATCGGAGGGAAAACCTGGTTCTTCCCGCTCGGCGCTGGACTGGCTTTCCGATTCTAGACCGAGTTACCGCGTTCGTACAGCCACGCTGCGCGCTCCAGGCCGTGCTCCAACAGCAACTCCGTGTCACTCAGGAGCTCGTTCGCCGCCGCATCGACCACGACGCGGCCTCCGTCCAGCAGAACCATGCGTGGGCAGACGGCCGCGGCGAACTCCACGTCGTGGGTGACGACGATCACGGTTTGCTTCCGGGCACGGAGGATCTCGGCGATCTGGCGTCGCCCCCGCCCATCCAGCGAAGCGGTCGGTTCGTCGAAGGCGAGCACGCCTGGCTCCATACTGAGCACGGTGGCCAGCGCGGCCCGCCGCTTCTCGCCGCCGCTCAAGTGGTGAGCGGGGCGGCGCGCATCGATTTGCCCTAACCCCACACTCTCCAGCGCCCGCCGGGCCCGGGCCTCCGCCTCGCTGCTGGATGCGCCCTGGCAGAGCGGTCCGAACGCCGCGTCCTCCAACAGCGTTGGCATGAACAGTTGATCGTCGGGGTCCTGGAAGACCAGGCCGACCCGGCTGCGGATCTCCGGCAGGTTCTCGTGATTCACCGGCAGATCGCCGATCGTCACGCTGCCCCGGCCGGGTTCGAGGATGCCGTTCAGGTGCAGAAGAAGAGTGCTCTTGCCCGCGCCGTTGGGACCGACGATCGCCACGTGCTCTCCCGGTGCCAGCGAAAGTGAAACGTCCGAGAGCGCGGGCGCCCCGGCTCCGGGGTAGCTGTAACTCAAGCCGCTGATCCCGATCCCCCAGGCCCTGGCGCCGCTCGCTCCGCTCATGCCATGGCCTCGAAGACGCCGCCCAGCCAGATAGCCGCAAAAAGGCACACGATCGCGACGCTCCAGGCGCGGCTTCCGCCCCTGGCCGGTTGTAGCGTTGGGAAGTGATCGCGGTAGCCGCGGCTCAACATCGCCGAGTGGATACGCGCACCCCGGGCGTGCGCCCGCACGAACAGGTGAGCCAGGGCTGCCGCCCGCGCCCGCCATACCCGGCCCCGTGAGGCGTGGCCCATGCGGCTCTTGAGAGCCCGGGTTGTTCTCTCGAACTCATCGCTGAGCACGTAGACGTAACGGTAGCCCAGGGCCAGCGAGCTTCGCACCAGCCGGGGCAGGGGCAGGCCGTCCAGGGCAGCGAGGAGATCGGCGGCCCGTGTCACCGATATGACGACACTGACAGCGGAGACCGCCAGCGTGGCCCGCACCACGATCTCCGCCGCCCGCACCAGCCCGGGCCCGCTGAACGCCAGCGGCCCGATCTCGAGGGCGGTTGGGCCTGGCACGGTGAAGGGAAGCGTCAGCGCCGGCAGCAGAAAGAAGGGCAGCGCCTGAGCGACCCGACGGGCCAGCGCGCCAGGCGGCACCCTGGCGGCCCGGACGCCCAGCGCCAGCAGGACTGCCAGAAGGACCAGGGCGCCCCAGGCGCCTGGCGGCATCAGACCCGCAGCGAACGCCGCGGCGATGGCGATCCAGAGGCGCTGCGCCGGCGTGGTCCGGCGTGTAAGCCAGGAGGGCCGGTCGGCGTAGCGGTCGAGGTGAGCGAATCCCATCAGCCCCTCTCCTCTCGCGCTCCCCGGGCCAGGGCTATCGCGCGGAACGTGGCGGCCGCACCGGCGAAGAGCAGAGCGATCCCTAGGACCAAGGCGACCGCCGTGCCCGCGGGGCCGGGTAGCCAGGTGCTATAGTTGCCGAACGGCGCGCCTTCCCACGCGGTCGCCGCGTCAGCGAAGCCCAGGTCGATGGCCGCGCGTTCCAGGCTGTCTGGCGCCGCTGAAGCCACCAGGGACAGGAGGCCCACCACGATCGCCAGGCTGCCCAGACCGGCCAGAACCACGGCCCGATTGAGGCCGCCGGTTGCGGGGGCGCGTGGCTGATACAGGAGATCGGGCCGCTTTCGTGTCAGCGCCCAAACCGCTGTTCCGGTGATGGCGCCTTCCGCCAGTCCCATGACCGCATGGACGCCGGCCATGGCGCCCACCGACAGGCGAATAGGGGCCACACCGCTGAGTCCCAGCTCCCAGCCTGCGGCGACGCCGGTGAGCACGGTGGCCACGTAGGCGGCGGCAGCAGCAGCCAGCCCGCGCCTGCGAGCGCCTTCGCCCGCCAGGGCGGTCAGTGCGCGATAGATCCCGTACCCGACCAGCGCTCCGATCCCAGCGATGTTGAGGACGTTCGCCCCCAGCGCCGTTAGGCCGCCGTCGGCGAAGATCAGCGCCTGCACGATGAGCACTGCGGTCATCACCAGGTAGCCGGCCCAGGGGCCGAAGAGAACGGCCACCAGCACGCCGCCCAGCAAGTGGCCGCTGGTCCCCGCCGCAACCGGGAAGTTGACCGCCTGAGCGGCGAAGACCGCGGCCGTGGCGAGTCCCAGCGTCGGCGCGGCGCGCTCATCCAGGTTCTTCTGAGAGCGCCGGGCCGCGTAGGCGGTAACGGCGCCCGCCGCCACCAGCGTAGTGGCGGAGACCGCCGCAGAGAGGAAGCCGTCCGGTATATGAGCCATGTTGTAGAGTCCGAGTTTCGCGTCTGCGCTATGCCGCCGCAAGGTCAGCGCCGGGATCGCGGTCCGCCATGTTCTCTTTCGACCGCCGCCGGCCCTCCTTAGGTTCTGCCGGTATGGCGAAGGCAACCGAAGGCCCAGCGTCCGCCGGATCCGGTCCTGAGTCGAGCGGCTCCGCGATGCGCGTCTATCACCTGGTTCGTCCGGGAGAGCTTCGTCTGGAATCGGTGGAGGTTCCGGAGCCTTCCGACGGCGAGCTGGTCGCGCGCGTTTCGGTAGCGCTCACCTGCGGGACGGATCTCAAGACCTTCGAGCGCGGTCACGCGCGCCTGAAGGTTCCCGGCCTGCTCGGTCACGAGTGGGCGGGCAGAGTAGCGTCGGTGGGCGCGGGGGTCCGGAACTTCACGCCGGGCGACCGCATAGTGGCCATGCCGACTGCGCCGTGCGGAGACTGCGCGTACTGCCTCAGTGGCGCGGAGAACCTCTGCTCCTATCTGTTCGAGCACATGGCGCTGGGTGCCTACGGCGAGTACATGTTGATTCCGCGTCACATCGTCAACCGGAACGCGTTCCGCATCCCGGACTCGGTTTCCGATGTTCAGGCAGCGTTCCTCGAACCGCTGGCGTGCGTCGTCCACGGGGCCGACCTGCTGGAGATCGCCGGCGACCGGACGATCGCTTTCGTCGGTGATGGCCCGATCGCCCTGCTGTTCATGCAGGTGGCCAGGCTGCGCGGGGCCGGGCGCATCGCCTTGATCGGGCGAAGCCCCCGGCGGCTGGATGTGGCGCGGGAGTTGGGTGCCGATCTGGTGTTCAACGGGCGTGACTCTGATCCGCACGAGGCTGTGGCGGCGCTCGGGGATGGACTCGGCGCCGATACGGTGGTCGAGTGCGTGGGACGCCCGGAGGTTTGGGAGCAAGCCGTCGGCCTCGCCCGCCGGGGCGGCGAAGTGCTCTTCTTCGGCGGCTGTGAGAAAGGATCTACGGTTAAGTTGGATACGGAGCGGGTGCACTACGACGAGCTCACTCTGAAGGGCGGGTTTCATTACACGCCCCACTGCGTTCGCCGTGCTTGGGAGCTTATCTGCGACGGTACGCTGAAGCTCGATCCGCTCGTCACGCACAGGATGACTCTGGAAGAACTACCTGCGGCGCTGGAGCGGGTGCGGCGGCGCGAGGCGGTGAAGGTCGCCATCATCCCATGAACGTTCGACGAACACCTATGATGCGCGCCGCGCGCGCTTACGCGTTTGACGATGTCCGGGTCGAGGATGTTCCGCTTCCAGAGCTGGAGCCGGGCGACATCCGGGTAGAGGTAACCCTCTGCGGCGTCTGTTCCAGCGATGCCATGGAGTGGTATGTGAGCCGCAAGCTACCGATGGTCCTGGGCCACGAACCGGTCGGCGTGATTCACGAAGTGACGCCGGAGGTGGAAGACCTCCAGGTCGGCGATCGTGTCTTCTTCCACCATCACGTACCGTGCATGGAATGCCGCGCCTGCCAGCGGGGCCTGTTCACGTCGTGCCAGCGTTTCAAGGAAACGGCGCTCGATCCGGGCGGCTTCGCCGAGTTCGTGAGGGTGCCGGCGGAGATCGTGCGACTCGATGTGCTGAAGCTGCCCGACGAGATCTCGGACGAAGCCGCGGCCTTCATAGAACCGGTGGGTTGCAGCTTGCGCGCGTTCAACAAGATGGACGTCGGGTCGGGCAGCATCTTATGGGTGATCGGCGCCGGGCCGATGGGGCTGATCAACATCCGGCTGGCTCGCCACTTCGGCGCCGATCCCATCATCGTCAGCGACCCTGTCGAGGTGCGGCGCGAGTACGCGAGCCGGGCGGGCGCCGATGTGACCATCGACCCCACGACCCCGGACTTCGCTGAGCAGATGATGGAGGCGACGGAGGGCTGGGGGGCCGAGAAGATCATTGTGGGGCCGGGCTCGGTCGCGGCCATCGAACATGCCCTGGCTTTCACCGCGCCGGGTGCGGTCGTGCTGGTCTTCACGCCGACGCCGCCCGAGGCGACCGTCGCCTATCGGCCGCACGATCTCTACTTCAAGGAAGTGACGATCACTCACAGCTACTCCGCGGGGCCGGTGGAGACGCGGGAAGCGCTGGACCTGCTTGCCGCCGGCGAGCTGGAGGTGGAGGATCTCATCACGCACCGCTTCGGGCTGGAAGGCGTTGACGAAGCGCTGAAGCTGGCCAAGACGCACGATGAATCGTTGCGTTCCGTCGTCTACCCGCATGGCCTCGGAGTCGAGGTGCGAGCGATATAAATCGCGTGAACGAGCAAACAGAAGGCGCAGGCGCCGCGGGACGGAGCAGGGTGCTCCGTTTCGCCGACTTCCGCTGGGACGGCGTCGAGCCGCGTAGCTACAAAGATCCTGATGAGAAGTGGCAGGACGTCATGCGCCATCCCCTCATCGGCGTGAATGAGGACACTCCCTTCCACCTGCGCTACTTCGAAATTGAGCCCGGCGGCTACACCACGTTCGAGCGACATGCGCACCAGCACGTCGTAGTAGCGATACGCGGGCAAGGGGAAGTGCGTTTGGGAGACAGCTGGGAGCCGGTGAGCTTCGGCGACATCGTGTACGTGGCTCCCAACCACCCGCACCAGTTTCGCGCGGCCGGCGACGCGCCCTTTGGCTTCCTCTGCATTGTCGAAGCCGAACGCGATCGGCCGGTAGCTCTCTAGATGATCCAGGACAGTCCGACTGCGAGCACGACCTTGTCGCCCTCGAGGAACACGCCATCACCGAAACGCACGGCGGTGATCACGCCCAGCGTTGGCTTGATGGTAAAAAGGCCGCCCAGGTCCAGCAGCAAAGCACTGTCGGTGCTGTCCGAGCTGTCCGAGCTGATCCCGAACTCGAGGCGAGGGTTGGCGTAGACCTCGGAATCACCGCCGGCCAGCTTGAATCCGACTCCCGCGATGACGCCCAGCGGGATCTTCCAGACGGTCGGGCCCGGGTTGCTCACGCCGAGGCCGACGTCGAAGCTCAGTGTAAGCTGGCCGCCGCCCGGATCCAGCGGTCGAGACAGCAGCTCGTATCGCATGTCGGCCCCGGCGTAGGGATTGTCCTTGCCGTTGTCTCTGAGCCATAAGCCGGCGCGACCGCCGATATCGATGTCCGTCGCCACCGGGAAGCGGAGCATCCCGCCGATGACGAAGGAGTTGGAGGGGAAAGCGATGTACGGAAGAAAGACCTCGTTGTCTGGCACGCGCGCCGTGAGGAGCGCCGGCTCGGCCACGACTTGGGCCGCTGCGTCCTCCAGACCGACAAAGAATGAGGCGCCCGCCAGCACGGCCGCCGCCGCTCTCCGGAATCCACCCATTACAATCCTCCCTTCACCGGCGTGAGACGCCCACGCCACCCAACCGGTATATTGGGGATGACGAAGCCAGGATCAAGGGTGCGCCCTGTCGCCGGCTCGACCGCCCGGCGCTTTAACACTTCTGATGCTGGCTGCATCTTATAGGCGATGGACGAGAACGGTCTGATCGAACGGGCCCGGAACGGCGACCGGGAAGCATTCGGACAGCTCGTGCGGCTGCACCGCGACGCGGTGTACCGGTTCGCCGCGCGCTGGCTGGCCGATCCCGACCAGGCCCTGGATGTCGCGCAGGACGTATTCGTGCGCGCGTTCGACGGCCTCAAGAGCTACCGGGGTGACGGCAGGTTCAGGACCTGGCTGTTCTCCATCACCTTGAACGCCTCCAGGTCGGTGGCCCGCCACCAGAAACGACGGGGTGAGATCCGACTGGACACCGGCGCTGACTTTCCCGATCTCCGCACCCCACCGGACGCTAAGGCCGCGCGGGCCGATGCCTTCGCCCGGGCGGCTCGAGAGCTGGCCGCGTTGCCGGAGAAGCAACGCGGTGCCGTGAGCCTCCGCATCTACGAAGGACTGAGCTTCAAGGAGATCGGCGAGGTCATCGGGTGCTCTGAAGGCTCCGCGCGGGTCAACTATCATCACGGGATACAGAAGCTGAGAGAGGCCCTCACATGACTAGCCCCGACGAATGCAGCAGAATCGGCGAGCTGCTTCCCGAGTTCCTAGCCGGAAGAGTGTCTGAGGCCGACGACAGGTCGGTTCGCGCGCACCTGGAGGTGTGCGCCGATTGCCGGAACCGGGCCAACGCGGTGAGCCTGTTGCAGGAGACTCCCATTCCCATGCCCGATCCCGGCCGCTGGGATCACTTCGTCGAAGGTGTGGTGGACGCGACTGAAGGGAATGCGCGGACTGGCCGGCGGCGGCGTGGCTGGATGATCGCGGCCGTGCTGGCGGCTGCCGCCATCGTCGTCTTCTCGTGGGTACGTCTGGTTGGAGTCGAGGACGCCGGCAGCCTGGATATCGACGCGCTCGCCCGCGAAGTCGCGGAGCTGCCCGAGGGCGAAGCGGCGGCGTGGACGGCCGGCCTGAGCCCCGCCGGGTTCATGCCGGCAGGCTTTGACACCTCGGGGCTCAGCACAGAGGAGCTCGAGCAACTTGTGAGGGAGGTTGGACGCACATGACAGCCATGCGGACACAGCGGAGCGCGACCCTCTTGCTTCTGCTTTGGATCGGCGTCTCCTCGGCTTCGGCGCAGACCGTCTCCCGGAGCGCGGGCCGTGGCGCGTGGCCCCAGGGCGGCCAGGAGCGATTGATCGAGATCTTTCTCGATCATGCGACGGCGGAGCTCAACCTGACGCTGGAGCAGAGAACCCAGCTCGGGGTCGTGCTGAGCGAGACGATGGATCGCCGCGCCGAACTGGCGCGCACTCAGTTCCAGCTCCATCGCGGGATCAAGGAGGCGCTGTCGAACCCGGCGACCGAAGACGACCAGTTCCGCCGCCTGACCGATGCGATTCTGGCCGTCAAGCGTCAGGAGGTGGATCTCCTCGACTGGCAGGAGGGACGCCTGCTGGAGGTGCTGACGCCGCGGCAGACGCTGCGCTTCATGATGCTGCAGCAACAACTGGCCCAGCGCATCGAGGAGATGCGGAAGAAAAAGCGCAACCCGTGAACTCTCTCCGCCGGCTGCTCGGGCGGGCCGGCCCTCGACACCAGCGCCTTGGCACGCGCCAGCCCTAGCCAGCGCGTCCTGGTGGGCGCGCATGTCTCGACCGCCGGCGGCCTGGAGCGCGCTCCCGGCCGGGGCGCCGAGATCGGCGCCAGCGTCATCCAGATTTTCACCAAGCAGGTGAACCGCTGGGCCGAGCGGGAGGTGAATGCCGAGACTGCGGACGCGTTCCGTAACGCGATCCGGGAGCATGACATCGTCGTCGCCGGCTCGCACGATTCCTACCTCATCAATCTCGCCAGCCCCGACCCGGTACTCCGCGAACGGTCCTACCGCTCTTTCTGTCGCGAGCTGGCTCGCTGTCGGGTTCTCGAGCTCGATTTCCTCGTCTCCCACCCGGGCAACGCCACCGACGGTGACCGCGTCGCGGGCTTACAGCGCAACGCGGAAGCCATCAGCCGTGCGCTTTCCCAGGTCGGCGCCGCGACGCCGGTCCTCATCGAGGCCACGGCGGGGCAGGGAACCTCGCTGGGGTCGAGCTTCGAGGAGCTCGCAACCCTGCTCGAGCTCATCGACGACGAGTTCGAGGATCGTGTCGGTGTCTGTCTCGACAGCGCCCACCTCTTTGCAGCCGGCTACGATCTGGTCGACGACTACGATGGCGTCATCGAGCAGCTCGATCGCTCGATCAGTCTCGAGCGCGTGCGGCTCTTCCACCTCAATGATTCCAAGACCGCCCTCGGCAGTCGCGTCGACCGGCACGAGCAGATCGCGAAAGGCTGCATGGGCGCGCGGCCCTTCCATCGCATCATGCGTGATCCGCGCTTTCGGCATGTGCCCAAGCTGATCGAGACTCCCAAAGGAGACGATCCCGTGCTTAGCGATCGCGAAAACCTGGACTTGCTGCAGCGCTATCAGGCGGGCGAGCAGATCTGAGCCGGCCCGGTTCTCGCGTTCCGTGTACGGCTTGCCTACGAGGCCTGGGTGCGGTATGTACAATGGCCGGGAGCACAGCCCCACGTCCTCGTGATCGAAGACCACGGGGAACAGGCAGGTTAATCGCAGCCACTGACGATATGGGCCAGAACAACAACCCGGCTGCCGGGAAAGACATCGAGCTGCGCCACCAGTCGGTGGCCCAGCGAGTGGGTCGTGAGCTTCCGCCGCATCCGCCGTCCGAGCGTTCGCCCGAGGACCAACACCGCCACTTGCTCGAGGAAGCTCAGGAGCTGTACGAGAACGAGCTGGCTTGGGAGGAAGAGTCGGGCGAAGAAGCTACGGAATCGGGTGCCCTGGTGGCGCTTGTTTTCCCCGGTACCCTGGCTCTGGTCGATGCCCTGGTCACGTCCCACACCCCCAGCGAACAAGGTGAAGGTGGGCCGCATCGCGATGTGGTGATGGCCTTCCTCGAGTGGCTATCCGACAGGCTGCTCAAGCTCCGTTCGGGAGAGCTTCGCGGGAGTGCCACGGACAGGGCAAGGGAAGTTGACATGACGGATCGACTGGTCGATCTCGTGCTTTACCGGTATTGTGGGCTGAGCGTGGCCGAAGTCGAACGCCTCGACGCCTATCGTAATTAGGTTGCGTCGCTCCGGCCGCGTTTCACAACTCTCAATTCGCTCTTTGCACGATGAAAATAATAGTCTGCATCAAACGTGTGCCGGACTCCGAGGGCCGGATCAGTGCTGGAAGCGACGGCGCCTCCGTCGACACCCAGGGGGTGAAATTCGTCGTCAATCCGTACGATGAAAACGCCATCGAGGAGGCGCTAAAGCTCAAAGAGGCTGCCGGAGAGGGAAGCGTCACCGTGATGACGCTGGGCGGCGACGAGTCGAAGGAGACGCTGCGGACCGCGCTCGCCATGGGGGCGGACCAGTCGGTATTGCTCAAGGGGCAGCCCTCCACCGATGGATTGGGAACGGCAGAAAAGCTCGCGGCGGCGATCAGGGATCGTGAGTTCGACCTGGTCCTCTTCGGTAAGCAGGCGATCGATGACGATAACCTCCAGGTTCCCGCGATGGTCGCCCAATTGCTCGATCTTCCAAGCGCGACCGTTGTAGTCGATCTGAGGGTCGAGGGTAGGAAGGTTACCGCGGAGCGTGAAGTGGAAGGTGGCCACGAGGTAGTGGAGTTCGAGCTGCCGGCTGTGGTCGCCGCGCAGAAGGGGCTGAACGAGCCGCGCTATGCGAGCCTCAAAGGGATCATGGCCGCCAAGAAGAAACCGCTGGAGGAGATCGAAGTCGGTGACGCCGAGTCACGGCTGGAGGTGCTGGCGGTGATGAATCCGCCGGAGCGCTCGGCAGGTGAGATCGTCGGCGAGGGGGCGGACGCCGTCCCCGAGCTGGTTCGTAAGCTGCGTGAAGAAGCGAAAGTGCTCTGATCGATGACGAGCGTGCTTGCATTTGCGGAACAGAGAAGCGGCGCTCTGCGACAGGCCGCGCTGGAAACGGCGACGGCCGGTCGTGCGCTAGCGGACGCGTTGGGGGTGGAGCTGACGGCGGTGCTGCTGGGGCCGCCATCTATTTCCGGCGCGGCCGAGACGCTCGGCCGCTATGGTGTGGACAGGGTGCTGCTCGGTAGCTCCGACGCTTTCGACGAGTACTTGCCGGAGGCGTACGCCGATGGGGTGGTGGCCGCTGTTCATGAGTGCCGGGCGAAGGCCCTTGTATTCCCGGCCAGCGCGCTGGGCAAAGATCTCGCGCCGCGCGTCGCCGCCGCTCTCGAGGCCGGGCTGGCGAGCGACGTTACGGAGATCGGCGTCGAGGACGGTCGTGTGGTGGCGGTGCGACCTGCCTACGGCGGCAAGGTCTTTCTGAAGGTGGGCTTCAAGAGCGACCCGGCCGTGCTCAGCGTGCGTTCGAGAGCCTACATGGCGGTAGAGGCTCCCCGCGATAGCCGGGTCGAGGAACTGGCTGTGACCGTGGATCCGGCGCGGCTCCGGACCAGAGTGCGGATGGCGGCGGGGGAAAAGAAGGAACGGCCGGACGTTGCTGAGGCGGAGATCGTGGTCTCGGGCGGTCGGGGCGTGCAGGGGGCGGAGCATTGGTCGCTGCTCGAGGACCTGGCCGACGCTCTGGGGCCGGCAACTGCATTGGGCGCGAGCCGTGCGGTGGTCGATGCGGGGTGGCGGCCCCACGATGAGCAGGTAGGGCAGACGGGGAAAGTCGTCTCTCCTCCGCTCTATTTTGCCATCGGCATCAGCGGCGCGATCCAGCACCTTGCGGGTATGCGGACCGCCAAGTGCATCGTCGCCGTCAACAAAGACGCGGACGCGCCGATCTTCAAGGTCGCCGACTACGGCATCGTTGGGGACCTGTTCGAGGTGGTACCGCGGTTAGCGGAAGAGATTCGCAAGCTTCGCTCTGAGGAATAGCAAAGGTGGGACAATGCGGCGAGTTGCCTGGCTGCCGGCTTCCCTCGGGTTGCTGGCGATAATTGCCTCTCCAGTACGCGCCCAGTTCGAAGAGCCTGACACGATTCCCCGCTTCTCGATCGGGGCGACTGCCGAGCTCGTCTTTCGCGGCAAGCGCGGTGAGACTTCACAGGGGACAGATGTCTCGTTCGGCGGAGGGCCTGCACTGGGGCTTCGACTGGAGTATCGACTCACCTCGACTCTCGGTATCGCCGCCGCGGGCAGCTGGGCGCATCCAAAAGAGAGGCTGCGGGGCGCAAACTTCGCCATCTCCAGCTCGGACGCTTTCAACATGTGGCAATTCAGCGGCGAGTTGATGCTTCGAGTCAAACCGAAGATCCCCGGCTTCTTCATCCTTGGCGGTGGCGTACGGTACACGGATCCCGTCAGTGTCGATCCCGGCGATTACCAGCACAATGTCACCAGTTTTACGGAGCCCCTGGGGATCATCGGGGCAGGGGTCGAGTTGGCCCGGCGGCGCAGCAGGCTGTTCAAGGTCGACTTTCGCCTCTACATGGTAGCGCCCAGTGACCAGCTCAAGTTCGAGACGAAGTCTGTGGAACTCGATCTCGGAGTGGATCTCGAGTTTCTCTTGAGATTCTAGCGGCTGGCCGCGGCCCTACTTCTCTCTCAGAACGATGGCACGCAGCTCCGTGCCGGCGCGCAGCTCGCTGTTCGCCGGCACTTCCAACAGGGCGTCCGCTTGCGACATGGATGTGAGGACCCCGGAGCCTTGTGGTCCCGTGAGCCGCGCAAGCCAGCCGCCGCCCTCCTGCCGTTCCAGGACCGCGCGATAGAAGTGGGTGAGGCGCTTCCCTTTGGTTGTCACGGGCTCCGCGAGCCTGACCGAACGCATGGGCCTGTCGTACCGCTCGAGCCCCATCATCTTGCGGAGCGCCGGGCGGACCAACACCTCGAAAGTCACCATGGCCGAGACCGGGTTGCCGGGCAGCGCGAATACGGGCATCGTGCCGAGCATCCCGAACGTGAACGGACTGCCCGGTCGCATGGCGACCCGGTAGAACAGGAACTCCAGCCCCAGATCGTCGAGCACTTCCTTGACGTAGTCGTGATCCCCCACGGCCAGCCCCGCTGAAGTGATGAGCGCGTCGCAACCGGCGGCGGACTCCAGCCGCTGCCGCAGGCTTTCCCTGTTGTCGCGGGCTATTCCCAAGGGCTTGGGCTCAGCCCCGCTCTCGTTGACCTGGGCGGCAAGGGCATAGGAGTTCGAGTTCATGATGCGCCGGCCATCACGGACCAGTTGCAGTTCGTCGAAGTCCGCCAACTCATCGCCCGTGGCGATGATCGCGACCCGCGGTCGCCGGTAGACAGGCACCTCAGCCCGGCCCAGCATAGCGAGCACGCCGATCTCGGCGGGCCTGACCAGCGTCCCGGCGGCCAACGGCCGATCGCCGACTCGGAGGTCCTCGCCTTTTCGCCGGATGTTGCGGCCCGCGTCGCCGGCATCGAACACGGCGATCGTGCCGGGGCGCGGTCCGGGCTCCGTGTACTCCACACGAGTCACGCCGCTGGCGCCCTCAGGTACCGGCGCGCCTGTCATCACCTTTATCGCTTCGCCCGGCCCCACCGCGCGTGTCGGGAAACCGCCCGCCGGGACTTCTTCGATGACGTTCAGCACCAGCGGCCGCGCCCGGCTCGCGCCCGATACGTCCTGCGAGTGGACGGCGAAGCCATCCATGGCGGAGTTGTCCCAGGGCGGGTGCATGATGGTCGATTCGATATCGGCGGCGAGCACCCGGCCCAGGGCGTCCGTGATGGGGACCTCTTCGTGGCCGACTTCCCGGATCCTTGACAGGATGACATCCCGGGCCTCGTCGACCGGCAGCCAATCGGCCTCCCGGGGCTGGCGCGCGGTCTCTGCGGGCTCCTTCGTCATGACGAAAGCTTGGACCGGCGAGCTGCGGCATCCGCCTGCTCCCTGTCCTCCGGTGAGTTTACGTTGAGGAACAGAAGATCCGGGTCACCAAAGGCCGCGACCTGGTCGCGCGGGATCACGCGCAGGCGAACGTCGGGAAAGAACGAGATGACGTGCCGGTCGCCTCGCGCCAGCGCTTGCTCGATCGCCTCCCGGCAACGCGTGCCGTAG
Organism: Gemmatimonadota bacterium; assembly: GCA_036475815.1. Lineage (GTDB taxonomy): Bacteria > Gemmatimonadota > Gemmatimonadetes > Palauibacterales > KS3-K002 > JBDHGH01. The sequence goes on from JAZGAL010000206.1 coordinate 15,272, forward strand.
AAAGCGCAGAGCGGTTCCATGCCCCGCCGCGACTCGCTCTCGGGTGCCACCACTTCATCCAACTCGGCCGCTTCAGCGATGATCCTCAGCAGTGCCGGTGACAGAAAAGGCATGTCGCAGGCGACGACGACGGCGCCGCGACACCCCTCTTCCTCCGCCCACGACACGGCTGTGTAAATCCCGCCCAGCGCTCCGAGGCCCGGCCTCAAGTCGGGCCGCATCTCCAGGCCGAGCGACCGGTACGTCTCCGCATCGTTCGCTACCAGAACGACACGCTCGAACGCCTCGCGCATCGAACGGATCACACGGTCGGCGATCCGTTCCCCGCCCACCGACTCGAGCGCCTTCGGCACGCCATCGTAGCGGCGATTCTGGCCGCCCGCCAGTATGACGCCGAGCACTGGCTTCTCTGCACCCGGATGCGTGCTCACAGCTTCCTCAGATGCCTGAGCTCCCTGTGCCTGACCCTCAGGCATTCGTCCATCACAACGGGGATTCCTGCGTCGCGGGCCAGCTGGGCCGCCTCCTCGTTGACCACGCCCTCCTGCATCCAGATCAGCCGGGTCTTTATCTCTATCGCATTCTCGACGTGTGGCAGCACGTGCTCGGAGGCTCGAAAGATGTCCACGATGTCGATCGGGCCCTCGCCTTCGCGCGCGGTCAGCAGGTCGGGAAAGGCTTTGATTCCTAGGATCATGTCGTGCTTCGGGTTGACGGGCACGACGGCGTAGCCCTGCTGGATCAGGTAGCGGGCTACAGAGTTGCTGTCGCGATAAGGTTTGGGCGAACAGCCGACCACGGCGATGGTACGGGCGTCCTTGATGACCTCGATGATCTCGGCGTCCAGCGACATGTGCTAGCGTGTCTCGGAGGCTGGCAGGTCCAGGGCAGGCAGCCCGTACTTCGGATCGATGACGCGCTGCACGGCTTCCGGGAGCGCGCGTAGCGTCAGCTCGAGAGTGGGACGAACGATGCCCTGCCGCAGGTGACCGCCAAGCGTTGTGCCATCGCGCCGGCCCAGCGTGACATGCGCATGGACCAGCGGCTCTCCCGCGTGAATCGCCACGTTCCCGACCAGCGCCAGTACCTCCATCTGCTCGTCCAGGTCGATGTCCAGGTATTCCTTCACCTCGGTGTCGAAGAAGGCGATGCGGGTCCGCTTCATGGCGCCGATGCCGCTGAAGCTACCCGCGACTATCGCCTCCGCCGCCAGGAACTCCAGGAAACGATCGGGGAAGGCCTCCTCGTCCTCGAATCGAATGACGTACGTGTCGCCCTGTTGAACGTATCGCATGACGCTAAGGTAGGATCGTCGGTGTGATACCCAGCAGCAATTCCACGACCATCTTGCCGAGCATATACGGCACAAAGCCGGCCAGCGCGGTCGCCAGCGCCCGGCCGGTCGAGAAGTCCAGCGCCTGCCGGATGGCGACCAGCACCGTGCCGATCATCCAGACCAGCACGGCCAGGTAAAGCGGGAACCCGGCGCCCGGCAGGATACCCAGCAGCAGCAGGATGCCCGGCGCTTGAGCGAAGCCGATCGTTCGCAACAACTCACCCCAGTCGGCGGTGCCTTCGAAGAGCTGGACTCCGACCACATAGCAGGTGCCCGACCAAAGCGCCCAGCCGATGTAGGCTGCCAGGATGCCGGCGACCAGGCCGAGGGCCCCGAATTCCAGCCCGCCGATCGCCGCAGCGATGGCGACCAGCCCCACGACCCCGGCAGCCTGAACCGTGGCGCTCTGATCGTGCTCCACCTCCTCGTAGATCGGCACCTTCAACATCGCCGCGCCGATCAGTCGCTTGGCGAAGCTGGAGCGCGTTTTGGGAACAGTCTCGATGTGCTCCATTGACCGTCTCCTGCGGCTGGATGCTGTGGACATCGCCGCAATATACGGGACTCGATCGGCCAGTGGCCAGGCGCATCGACAGTGGGGCTGGCTGGTAGTCGGCAGGCGCGGTCACTGAAAACGCACCCTCAAGCCCGCGTAGAGGTTTCTTCCCGGTGCCGGCTCGTAGTAACGGCCTCCGACGGCATTCACCACTACCGAGGAGTTGTAGCGGATGTCGAACAGATTGTTCAGCCCCAGCAGCGGGACGATTTGCAGCCCCTTCGTCCGAGCGGTATAGCCTAGGCGCAGGTTGATGACCACGTACCCGTCATTGCGGTTCTCGTTCGCGTTGTCGACGAAGTAGCCGTCCACGCCCGTCACTCCCAGCCAGGCGGATAGCCCGGACCTGTGGCGGTAACTCAGCCGGCCGTAGATCTGGTTGGGAGGGATGCCGGGCAGCTCGTTGCCGCTGAAGTCCCCTGCGTCTGTCTGAAACTGCTCGAAGTAGAAGTTCGAGTACGTGTAGGCAGCGGTCACTACCAGACCCGCGGTGAGCAGGGCCGAGGCTCCGACCTCCACGCCGTTCTGGGTGCTCGAAGCGGCGTTCTCGAAGAAAACGCGCTCGCTGCCGGGCGCCGCGGACCCGACGATCAGCTCTTTGACGTCCATGTGAAAGAGAGCCAGGCTGTAGCTGACCCGACCGGCGGCCGTACCCTTGAGGCCGATCTCGTAGTTGGTGGCGCGTTCCGGCTGTAAGTCCTGGTTGAATCCGCCCAGCGAGTCGGTGAGCTCGGTGGTCGTCGGTGTCTGAAACGAACGTGCCACGTTGCCGTAGATGTTCAGCCAGGGTGCATGCGTGTAGAGTAGCCCGGCCATAGGGCTCAATTGATCCATGACTTGCGAGCCCGAATCGTCGGGGTCATCGGGCGTCACCAGACGGTCGTCGACCTCGAAGCGGACACGGTCGTATCGGGCGCTGATTGTGAGCTCGATTTCCGGTGTGAACAGAAAGCCGGCCAGGGCAAAGAGCCCGAGGGCCGTGACTCTCTCCGCTTGGTCGAGCCTCACCGGGCCGACGGACGCGCCGTCACTGTCGTTCTCCACGCGGTCGTCACTTTGGAATTCGAGGTCCAATCCGGCGGTCATGCCGGATAGCGGACCGCTCCTGGGGGCGAGCCGGTACTCGGCACGTGTACCGCCCGCCCCCCGGTCGAGACGGATGAGGGTGAAGGGGATCTGGTTCTCCAGTTCTCTGAACAGCCCGTAGCCCATAAGTGAGATCTGGTGCAGATCACCCAGCCGCCGCCGGTAGGTGACGCCGGCCTGACCCTGCTTGGACGCCTCGCCCAGCCCTTGGCAGCCGGCGAAGCCGGGATCGGCCGGGCATTGATCCGGTGACAGCGCGATGTTCCGTGCGGTGTCCGGTTTGACGCGGGCGACCGAGTCGGAGAGCGTGCTGGGACTCTGGGCCAGCGGTGTGTTCGCATAGTTGATCACCGCTGTCAGATCGGATCTGTCGTCCAACTGGTAGCGGACCCGTGTATTGAGGAGAGCGTATTCCGCCGCGCTGTGGGTACGGTAACCCTCGGAGTCCAAGTAGCTGAAGTGGCCGAAGTAGTCGAAGCGGCCCTGCCTGCCGCTCGCTTTGACGTCATACTTCTGGTAGAAACGATCATTCCCGAAGCCTCCACCCAGGAGCCAGAACTCCGGGCGCAGCGGAACGGGAGGTGAGGCTTCCGAGTGCACGCTGATCACGCCGCCCGATGCGTTGCCGTACAGCGAGGAGGAGGGCCCCCGGATGACCTCGATGCGACCGGCGGCGGCCAGGTCGAGATTGTTCAGCTGCGATTGGCCGTCCGGCATGGTGAGCGGGATCCCGTCCTGGATGATCCGGATGCCGCGAACTCCGAACTGCGAGCGGGCGCCGAATCCCCGAATCGATATCCGGTCACCCAGAGCGAAGTTGTAGCGGTTGGCGACGAATACACCTGGAATCTCCCCCAGCGATTCGTCGAGAGAGATGGTGGCCTGTAGGGCCTGGATCTCTGTCGTGCCGAGCAGCCCGACAGAATAGGGGAGTTGATTGATATCGTCTCCGGAACGGGAGACCGTGACCGCGATGTTCTCCAGCTTATAGATGGGGACAGAATCCGTAGCGACGCTGTCGGGCCGTTGGGCAAAGGCGCGAGTCGCCGTGACCGCCACTACCGCCACGGCCATGGCAACGGCTGTTGAGTGCCGCTTCGCCATTCAAGCCACCAGTCCGTTGTGCGCCGGCACAGCAGGCATCGAAGCCCGGGACTCAGAAAAAGTAGTAGGCGCCGAGCGTGAGCTGGATGTTGTTGGTCCAGTCCTTCCTGGGCGGTATGGGATTGACCGTCGCCCCATCGTCGTAGAAACCCTCGGGTGTGGACAGGCGCCAGATGCTGTCATCGATGGTGAAACGAAGGCCCAAACGCTGCTTGGGAAGCCAGAGAAGCCCGAAGCCGATCTGGCCCAGGAAGCTCGTACCGAAGTCGAACCGCTCGCGCGCGGTCAATCTGCACGTCGCTTGGCTGGCGTCCACCAAGCACGAGGTCGTGCTGGTTACGTCGAAGGCGATCCCCGCTGCGCCGTAGAAATAGGGAACCATGCGGTGCCAGGTCCGCGCACCTGTCAGGTGCATCTTCAGGCGGCCGGCGATCAGCAACAGGTTGAGGTCGGCTGTGCCGATCACCTGTTGCATGC
>JAZGAL010000207.1:0-15306 GCA_036475815.1 Gemmatimonadota bacterium
GCTCAGCTCCTATGGCTACGACATGCGCGTCGCCCGTTACTTCCGCATCTTTACGAACGTCAGCAGCGCCATCGTGGATCCCAAGCAGTTTGACGACCGCTCCTTCGTCGAGTACGAGGGAGACGTCGCCATCATACCTCCCAATTCCTTCGCCCTCGCTACGTCGATCGAATACTTCCGCATCCCACGCAACGTGCTGACGATCAGTGTCGGCAAGTCCACCTATGCACCCTGCGGCATCATCACCAACGTCACCCCCTTCGAGCCCGAGTGGGAAGGCCATGTCACACTGGAGATCTCGAACACTACGCCCCTACCCGCCAAGATCTACGCCGGCGAAGGGATCTCTGAGGTGTATGAGGTCAGTTACGGCGACCGCAAGGGGAAGTACCAGAAGCAGACGGCCGTCGAAACCATGATGGTCGAGCACTCTAGTTCTAGTTCGCCGCACCCGAGGCGGCCCGGCCCCAGCGGCGGACAGCTTCGAGCTCGCTGCCCTCGTTCCAGACAGGCCTCTCGCGCCCGTTCGCGAGACTCAGCCCGATCCTGAACGCCACCCGTCCCTGCTGCAACGCACCTCTCAGGTCGAGATCCGCGCGGTACTCGTCGCCGGGGCGGTAGTACTGCGTCTCTATGTACTCCTGCAACATCTGCTCGCCCCAGCCGGGCATTCGCCCGATGTAGTCGAGGCCGTGCACCACCATGACCGCCGGCACACCCGCCCTCATGAAGCTGAGCTGGTCCGACTGATAGACGTACCCCTGCTCCGGCGCGGGATCTCCTTCCAGCCTCAGGCCTTCCGCCCGCGCCGCTTGCACGGCCGCGGCGCGGATGCTCGAGTACTCCGCACCGAGCACAGCCACGTCCTCGGTGGGACCCCAAAGGTTGCCGCCGTCAATGTTGACGTTGGCCACGGTGCGAGCCAGCGGGATGAGTGGGTTCTCGACGTAGTAGCTCGACCCTGACAGGCCCGACTCTTCCGCTGTCACGGCGAGAAAGAGGATGGAGCGGGCGGGCCGCCGCGGGAGCCGGGCAAAAGCATCCGCCAGGCACAACAACAGCGCCGTACCGGAAGCGTTGTCATAGGCGCCGTTGTAGATGGAATCGGAATCTACCGGCTCTCCGATCCCAAGGTGATCGTAGTGGGCGGTGAAGACCACGACCTCACTTGCGAGCTGCGGATCGCTCCCCGGCAACAGGCCGGCCACGTTGAAGTCGGAAAACCGCCGCACCCGGTTCCTCACCGTTGCCGAAACCCTCACACCGGTGAAAAGCGGCCGGAATTTCTCTGAGCGCGCGATCTCGAGCAGCGTAGTGAAATCGAGGCTGGCCATCGACACAACCTGCTCGGCAGCCTCCTGGCTCAGCCATGCCTCGAAGGCAAGCCGTGCCGAACCCGGCGCCGCTTCCAGGCCGGCCCGCTCGCGCAGCATGGAACTTCGGATCACGTCCCAGCCGACCCTCGCCGATGTGGACTCATGCATCAGGATGACCCCGACGGCTCCCCTCCGCGCAGCCTCCTCGATCTTGTATGTCCAAAGACCGTAGTATGTCAGAGTATCGCCACGGAAACGGCTGCTGCCTGCCTGTCCGGGATCGTTCGACAGCATCAGCAGCACGCGCCCACTGACGTCCACGCCCTTGTAGTCGTCCCAGTCACGCTCGGGCGCCGTGATCCCGTACCCGACGAATACCAGCTCGGCGTCCGCGCTGGAAACCTCCGACGTGTCCTCCGACCATGCCACAAAGTCCGGACCCAGAGCCGCCCTGAACGCCGCCCCGCCCGGAGCACGGAAAGACAGCTGCGCCGACGGTGATCTTGCCACCAGAGGAACCGGCTGGAAGAAGCTCGAATCGCCGACGGCCGGGACCAGGCCGGAGAGGGCGAACTGGTTGGCGATGTATGAGGCCGCCAGCTGCGAGCCGCGCGTCCCCGGAGCGCGCCCCTCCAGCAAATCGCTGGACAGGAAACGGAGGTGGGCATCGAGCGCTTCCGGCGTGATCGCCTTCAAGCCGGCCGACGCCTCGTCCCTTCCACACCCCACGATCATCAAGAGCGACGCCGCGGCCACAAGCGACGCCGCCGGACTCCACCCCCTTCGAATCCCCTTCACCTCACACTCATCGTAGATTTCACTCGAATTCAGCCCGGCGTCTCTTCCCGCGCCCCGACTTCCTCCACGAAGTAGCGGCCATCCTCCGCATCGTACTCGCCGAGCACTACCGTCGCGCCGTACCAGATCTCACCCTCTCTCGTCTTGCACATGACCGTGTGCAGCGTGTCGTCCTCCCCCATCACCTGCGCGCGTCCCGCTCTGTAGTCAGGGCTCACTTCCCGGCTCACCACCCGCCCCTCATGGCCGCTCAGATCGGGTGATCCCCAGCCCACCGCCTTGATCTCCGGAAAGTGGCGCTCGAAGAGGCGGCCCACGGATCGCGTAATCAGCGCGGCAACCAGCGCAGTGATGATCAACCCCGGCAAGAAGCCCCGCACCTGCTCCGCCGGCCAGTAGTCGTGCACCGCACCGCTCACCGTAAAGCCCACTACGGCAAAGGACAGGCCAAGCACGCGCAGTATCATGCGGCCCGACACTCGCCGGATGCCCAACCAGCGCCCCACCGCCCTCCCCGCCTGGTCCAGGGCCGGTAGCCTGAAGAGCGAGGCGACGCCGAGCAGGAATCCCGCCAGGTACGGCCAATTATACCACTGCAGAATAAAAGCGAGATAATTCATCCCTAAACCCCGTCGGCACGGCAGCGATCCGGGAGGAGCTCGATATTCACCGGCTGCGCTGATTCTATCCCCCCGCGCGGTGGCACGCCACAGAACGGGCCCCTGCGCTCGATGGTCTGACCTCCTGCCCAATATGTGACGGATAGCTACACAGCGGTGCCTACCCTGAAGTCGAACCAGCCTTCACACCCGCACTGGCGTTGCACGTCTGAGGGCTCTCACTTCGGTACGCTTTGTGCCTCCGATCCTCACCGGTCAGCATTGCATCCTATGGAATCCTATGGAATCCGACGGAATCCGATCCTCGTCGATGGCCCCGGGCAGCACCGCCGATTAAGCGTGTTATGGATCTTGCCAGAGGTCTGGCGGCACGCTATTTCACGCGTGCACGCGGCACAGGACCCTGCCCCTCAAACGGCGAGGAGAGATTCGGCTAATGGAGAGTTCCGCGGTCAAAGTCTCTGCCGCCGCCCAAGCGGGAATGCGGGCGGCCCGCGCTGAGACGTTCCTCGGGAGTACGGTCGGCAAAAAGATGGTCATGGCGGTGACCGGCGTTATCATGGTCGGTTTCGTCATCGGGCACATGATCGGGAACCTTCAGGTCTATCTCGGGCCCGAGGCGCTCAACCACTACGGCGAGCTGCTGCGTGAGCTTCTCCACGGCAGCTTCGTCTGGATTTTCCGTGCCACCCTGCTCGCCGCCGTGGGGCTGCACATCTGGGCGGCCACGGCTCTGACACTCGGAAGCTGGGCGGCACGACCCATAGGCTACCGCCGGCGCCAGCAGTACGTCGAGTCGAACTACGCCTCCCGCACGATGCGCTGGAGCGGGCCAATCCTGCTCCTCTTCATCATCTACCACCTGCTGCACCTGACCACCGGACAGGCGCACGGCGAGTTCGTGGGTGGCGATGTCTACCACAACGTCATCACCGGCTTCAGCGTCTGGTGGGTCTCGGCCTTCTACATCTTTTCGATGATCGTGCTGGGTCTCCACCTCTGGCACGGCGTGTGGAGCATGCTGCAGACGCTGGGGCTGAGTCACCCGAGCTATAATCGCTTGCGCACGGCGATCGCGTGGATCATCACGCTGGTGGTGGTGCTCGGCAACATCTCGATTCCGGTGGCCGTGCTCACCGGCTACGTGAGCTAGGGGAGGCAGCCATGGAATTGAACGCCAAGATCCCCTCCGGTCCGATAGAGACGAAGTGGGAAAAGCACAAGTTCGATATGAAGCTGGTGAACCCCTCCAACAAGCGGAAATACAGCATCATCATGGTGGGCTCCGGCCTCGCCGGCGCCGCAGGCGCCGCCTCGCTGGCCGAGTTGGGCTATAACGTGAAGTGCTTCTGTTATCAGGACAGTCCCAGGCGCGCCCACTCCATCGCCGCACAGGGCGGGATCAACGCCGCCAAGAACTACCAGAACGACGGTGACAGCGTCTTCCGTCTCTTCTACGATACCGTCAAAGGAGGCGACTTCCGCTCGCGCGAGGCCAACGTCTACCGACTCGCCGAGGTGAGCGGGAATATCATCGATCAGTGCGTCGCGCAGGGCGTACCCTTCGCCCGCGAGTACGGCGGCCTGCTGGACAATCGCTCCTTCGGCGGCGCCCAGGTGTCCCGCACCTTCTACGCCCGTGGCCAGACCGGCCAGCAGCTTCTGTTGGGTGCCTACCAAGCCCTGGAGAAGCAGATCGGCCTGGGCCAAGTGCAGATGTTCTCGCGGCACGAAATGCTCGACCTCATCCTGATCGACGGTCGGACGCGAGGCATCGTCGTCCGCGACATGGTGAGTGGAAAGCTCCAGGTGCACATGGCCGACGCCGTCGTCCTCTCTACGGGCGGCTACGGCAATGTTTTCTTCCTGGCCACCTACGCCAAAGGCGCCAACGTCACCGCGATCTGGCGGGCTTATAAGAAGGGCGCCGCGTTCGCCAACCCCTGCTTCACCCAGATCCACCCGACCTGCATCCCGGTGTCGGGCGAGTACCAGTCCAAGCTGACGCTGATGAGCGAGTCGCTGCGCAATGACGGCCGTATCTGGGTTCCCAAAGCAGTCGGCGACAAGCGCGCGCCCGGCGACATACCCGAGGACGAGCGCGACTACTACCTGGAGCGCCTCTATCCAAGTTTCGGCAACCTGGCGCCGCGGGACATCTCCTCGCGGGCCGCCAAGCGTGTGGTGGATGAGGGACGCGGGGTCGGCCCAACGGGCGTCGGCGTCTATCTCGATTTCGCCGACGCGATCAACCGTCTGGGTGAGGATGTGATTCGCGAGCGGTACGGCAACCTGTTCGAGATGTACGAGCGCATCACCGACGAGGATCCCTACAAGGTGCCCATGCGAATCTATCCGGCGACCCATTACACGATGGGAGGCCTGTGGGTCGACTACAACCTGGAGAGCACCATTCCGGGCCTCTTCGTCGCAGGCGAAGCCAACTACTCCGACCACGGCGCGAACCGCCTCGGGGCCAGCGCGCTCATGCAGGGACTCGCGGACGGCTATTTCGTCATCCCCTACACCATGGGCAATTACCTCGGGAGCACGAAGTTCGAACCGGTACGCGAGGACCAGCCCGAGGCGATCGCCGCTGTGGCCGCCGTGGAGGAGCGCATCAATCGCCTGCTCTCTATTAAAGGTAAGCGCACGGTGATGGACTTCCACCGCGAGCTAGGTCGAATCATGTGGGAGTACTGCGGGATGGCCCGCACGCGAGAGGGGCTGGAGACGGCGCTGCAAAAGATCCCGGCTCTCCGCGAGGAATTCTGGAGCAACGCCATCGTGCCGGGCGTGAACGAAGAGCTCAACCAGTCGCTGGAGTACGCCGGCCGGGTGGCCGACTTCCTCGAGATCGGCGAGCTCATGTGCCGCGACGCCCTGGCCCGCGAGGAGTCTTGCGGCGCGCACTTCCGCGAGGAGTACCAAACGGAAGAGGGCGAGGCGTTGCGCGACGATGAGAACTTCTCTTACGTGGCCGCGTGGGAGTACACCGGCGAAGGCAACGAGCCGAACCTCCACATCGAGCCACTGGAATTCGAGTACGTGGCCCTGGCGCAACGGAGCTACAAGTGATGAACCTCACGCTACACGTTTGGCGACAAAGGGACGCGAAGTCGAAGGGCCAATTCGTGAAGTATGAGGCCCCGGATATCAGCGAGGATATGTCCTTCCTGGAGATGCTCGACGTCGTCAACGAGCGGTTGATTCTGCAGGGAGAGGACCCGATCGCTATCGATCACGACTGTCGCGAGGGCATCTGCGGAGCCTGCGGCGTTGTGATCAACGGGCGGGCGCACGGCCCCCGCGATCGCACCACCGTGTGCCAGCTCCACATGCGCAGCTTCCACAACCGCGACAGCATCTGGATCGAGCCGTGGCGGGCGAAGCCGTTTCCGGTACTCAAGGACCTCATCGTCGACCGGTGCGCCTTTGATCGTATCACCGCCGGCGGCGGCTACATCAGCGTGCGCAGCGGCTCGGCACCGGACGCCAACGCGATACCAATCTCCAAGCTGATCGCCGACCTGGCCATGGACGCCGCCGCCTGTATCGGTTGCGGCGCCTGCGTGGCCGCCTGCCCCAACGCCTCGGCCATGCTCTTCACAGCGGCCAAGGTCTCGCAGCTCTCACTGCTCCCCCAGGGGAAGCCCGAGCGCAACGTGCGGGTGAAGAGGATGGTGCGGCAGATGGACCTCGAGGGCTTCGGCAATTGCACCAATCACGGCGAATGCACGGCGGTGTGTCCCAAGGCGGTCAGCCAGGAGAATATCGCCAGGTTGAATCGTCAGTACATCCGGTCGACGCTGGTGGCCAACCGGCGCCCGGAGGAGGCCGCGGTCTAGGTTTTTCCGACAGCCGACCCCACCGCCAAGGGGAGGGCACGACGGGCTCACGCCGTGCCCTTCACCTTCAGGTCAATTCCTTCATCTTCGCGATCGTGCTGCGCACGTGCTCGGCCGACTTCTCCAACGCCGCCCGCTCTTCATCGCTCAACTCGACCTCAACCACCTCTTCAACCCCTCCACGCCCCAGCTTGCACGGCACGCCCAGATAGATGTCGGAGATCCCGTACTGGCCCTCCATCCAGGCGGCGCACGGAAGAATGCGCTTCTTGTCGAGCACGATGGCTCGCACCATCTGCGCCACCGCCGCCGACGGAGCGTAGTAGGCGCTACCCTCCTTCAGATAACCCACGATCTCCGCGCCACCCTTGCGCGTGCGCTCGATCAGGGCATCGATCTCGTCCTTGCCCAGAAACTGAGTGAGCGGGATCCCGCTGATCGTCGTGTAGTTGACCAGCGGCACCATCGTGTCGCCGTGGCCGCCCAGAACCAGCGCCTGGATGTCCTCCACGCTTATGTTCAGCCGCTCGGCGATGAAGGTCCGATAACGCGCCGTGTCCAGCACGCCCGCCATCCCGAAAACGCGGTTCGCTGGAAAGCCGGTCGTCTCCTTTGCCACGTAGCACATGACGTCAAGCGGGTTGGAGACGACGATGACTATGGCGTTCGGGCTCGTTTTCTTGACCTGCTCCGACACGCTGCGGACGATCCCGGCGTTAGTAGCTAGCAAGTCGTCGCGACTCATCCCCGGCTTGCGCGGGATCCCTGCGGTTATGATGACGATGTCGCTGTCAGCGGTAGCTTGGTAATCGCTGGATCCAACCACGCGTGTGTCGAAGCCCAGAACCGGGCCCGATTCGAATAGATCGAGGGCTTTTCCCTGCGGAATACCCTCCAGGATGTCGACGAGCACCACCTCGCGGGCGAGTTCCATCTCCGCCAGGCGGTGGGTCTGCGTCGCGCCGACATGCCCCGCACCAACAACCGTAATTCGCTCAATCATGCGGCATTCCCACTCCCCCGCCTCGGTCCGGGAGCAACCTTCGGCACACGAGCACGCCGGCGAACAGACAACGCCCATCGCCCGCCGGACTTTGCGGGCTTAGCAAGTGAAGGGGCTAGCTGCTGAAAGGACTTCTTGCCTGCATACTATGGCAGGAAACGTGCCCAAGCAAGAAGATTAACAGGGTTGAGTTGAGCGCCTGAATCGTGCTCTTCAGCCGTCGCTGGCGGTGTCGGGAACCTGCCCGTCCAGCCATGCCTCGTCACCATCCGCATATCGCTCGCGCTTCCAGATGGGGACCTCGCGTTTGAGGCGTTCGATGACCTCTCGGGACGCTTTGTACGCCGCATCACGGTGGGGGGCGGCGACGGCGATGGCCACGCTTACCTCGCCCACGCTCAGGTCGCCAACCCGGTGGACCACGGCGATGTCGCCTATCTCGAACCGTGAGGCCACGTCCGCGCTGATCTGCTCGAGCTTCTCCCTGGCCATCGCCTCGTGAGCTTCGTACCTGAGGCCGACCACCGGGCGGCCCGCGTCGTGGTCCCTCACGACGCCGCAGAAAAGCACGATCGCTCCGTCCGCGTCGCTGCGAACGCGGCTCATGATGTCCCCCGGATCGATCGGGTCTGAGGTGATCAGGCAGAACATTCAGCCCCCGGCCACCGGCGGTATGAAGGCCACCTCGTCTCCATCACGAAGCACCGTTTCCGCGGGCACATACTCGTGATTTACCGCCACGACAGGCGCGTCGGGCAACGCGTCAGCGCCCGGCCGGGCTCGCACGATCGCCACAAGCTCGGCGACCGTGGATCCGGCAGGCAGCTCGATCTCGATCTCCTCGGCCCCAACCAGGTCACGATAGGAAGCGAAGAAGAGGGATCTCACACGCACAGCCGTAACCGGAGTTGCATCATGGGACTGCTGCTGTTGCACCGGCGCGGCCTCGCCTCAGACTCCCGGAAGCGAGGATTCCGTCTCGAGCAGCAGCAGGAACTTCCCTATTGAGGGGTGATATCGGAGAGTGGAGCAGCGCACCCGCGTCCGCTCACCGTCCGCCGAGGCGGCGAGCGCCAGGTGGCCACGGAACGTCTGGAAGCGGACGTAGCCCTCGCCTTGCTCGACTAGAGTGCCGGAATAGCCCGAACTCGGATCGGTGAAATAGTTCTTCGCCAGATCGATAACTGTTTCTGGTGACAGGGCGACCAGAGACTCTCTTGTCATCTGTACTCAACCTTCTCGTCGCTGTTGACCGGCACACCGCCGGCCTGGCGGGGGAAAGACCGGGGCTCAGCCCGGATAAGCCTCTACGGGCGTCTCTTCATGCTCACCCGCGACCTGGGCCCTGAAGTTCTTCGAGGGCTTGAATACCGGAACGGCCCGAGCCTCTACCCTAACCGGCTCGCCGGTCCTCGGGTTCCGAGCGACTCGAGATCGCCTGTTGCGCACCTTGAAGGTCCCGAACCCGCGGATCTCGATGTGGTGCCCGTCGGCCAGGGCCCGCCGGATGGCGTTGAGAAAGCCATCCACCACCGCGGCGCAGTCCTTCTTGGTGATCCCGGGCCCTATGGCCTGCGAGACCTGTTCGACCAAATCCGCTTTGGTCATCCCTTCCTCCAGCAGTCAATCGTTGTCAAACGACCCGTACCTGCGCTTGGGTCGCCGTGACGAACATCGTCACGAACGCTTACTGTTGTTGATACAGCAACCGCGGTCCTCGCCTCAGCCCACCTTCGGACAGGACACCGCTCAGGGACGCCGCGGCGCCCTCCCCGCCCAATGCCCCACGGACTAACGAAGTCATTACGTCCCACCAGGTCACCCGGCGCGTCCCCCGCAACACGGTTCGCGGCTCCGGCCCAAGACCGGCCATCTTGCCGGCCATCGCAACGGCGTCGTCCAGGTTCCCCTCCGCATCAATCAGGCCGTACTCGATGGCCATGTGGCCTGAAAGCAATCGGCCGTCCGCGACCTTCATCACCGAGTCGCGCGACATCTCACGCTCCTCCGCTATCGCATCCACGAACTGGCCGTACACGTCGTCCACCACTTCCTGCAGGAGCGCCCGCTCCTCCGGGGTGATCTCCCTATAAGGCGAGCCCAGGTCCTTGTGCTCAGCGCTCTTCACCACCTCGAAACGCAGCCCGACCTTGTCCAGCAGCACCTGGTAGTTCGGGAACTCCATGATCACTCCGATGGAGCCAACCAGCGAGCCCGGCATGGCCAGGATCGTGTCCGCACCGAGGGCTGCGTAGTAGGCGCCCGAGGCACCCACCGATCCGATGGCTGCAACCACCGCATATCCATCTTCCCGCGCACGAGCCAGCTCCTGGTAGATGCTCTGCGACGGAGCCACTTCGCCGCCCGGCGAATCGACCCAGAGAACGAATCCCCGCACCGATCCGTCTTTGCGATAGTCGCGCAGCTCGCGCAGCACCCGGTGGTTCTGCGTGATCACGCCCCGAAGCGGCAGTATGGCGATGCGGTCACGGCCGAACACAGGGACGCCGTCGCTCGGGGCCATCGTGTAGATCACCAGGGCCAGTCCGGCTCCGAATACAAGCATGACCGCGGCCACAACCAGGGCGACCCACCACGCTCGGGGACTCTTTCTCTGTGCTTCCATTACCTGAAAACGAGCACTCCGGCGTGCCGTCTAGGGATTATAGTCGGGGAGGAGGTGGGGGCCTAAGTTACTGTCTTAGAACGAGTAAGTCAAGTTCACCCCCGGCGCTTTTTCATCGCCGCGAGGAACTCGTCGAAGAGGTAACGGCTGTCGTGCGGGCCGGGTGCCGCCTCCGGGTGGTACTGCACCGCCACGATCGGAAGCTCCCGGTGGCGGACCCCCTCCAGCGTCCCGTCGTTCAGGTTCACGTGGGTGGCCACCAAGTCGGCCGCGCCCGGGACGCTGTCGCCATCGGCGCGCACCGCGAACCCGTGGTTCTGTGAGGTGATCTCCACCCGCCGGTTGGCCAGGTTCTGGACCGGGTGGTTCCCTCCCCTGTGCCCGTAGAGAAGCTTGAACGTCTCCGCCCCGAACCCCAGAGAGATGAGCTGGTGGCCTAGGCAGATGCCGAACACCGGGATCTCCCGTTCACTCAGAGCGGATATCAGCTCCGCGACGCCGGGCACCGCGGCCGGGTCGCCCGGGCCGTTGGAGAGGAACACTCCGTGCAGATCCTCAGCCAGCACCTGCTCCGCCGGGGCGGTGGACGGGTAGACCGTCAGCTCGCAACCCCGCTCGGCCAGCAGCCGCAGGCTGTTTCTCTTGACGCCGAAATCGTAGACCGCCACCCGGAAGCGAGCCGATCCTTCAGCGGGCCAATGATACGGCTCGGATGGCGTGACGACGTGGGTCAGGTCGAGCCCGTTCATAGAGGGGTGGTTCTGAACACGCCGAAGGATTTCGTCCGCGCCCAGCTCCTCGGGACCGATGGCCGATCGCATGGCGCCCTCGGAGCGGATGTGGCGCGTCAGCTTCCGCGTGTCGATGCCGTCGATGCAGGTTATGCCGTGGCGCTCCAGGTACTCCTCGAGACCCGACTGAGCCCGCCAGTTGCTGTAGCTGGGGCTCAGCTCGCGCACCGCGAAGCCCGCCACCCACGGCCGTGCCGCCTCGTCGTCGTCTGGGGTGACGCCGTAGTTCCCGATGAGCGGCGCGGTCATCGTCACGATCTGGCCGGCGTACGAGGGGTCCGTCAGGATCTCCTGGTAGCCGGTGAGACTGGTGTTGAAGACTATCTCTCCGAGAGCCACCCCATCGGTACGGCCGCGCAGACGCCCGCGAAAGACGGTACCGTCCTCGAGGACCAGGAGCCCGCTTCGCCTGAGGCCCGGCGCTGCGTTATCTTGAGACGTCATGAAAGCGCCTGTATTCCACGGCCTGGTCTACATTCACGCCGACGAGTCGTGCCTCGGCAACCAGTTCGGAGACCGCGCGAACCCTGGTGGGGCCGCGGGTCTCATCGAAGTATTCGACGAAAGACGGGGCTGGACGCGTCGCGACTATTATGTCTCGGCGCGCGACACCACGAACCAGCGCATGGCGCTGCGCAGCGGTATCGAAGGCCTGAAGGCTCTGACCAAACCCTGCCGCGTCTGCTTCTACTCCGACAGCAACTACCTGGTTACCGGCATGAAGGACTGGGTTCACGGATGGGCCCGCCGCGGCTGGAAGCGCAAAGGCGGCCCCATCGAGAACCTCGATCTCTGGATTCAGCTCGTGAAAGTCGCTGCTCGTCATTACTCCGGCCGGAACGGTATCTCGTGGCGTTGGGTTCGCGGGCACGCTGGAGATCCCAAGAACGAGTACGTCAACGAGCTCGCCGTCGACGCTGCGCGCGGCCAGAAGAACTCCAGGAGTCTCATCGAATCGGGATTCGACGCTTGGGTCGAGGCCGAACAGGAGAAGGAGCGCCTCCTCGATTTCCTTGACCTGCCGCCCACCGACGAGTTCTCTCCCGATTCTCGGCCGCCCAACCCGCCGATGCCCCACGATACCCCATAACGAGGACCGGGGGCTGTACGGTGTTCCATGTTCATAGAAGAGAGGCCCGGCTTAGCCGGGCCTCTCTTCACCGTCCTCAGTTGCCGCCCTCCGGCGGTTTCTGCTCCTCCTCGCCGCCCTCGGACCCGGTATCCTGCGTCCCCTGTGTCCTCTGAATCTGAAGGTCGAGACCCTCCACCCCCTCCACCCCCTGCTGGCTCTCAAGCAGCGGGACGGGAGCCTCCTCCGCCGGGGGCTGAAACTGGCCCTCAAGTAGCGACGCCGGAGCCCGCCCCCGCGCCGAAAGGATGGCCAGCATCAGGGCGAGCCCCATGAAAAGTCCGCCCAGAGTCCAGCTCGCCTTCGTCAAGAGCGTCGCCGCCTGCCGGCCGCCCAGGAAGCTATCCGTCGATGACGAGGCACCGCCGAACTCCGCCGCCAGGCCCGCCCCTTTCCCCGACTGCAGCAACACAACCAGGATCAGGAGAGAAGCGTCGAGGATGAGCAACATCAACACGAAAGCGTACACAACTACACCTTCCGTCTGGTTTTTCGGGAGTTATCGCAGTTCCCGCACAGTAGAGAGAACCGAAGAAGATAAAGGCATTCAGCGAAGAATGTCAACGCTATCCGGTCAGGCAGATCTGCGAAAAATCGGCCGGCTTCAAGCTCGCGCCGCCCACCAGCACGCCGTCGATGTCGCACATACGGAGCAGCTCCGCGATGTTCCCCGTCTTGACGCTTCCGCCGTAGATGATCGGCATCGCCCGGGCCGCGTCCTCGCCGATCCGATCGCTCAGCAAAGCCCGGATCAGGACGTGCACCGCGTTCGCGTCATCGGGGCTCGCCGTGCGCCCGGTGCCGATCGCCCAGACCGGCTCGTAGGCCAATACCACCTGCACGACCTGCTCCGCCTCCAGTCGGCTCAGTCCCGCCGCCACCTGCCGGCTGACCACCGCTTCCACCTCACCCCGGTCCCGCTCATCGAGCTGCTCGCCCACACACAGCACCGCGGTGAGCCCCCGCCCCATGATAGCCGCGACTTTCCGCGACACGTCTTCATCCGTATCGCCGAAGACGTGCCGCCTCTCCGAGTGGCCTGCCAGAACGAAGGCGGCGCCGGCGTCCTCCGCCATCGACGCCGATATCGATCCCGTGAAAGCGCCGGAAGGTTCCCAGTAGACGTCCTGGACGCCCAGCTCCACATCCGCGCGGCCCGCCGCCGCAAGCTTGAACGCCGCCAACGAGATCGCCGGCGGGAAGAAAACCACCGTGCGGTCATCTCGCGGAGGATAGAGGTCCAGAAACGTGTCGACGAAGGCCCGGGTCTCCGTCGGCCCGTAGTTCATCTTCCAGTTGCCCCCGAAGAAGGGCTTCGCGAAGCTCATCACGTCCCCTTGTCGGTTAGGGCCGCAACGCCCGGCAGTACCTTCCCGGCCAGAAACTCCAGCGCAGCGCCACCGCCGGTGGAAACGTGGCTCATCTGTTCCACAAGGCCCAGGGCCGCGACGGCGGCGGCGGAATCGCCACCGCCGACCACGCTCCTCGCGCCTCCAGCGGTGGCCTTCGCGATGGCTCGGCCCACAACCTCCGTGCCTCCGGCAAACGCCTCTTGCTCGAACACTCCCACCGGACCGTTCCACAGGATGGTCCGGGCGCTCGAGATCACATCGGCGAAAGCCCGAGCGCTATCGGGCCCGATGTCGAGAAGCATCTCGTCCGAGGGTATCGCGTCGACGCTTACGACGTGGGCATCCGCCCCGCCGTCCAGCGAAGGGGCGACCACGGCGTCGGTGGGCAGAACCAACGTATCCCCCGCCTTCTGTATCAGGCGGCCGGCGAGATCGATGAGGTCCTCCTCTACCAGCGAGGTCCCGATCTCCAGGCCCATGGCCCTCAGGAACGTACAGGCCATGGCTCCACCCACGCACAGCCGGTCTACCCCACCCAGCAGCTTGTCGATCAGGTCGATCTTGCCGCTCACCTTGGCGCCGCCGAGAACCGCGACGAACGGCCGCTGCGGTTCCGCCAGCAGGCCGCCGAGATGCTCCAGCTCCCTCTCCATCAGCAGCCCGGCCACCGCCGGCTGCAGGAAGTGGGCGACCCCCTCGGTGGAGGCGTGCGCGCGGTGCGCGGCGCCGAAGGCGTCGTTCACGTAGACATCGCCCAGTGCCGCCAGAGCCTCGGCCATGGAGGGATCGTTCTTCGTCTCGCGAGGATCGAAGCGCGTGTTCTCCAGCAGCAGCAGGCCGCTGGGACCCAACCGTTCGCTCGCCGCCACGGCCTCGTCGGAGACCGTGCTCGCAACGAACTCGACTTCTTCGCCCAGCACTCGGGCCAAGTGCTCCGCCACCGGCCGCAGCGAGTATTTCGGGGCCACCTCGCCCTTGGGCCGGCCAAGGTGGGAGATGATCACGATCTTCGCTCCCCGGCCGCGCAGGTACTCGAGTGTGGGCAGCGTCGCCCGGATGCGCGCGTCGTCCACCACGCGGCCGTCGTCGTCGAGCGGCACATTGTAGTCGACGCGCACGAGCGCCCGCTTGCCCTCGAGCTGCGCGTCGCTCAGGTCGCGGACGGTCATCTTGTCGAGCATGGCGGCTTCGTCGCCTTAGAGGCGCTCAGCGATGTAGTTCGCCAGGTCAACGCAGCGGCACGAGTAGCCCCACTCATTATCGTACCACGAGAGCACCTTCACGAAGTTCCCATGGATGACCTTCGTTGACAGGCCGTCGACGATCGAGCTGGCCGGGTTGCCCACGAAATCCACGGAGACGAGCGGATCGTCCGTGTAGGAGAGGATCCCCTTCATCGACCCGTCGGCGTAGCTCTGGAACGCCGCGTTCACCTCTTCACTGCTCGGCGTCTTGTCCAGCACCGCCACCAGGTCCGTGAGCGAGACGTTGGGCGTGGGCACGCGAATCGCCATGCCGTCGATCCTCCCCTGCACTTCAGGGATCACCACCCCCGTGGCTTTGGCGGCGCCCGTGGTCGTGGGAATCATCGAGAGCGCGGCGGCACGCGCGCGCCGCAGGTCCTTGTGAGGAAGATCCAGCAAGTGTTGATCGTTCGTGTAGCTGTGAATCGTGGTCATCAGGCCGCGGCGGAATCCGAACTCCTCCAGCAGGACTTTGACCACCGGCGCCAGGCAGTTGGTCGTGCAGCTCGCGTTCGAGATGATGTGTTGGCTGGCCGAATCGTACTTATCCTGGTTCACTCCCAGGCAGATGGAGAGATC
>JAZGAL010000208.1:0-10859 GCA_036475815.1 Gemmatimonadota bacterium
ATCGCGCCAGGCAGCCCGGCGTGACCCAGCCCGCTCTATCGCCTATCTTATAACATTGAAGAAGAATCCCGACAGTCCGCCGTAATCACGCTGTTCCCCGAATGGAGGTTCGTATGTTCAGGATCGCGCCTCTTCTCATCCGCTCAACCCTCGCACTCGCCGCCGCCGGTCTTCTCCTGATCCCAGCCGCAGCACCGGCGGTGGGGCAGGAGACGGCCCTGGCGCAGGCGCCGGCCGCGGAGGGGATCACCAAGGTCGCCGAGGTGGAAGGGATCACCGAGTACCGGCTCGACAACGGGCTGCGCGTGCTCCTGTTCCCCGATCGGAGCAAGCAGACCATCACGGTCAACATCACCTACTTCGTCGGCTCCCGGAACGAAGCGTACGGCGAGACGGGGATGGCGCACCTGCTCGAGCACCTGGTGTTCAAGGGCACGCCCGACCACCCGGACATCCCCCAGGAGCTGACGGAGCACGGGAGCCGCCCCAACGGCAGCACCTGGTTCGACCGCACGAACTACTTCGAGACGTTCAGCGCCACCGACGAGAACCTGGAGTGGGCGCTGGACCTCGAGGCTGACCGCATGGTGAACAGCTTCATCGCCAAGGAGGACCTGGACTCGGAGATGACCGTGGTGCGCAACGAGTTCGAGATGGGAGAGGACTCCCCCTTCGCGGTCCTGATGCAGCGGACCCTCTCCGCCGCATACCTCTGGCACAACTACGGCAACTCGACCATCGGGGCGCGTGCAGACATCGAGAACGTTCCGATCGAGCGGTTGCAGGCTTTCTACAGGAAGTACTATCAGCCCGACAACGCGATGCTGGTAGTGGCGGGCGACTTCGACGAGGAGCGTGCCTTAGAGCTCATCCAGGAGAATTTCGGCTCGATCCCGCGCCCGGACCGGAGCGGCGCGAACCAGATCTATCCCACCTATACGGCGGAGCCGGCGCAGGACGGCGAGCGGACGGTGACGCTGAGGCGCGTGGGTGACGTCCAGATCGTGATGGCGGCCTACCATGTGCCGTCGGGCTCGGACGAGGACTTCGCCGCCATCGACGTGCTCGCCTATGTGCTGGGCGATGATCCCTCGGGCCGGCTCTACAAGGCTCTGGTGGAGACGGGGAAGGCGGCCCGGGTTGGGAGCTTCGCCTTCCAGCTGCGGGAGCCCGGTATTCTGCTGTCGTTCGCGCAAGTTCGTTTGGAGGACTCGCTGGACGAGGCCCGCGCGAAGATGGAGGCCACCATCGACGGCATGCTCACGGATCCGCCAACGGAGGAGGAGGTCGAGCGGGCCAAGAACTCACTTCTCAAGAACATTGAGCTGGCCTTCAACAACAGTGAGAGGATCGCCATCGAGCTGAGCGAATGGGGGGCCAACGGCGACTGGCGCCTCCGCTTCATCTTCCGGGACCGACTGAAGGAGGTGGCGCCCGAGGACGTGTACCGTGTGGCCACCGATTACCTGAAGCCCTCGAACCGGACCGTCGGCCTCTACATCCCGGTGGAGGAGACTCCGGCCCGGGCCGAGATCCCCGAGACGCCGGACGTGGCGGCCATGGTTGCCGGTTACGGTGGCGGTGCGGCTATCGCGATGGGCGAGGCGTTCGATCCTTCCCCGGCGAACATCGACGCCCGCACAAGTACGTCTGAGTACGCGAGCGGCTTCAAGCTGGCGCTGCTGCCCAAGCAGACGCGGGGCGACAACGTGAGTGTGGTGGTCCAGATGCGGTTTGGCAGCGAGAAGGCGCTGATGGGCAAGGCCGTACCGGGCGACATGGCGGGCTCGATGCTGATGCGCGGGACGAAGAAGCACACGCGGCAGGAGCTGCAGGACGAGTTCGATCGCCTGAAGGCGCAGGTCAACGTTGGCGGCGACGCCACGTACGCCTCGGTGCGCATCGAGACCACGAGCGAGAACCTGCCGGGTGTGCTGCGTCTGGTGGGCGAGATCCTCCACGAGCCGGTCTTCGACGAGACGGAGTGGGAGCTGATGAAGGAAGAGCAGCTCTCCGGGATCGAGTCGCGGAAATCGCAGCCCACGGCCGTTGCCTCCGTGGCGTTCGGTCGCGCGATGAGCCCGTATACGGACGATCCCGAGCACCCGGAATACGTGCCGACCTTTGAGGAACAGATCGCCTGGGTCGAGTCGGCGAAGCTGGAGGAGGCTCGAAACTTCTGGGCCGAGTTCTATGGAGCCGACGGAACGACCATGGCGGTGGTGGGTGATTTCGATACGGATGAGATCCGGGCGATCTGTGAGAAGATTTTCGGGTCCTGGACCGCGGTGGAGGCATACGAGCGCTTTGGCCGGCCGTTTTATGCCGGCCCCGCGGAGCACCTGATGACCGAGACCCCGGACAAGGCGAACGCCATGCTGCTGGCGGGGCTCGGCATCGAGATGCGAGACAGCGATCCCGACTACCCGGCCATGGTGCTGGGGAACTACATGCTGGGAGGCGGCTTCCTGAACTCCCGTTTGGCGGTGCGGATCCGCCAGGAGGAGGGTCTGTCCTACGGGGTGGGCTCCTTTTTCAGCGCGCACCCGATCGATGAGGCGGCTAGCCTGACCGTCTATGCCATCTTCGCGCCGGAGAACGCGGAGCGGGTGGAACAGGCCTTCCGCGAGGAGCTGACGAAAGTGGTGGAGGGAGGCTTCACGGCCGAGGAGGTGGAGGCCGCCAAGCAGGGCTGGCTGCAGTCCCAAGACGTGAGCCGTGCTCAGGACAGGAGTCTGGCCAACGACCTCGGTGGCAACCTCTTCTACAACCGCACGATGGCGTTCGATGCGGAGGTGGAGCGGAAGATCGCCGACCTCACGCCTGAAGAGATCCTGGCGGCGATGCGACGCCACATCGACATCGAGAAGTTCACGATCGTGATGGCGGGCGACTTCGAGGGCGCGAAGGAGAAGGCATCGGAGGAAAGCGGCGGCAAGTGAACCTCAGCGTGATCGATCCCGGCTGCGGGAGGCGACTTCCTCCCGCAGCCCCGATCGACGCCGCTGGGCTCGGCGGCACGTCTAGTCGCGAAGGATCTCCTCGAACTTGCCCGCGTTCGCCGCCAGCCAGTTCTCGAACGACTTCATCCCGGGATAGAGCTTTGCGCTCCGCTCGAGATCCGCCTTGCGCTCAGGGATGTGCACGCGGTTGAACTCGAACATGTTGGCCAGGTCGTCGGCGCCGGGGAAGTCGAAAGACGCGAAGACTTCCCTGGGGATGTAGTTGTAGACGATGGGCTTGCCCAACGCTTTCGACATGGCCGCCGCGTAGTCTGATGCCGGGCGGTCATCTCCCACGATACCCACGACCTTCCCCACAAACTCTCCCGGGTCCTTGAAGATCTGAACCACCACACCCCCCACGTCTTCGACGCAAACGGCGGCGAGCGGGGTATCGCCCTGAGGGAACCCGAAGGCGTAGGTGCCGTCCTCCTGCCGCTGGGGAGGGAGGAAGGAGAGGAAGTTCTCGTAGTAGAACGCTACGTGTATGAAGGTGGCCGGTATGCCAAGCTCGCGCGTGTACTCCTCGAGCCGGGCCTTGATGTCGAAGTGGGGGACCTCCAGCGCCCCGTCGCTGATCCTGGCGGCATGGGGCAGGCTGCTGAAGACGAAGTGCTCGACGCCGGCGGCGTCTACGGCGTCGATTAGGTTCCTGCCCTGCTCGTACTCCTTGTCGAAGTGCTCCCAGAAGTTGGTCACGCCGAAAACGCCGTAGCAGCCGGCTACCGCGGCGTCGAGGCTGGCGCGACCGCCGAGATCGCCGGCGACGACCTCCGCCCCGGCCTCCGCCAACGCCCTGGCCTTGTCCGAGTCGGGGTTGCGGGTGAGGGCTCGCACACGGAACGTGCCGTCGGCCAGCAGGTGTCTTGCCACACTGCCGCCCTGGGCGCCGGTGGCTCCCAAGACGAGGATCCTCTTCTGATCGGGCATAAGCGTTCCCTCCTGTAAGAAGCCTGTGACCTCCTCAACCGGTGAGTCGCGCGGGCGGTTCCCACGGCGTGCGCCGCGCGGTCGAGCTGGGCACGGAGGCGGCCGCCCGGCACTGACCGGCTCTCAGACTCGACTACTCTTCGATTGATGCGCTGTAGCCGGCGGCCTCCTGAACACCGTCCACTCGGGACATCGCGGACCTGACCGCGCCCCCGCGCCCCCGCGCCCTCGCGCCCTTCAGCTTGCCGGCTGGATGTTCTGGTTCACCCGGAAGAGATTGTCCGGATCGTACTTCTTTTTGATGGTGGCCAGGCGATCGTAGTTGTCGCGATAGGTTGCCTTAACCCGTTCCTGGCCCTCTTCCATCATGAAGTTGACGTACGCTCCGCCGGCCGAGTGTGGGTGAAGCGCATCGAAGTACGCTTTGGTCCAGTCGGTGATCACGTTCCTGTTTGCCGGGTCCGGATCGACACCGACTATGACCTGTGCCCATTGCGCACCGCGGTAAGCCCACGGCGTATCGCTGTTGCTGGGCTTCGCCGCCGCGCCGTC
This sequence comes from Gemmatimonadota bacterium, assembly GCA_036475815.1. GTDB lineage: Bacteria > Gemmatimonadota > Gemmatimonadetes > Palauibacterales > KS3-K002 > JBDHGH01. Next base: position 4,485 of record JAZGAL010000208.1, read on the forward strand.
GATAGGGTACATGTGCATAGACGAATGCATGGTCGGCGTCTCCGAGCCGAACTTCGCGTGCAGAGCGATCGCTTCGTCGGAGAGCTCGTTCATGAAATCGGCTCGCCAGTACCACTGCAGCCCCGGCGGATACAGAGCGTCGAACATGCTGTTCATCATTGGGTGGGGAATCGGGCCGACATGGTCGAAGAGCGGCGGCCCGAAGGCGCGGATGGGCTTGAAGACCTCTTCCGCTTTGTCCAGATCACCGCAGTAGCACCATACGATGCCGCAGGTCGTCTTCAGGTGCAGATGCTCCGGGAAGGGCTCGGCCGGCGGTACGACGATGAACGCGAAGAAGCCGTTCAGCTCTTCCGGCGCTTGGGCGATGAACTCACGGTACCACTGCATCACTTCCGGGGTCTTGTCGATATCCCAGAGCATCGGCCCGGCGTAGTTCGTGTGGACGGGGTGCGCCCTGAACAGGAACGAGGTGACGATGCCGAAGTTGCCTCCGCCGCCGCGTATGGCCCAGTAGAGGTCCTGGTTCTCTTCGGCGCTGGCCGTGACGACGCTGCCGTCCGCCAGGATCATGTCGGCGGCGAGCAGGTTATCGATGGTCAGGCCGTACTTGCGCGTCAGGTGGCCGACACCGCCACCCAGCGTGAGGCCGGCGACGCCGGTGGTCGAGATGATGCCGGTGGGCGTAGCCAGGCCGAATTCGTGGGTCGCCTTGTCTACCTCACCCCAGGTGCAGCCGCCACCGACACGGACGGTGCTCGCCTCCGGGTCGACGCTGATGTTCTTGAACTGCGAGAGATCGATGACCAGACCGTCGTCGCAGATGCCCAGGCCGCCGCCGTTGTGGCCGCCGCCCCGGATCGCCACGAGCATCTCGTTCTCGCGGCCGAAGCGGAGGGCGGTCTGCACGTCGGCGATGTCGGCGCACTTCGCGATCAGCGCCGGACGCTTGTCGATCATGGCGTTAAAGACAGCGCGGGCCTCGTCATAGCCCGTATCGCCGGGTTGGATCAGCTCACCGTTCAGACTCGCCTTGAACTGTGCTACGTTGCCGTTGACGGACATGGGACTCTCCTCCGGTTGGGGCTCGAGGCAATCATCGCAGCGGGCATGCTGCGACCGAAAGCAAGTGTGGAAGGCGAAAGCCGGCCGGCTGAAAGGAAGGCAGGGTGCAGGAATCGCAGGATCCGCAGGACCAACGCCGAGGCGTCCAGGTATGGAGGGCATACCGAGACCGTGTGGCCGAGCCGAGGGCGCGACCAGGGGCTAACGCACATGGAAGGTATTATAAGAACGGGCTTGTGGATGCTCAAGGAGCAGCGCGCTCTGGGTGGCTGGCGCCCTTCGGGCACCCCGCCTAATTTGTCGCCCACGCCCCGCCGGACGTCGGTCTTTGAATTGGCATCGAGACACAATGAGGGAGTCAGCCATGCGTCGTTTTTCTGTTGCCGCAGTCGTTCTGCTTGCCGCTGTGAGCCTCGGCGCCTGCGCCAAGGGGCAGGCGCAGACCCAGGCCACGCCGCAGGCCAACGCCCGGAACGGGCAGGACAAGCCGAAGATCAAGCCGTACAGCGAAGTGATCACGGCCGAGGCGAAGACGGACTCGGGGCTGTTCGTCGTCCACCGGATCGAGGACAAGCTGTACTACGAGATCCCGATGGGGTTGCTGGACCGGGAGATGCTGCTGGTGTCGCGCCGGGCGCGGACGGCGGCGAACATCGGGTACGGCGGGATGAAGAACAACACGCAGACGGTACGCTGGCAGCGGCACGAGAACAAGATTCTGCTGCGTATCGTCTCGTACCAGAACGTAGCGGACGATTCGTTGCCGATCTTCGAGGCGGTCGTGAACGCGAACTTCGAGCCGATCGTGATGGCCTTCGATATCGCGGCGTTCAACATCGAGGCCGATTCGGCGCAGACCGACACGACGGCGACGGTGATCGATGTGACCGATCTTTTCACCACCGATGTTCCGGTGCTGGGTCTTAGCCGTGCCACGCGTGATCAATACAAAGTTCAGTCGCTGGACAAGAAACGAACCTTCGTGAACTGGGCTAAGAGTTTCCCGCGCAACATCGAAGTGCGGGTGGTGATGACCTACGCCGCGCAGCAGCCGCCGTCCAATTCATCGACCGGCACCATCTCTGTCGAGATGAACCACTCCATGGTCTTGCTGCCGGAAGAGCCGATGCAGCCGCGGATCTGGGACGAGCGGGTCGGCTACTTCAGCGTCGCGCAGCTGGACTACGGGCGCAGCGACCAGAAGACGATCACACGCCGCTACATCACGCGCTGGCGACTGGAGCCCAAGGACACGGCAGCCTTTCTGCGCGGTGAGCTTGTGGAGCCGGTGAAGCCCATCGTTTACTACATCGATCCGGCGACGCCCGAAAAGTGGCGCCCCTACTTGAAGCAGGGAGTCGAGGATTGGAACGTCGCCTTCGCGGAAGCGGGATACCGGAACGCGATCATCGCCAAGGACCCTCCCACGCCGGAAGAGGACCCGGAGTTCAGTCCCGAGGACGTTCGCTACTCGGTGATCCGCTGGTTCCCGTCGCCGGTCCAGAACGCGTTCGGCCCGCACGTCAACGATCCTCGCACGGGCGAGATCCTAGAGAGCGATATCGGCTGGTTCCACAACGTGATGAACCTGCTGCGCAACTGGTATTTCGTTCAGACGGCGGCCGCCAACCCGGAAGCGCGTGGGGTGAAGTTCAACGACGAGGTGATGGGCAGGCTCATCCGCTTCGTTGCAGCGCACGAGGTGGGGCACACGCTGGGCCTCCCGCACAACATGAAGGCGAGCTCGGCGTACCCGGTGGACTCGCTGCGCTCGGCGAGCTTCACCTGCTCGATGGGAACCGCGCCGGCGATCATGGACTACGCGCGCTTCAACTACGTTGCGCAGCCGGAGGATGAGGGCGTCTGCTTCATGCCCGATATCGGGCCTTACGACAAGTACTCGATCATGTGGGGCTACCGCCCGATCATCGGCGAGACTTCGGATGCGGAACGGGCGACGCTGGACAGCTGGATCAAGGACAAATACGACGATCCCGTATATCATTTCGGGGACGCGAGCAGCAGCGATCCAACGTCGCTGACCGAAGCGCTGGGCGACGATGCGGTGCTGGCGAGCGAGTATGGGATCGCGAATCTGAAGCGCATCGTTCCCAGGCTCATCGAGTGGTCAGAGCAGGACCTCGAGGACTACGCCGAGCTGGGTGAGCTTTACGGCCAGGTGACGGCCCAGTGGAATCGCTATATGGGCCACGTGGCGGTGATCATTGGGGGCATCGTCCAGACGCGGAAGACGTACGGGCAGGAGGGACCCGTATACGAGTTTATTCCCGAGGAGGCGCAGCGGCGGGCGATGCGGTTCTTCGCCGCGCAGGCCTTCACACCGCCGACCTGGATGATCGATGAGGACATCCTGTTGCGGATCGAGAACGTGGGATCGGTCGAGCGGATGCGAATCCTGCAGGTGCGGGTGGTGAACCTGGTGCTCGATCCCGGGCGGATGCAGCGGCTGATCGAAACGGAGGCGCGCATCGGCGACGACGCCTACAGCTTGGGCGAGATGCTGGACGATCTGCGGGGTGCCGTCTGGAGCGAGCTGCGGACTGGACGGTCGATCGACATCTATCGCCGCAACCTGCAGCGCGGTTACCTAGAGCGGATAGAGTGGCTGATGACCGAGGAGCCTCCGACGCCTCCGGCGTTCTTCGCCGCCTTCGTCACTAGTGTGAACGTGTCGCAGTCCGACATCCGTCCGTTCGCGCGCGGCGAACTGGTCACATTGAAGCGGGAGATCACGCGGGCGCTGAATCGCGGAGGCCTGGACCGCGCCACGCGGCTGCACCTGCAGGACGCGATCGTGCGGATCGACAGGATCCTGGACCCGGAGAACTGAGGAAGCATAGGGGCCCAATTACGAAGTGAACGCAACCGCCGCCATCGTCACTCCTCCTCAGCTGGACGAGCCGATCCGTGCCGAGATCTTCGGCATCGAGCGCCTGGAACAACATGCCGAAAGCCTGGCGTCGGCCCAGCGCGCTACCGAGAAGCCGACCAGGGGCCGGAAGCTGCTCCCCAGGGTCCGCGAGAACGGGCGCGCACTTCTCGCCGCTTACCGGAACATCGTCGAGGCGGTCCGTACTAAGCGCGAGATCACGCCGGCCGAGGAGTGGCTCCTCGACAACTTCTTCGTCGTGGACGAGCAGCTTCGGGAGATCCGGGACCACCTCCCGAGGACTTACTACCACCTGCTACCGAAGGTCGTCGAAGGCCACCTCGCGGGGTACCCGCGGGTCTACGGGCTGGCCTGGGCCTACGTGGCCCATACCGACAGCCGCTTCGAGCTGGAGACGCTACAGCGATTCGTCCGGGCCTACCAGCGCGTCCAGCCGCTCGCCATCGGAGAGCTCTGGGCGGTAGCCATCCACCTGCGCGTGGCCCTGTTGGAGAACCTGAGGCGGCTGTCGGAGCAGATCATCAGCGCCCGCCAGGCACGGGCCCGGGCCGACGAACTGGCGGACCGCCTGCTGGGCCTGAGTGGTCAGCCGGCGGAGCGTGCGGAGGATGTTCTCAGCCGTCTGGGCGACGCGCCTCTGGCCGGAGCGTTCGCAGTGCAGCTCATCCAGCGGCTTCGTGACCAGGACCCTTCCATCATGCCGGCTCTGGTCTGGCTCAACAAGAAGCTGAGAGCGCAGGGAACGTCGCCGGTGGAGGTGGTCGCGCAGGAACACCGGGCCCAGGCCGCGGCGAACGTGACCGTCCGGAACATCATAGCCAGCATGCGATGGATGTCCTCCATCGACTGGCTCGAATTTTTTGAGAGCGTCAGTTTGGTGGACGAAGTCCTCCGCGCTGCGCCCGGGTTCACGGCCATGGACTTCGTGACGCGAAACGAGTACCGGACCCAGATCGAGCTGCTCTCCCGGCGTTCGCGGCGATCGGAGATCGAGGTGGCGCGGGAAGCCGTACGGCTAGCCCGGAAGGCTGCCCGGGCGAAAGAGCGTCCGGACGCGGTGGCGGCCGAGCTTCCGCATGGCGAGCCGCAGCTTCCCGGTATTCCCGAGCGTGCCGAGGAGGACCCGGGGTATTACCTCCTCTCGCGGGGCAGGAGGGCTTTCGAGCGGCAGCTGGGCTTTCGTGTCCCGCTGGGAATTCGGATCCGCCGCGCCTACCGGGCCCTCGCGACCAGCGGTTACCTGGGAGGGATCGTCGCTCTCACCGCGCTGCTGATCTCCGGACTTCTGTTCCTCACGTGGAACGCGGGTGCGAGTTCCGGGATTCTTGTTCTGCTTGGTATCCTCGGCCTCGTGCCCGCCTCGGACGTCGCGGTGTCCGTCGTCAATCGCCTGGTTCCGATTCTGGTTCCGCCCAAGTTGCTGTCCAAGCTGGAGCTCGCGCGGGGCGTGCCTGCAGAGCTTCGAACCATGGTCGTGGTGCCCACGCTGCTCACGAGCCGCGCCGATATTTCGGGGCAGCTCGAGCGGCTCGAGGTTCACTACCTGGCAAACCCTGAAGGCCATCTCCACTTCGCTCTCCTCACCGACTGGGCGGACGCGCCGCGCGAGCGCTTGCCGGGTGACGAAGCTCTCGTTGCTGAGCTGTCCGAGGGCATCGCGCGGCTTAACGAACGTTACGGGAATGTGCCCGGGGGCGGTGAGCGGTTCCTTCTGTTGCATCGTCGGCGTCTGTGGAATGAGAAGGAAAACAAGTGGATCGGCTGGGAAAGGAAGCGGGGGAAGCTCCACGAGCTGAACCGAGTTCTGCGCGGCATCGAGGACACGACGTTCATTCCGATCAACGGGCGGCCGCCCAGAGTTCCCGAGGGCGTTCGCTACATCATCACCCTCGATGCCGACACACGGCTTCCCAAGGGGACCGCCTACCGGCTGGTCGGGGCGATGGCGCACCCGCTGAACCGGCCGCGTTTCGACCCGCGGGAAGGACGCGTTGTGATGGGCTACGCGATCCTGCAGCCCCGGATCACTCCGTCCTTACCGACAGGTCCTGGAAGCACGATCTATCAGCGGATCGTATCGGGCCCTGGAGGTGTGGACCCCTACGCGGCCGCAGTGTCCGATGTGTACCAGGACCTCTTCGAGGAGGGTTCGTTCACGGGAAAGGGGATCTACGATGTCGACGCCTTCGAGGCGGCGCTTGAGGGCAAGGTCCCGGAAAACGCGCTGCTCAGCCACGATCTCTTCGAGGGCCTGTTCGCGCGCGCGGGGCTGGCGACCGACATAGATCTGTTCGAGGAGTTCCCCTCCAACTACGAGGTGGCCGCCCGCCGGCTCCATCGGTGGGTGCGAGGCGACTGGCAGCTTCTGCCCTGGATCCTGGGCCACGCGCGCGATGCCT
>JAZGAL010000209.1:0-15327 GCA_036475815.1 Gemmatimonadota bacterium
GTATAGCTACACGCCCCGCTCCGTCGGTCAGGAGCAGCGTGCCGTCTACGTCGAACAGAATCAGCAGCCCAGCGGCTGTCGGGTGTTCCAAACGTCGGTTTCCGTATATCCCTGCACGATCACAAGCTTCAATCTGGCCCCTAGAAACGTCGATCGCCAGACTACGGCGCGCTGACAGCCCGCTCGATCGCCCAGGCCAGGACCCATTCCGCGCACAGCCCCACCCGAAGCAGCTCAGCCGGTGGCACTTCGCGGGCTTCCGACCCGGTCGAGCAGGCGAAGACGAGATCCCCGTCGTACTGGGTGTTGGCCGGAGAGATGCGGCGAACCATGGCGTTCATCGCTTGCCGGGCCATGGAACCCAGATCGCTGCGGCTCAGCGGGTGGTCGGTGGCAACCACCGCCAGCGTCGTATTGGTACCCGGACGTGCCAGGAACCCGGGCGGCGGCCCCCGCTCCCGCAGATAGGTCGCCGTGTCCACAAACTCTCCGCTCTCATCCCGGGCACCCGCAATGATGTTCCCTGATTCGTCCAGAACATCGCCAAACGCGTTGACCACAGCCAACGCTGCGATCGTGTGACCGCCGAGCCGCATGGCGAAGCTCCCCACGCCGCCCGGCGTCGCCCCAGCTCGTCCCAGCAGCTTGCCGACGCTGGCACCCGTTCCCACGCCAACCCGGCCCTCCACCACCGGTGACCGGTCCGCTGCCACGCAGGCGGCCCGTCCCATAGCCGCATCCGGCCGCCGGTCGGGCCCGTCCTTACTCAGATCGAAGATCACCGCGCTGGGCACGATCGCGACACAACCGGCATCCGTCTCGAAGCCCAGCCCCTGCTCCTCCAGCCAGAGCGCCACGCCGTCCGCGGCGGCCAGCCCGTACGCGGAGCCGCCTGTCAACAACAGCGCGTCAACCCGATCGGCGACATGGTTGGGCGACAAGGAGTCGAGCTGGCGCGTCCCGCTCGCCATTCCACGGATGTCTACCGCCGCTCGAAACGGTCCCAGGACCACCGTGCAACCGGTGGAGGCATCCTCATCGCTGGCATGGCCCAGCTCGAGGCCGGGCACGGCTGTGAGACTTCGGTTGGAGAGGTGTGGGGGAGTCATGTTATCTCAACCGAACATCGAACATCCGACATCGAAGTTCCGGAATGAACTACCAGGGTGGAAGATCGAACGCCCGTGTCGAGAGCCCGGTTGTCTTCTCGGTGTGTTCGATGCTCAATCAGTCACTCGGCGCTTCCCTCCGAAGCATTCGATGCCTCCAAATGGCTCCCATAGGCCTCGGAGTTGTAGTAGATGATCTTGTTGCGGCCCGCCGCCTTCGCCTTATAAAGCGCCTCGTCGGCCCGGTCGATCAGATCTTCTGGCGTCACCACGTTCGCCTCCGGAAAACCGACAACGCCGCCGCTCACCGTCAGACCGAGTCTGCCGCCGCGCAGATCGAACTCCCGCCGGCTGACCCCGCTGCGGATACGGTCCGCCAGCTGATACGTCCCGTGCACACTCGTTTCAGGAAGCACCAGCAGGAACTCATCGCCTCCGTAACGGCCGACGAAGTCCGCCGTACGCAGCGATCGCTGCAGCACTTCCCCGATAGAGCGCAACGCCGCGTCCCCCGTTGTGTGGCCGTAGGTGTCGTTGAGGTTCTTGAAGTCGTCTATGTCGAACATGACCAGACCGAGCAGACGATTGTAGCGCGCCGCTCGCTCGAGCTCGTTCTCCAGTCGCTCCATCAGGTAGCGGCGCGATAGGCAACCTGTAAGCTCATCCGTCTTCGCCAGTATCTCGAGCTGCTCCTGGTGCGACAGCACGCTCTCGAACATCGCCGCCCGGTTCAGCGCCCGCACGGCACCCTGCGCGATCGCTGATGCCAACCGGACCGCCTCCTCGTCCAGCACCGGCTCGTCCGGGCTCGACCGCAGGAAGAAGACCCCAGAGCGACCCTGGTCGAAGCTGAAGGGAATCGCCACGATCGACTGGATATCGACGTCGATTTTCTCCGTCTCCCACAGTGGCCGGATCTGCTCGAACAGCGCTGACCCTCTCAGGTTCTTTACAAGCACAGGCGCGTTGGTCTCCACCGCCTGCCTGATCTCCGGATAACGGCTCAAATCGATGGCCAACGAGCTGATGGTCGGATCGTCGTGCGCCGCTACCACCGTGCCACGATCACCGCCTTCCTCGACCAGTATCATCGAGCAGCGGCGGATCTGGAACAGCCTGGATACCCGGCGAACGAGTATATCGAAGATCTCTTCGCTGGAGAGACTGGCCGTGACGTCACGGACCACCTCCAGAACGATGCCGTTGGTCTCAGCATCGCGTCGCGCTTCCCGAACCAGACGGCTGCGCTCCACCTGCGACGAGATCCGGGCGAGAAGCTCGCTGAGCTCGAACGGCTTCCGTATGTAATCGGCGACCCCAGCCCTGATCGCGGCCGCAGCATCATCGCCTTGCGCCTGGGAGGATGTCACAAGTACCGGCACGTCCCGGGAACCCACCCGGTTTCGCACGTGCTTCACTATCTCCACCGGCGCCATCTCGCCGATCGACTCGTCGATGATCACCAGCTCCGGGCTCTGACTGGCGATGTAGCTGAGAAGCGTCGTCGCGTCGCCGACGCTACGCACGGAGTAGCCCTCTTCCGCCAGCGCCTCGTCCAGACCCGCCAGCGAGTGCGCACCATCAACGCCCAGTAGGATGTACCCTTTGTCGCTCATGCCAACCCAGATGCCCTTTGCCCGTGCTCGCTCACCCATTCGCCCCAACTGACGGGGTCGACATTACCACCCGAAATCACGACCGCCGTTGGCACCCACGCTTCCGCCAGTTCGTGCGTCATCAGTGCCGCAACCGCCGCCGCGCCACTCGGCTCCACCAGCAACCGGCATTCCTCGGCACACCACGCCAGCGCCCTCAAGACATCCACATCCTCCACCACCAGGATCTCCTTGACCAGAGCACGGGCGTGCGCGAACGTCAGATCGCCCGGTCGCACCGGCTTCAGCCCGTCGGCCACGCTGGCAACCGAGTCCAGCTCGATCGGCCGGCCGGCGTCCAGCGAGCGGCTCATCGACGCGGCCCCGCGCGGCTCTACGCCGAACACATCCGCCCCCGGCGCCTGAGCCCGAACCGCCGCTGCGACTCCCGCCAACAGCCCGCCCCCACCCACCGGCACGAGAACCCGCTCCACCTCAGGCCATTCCTCCACAATCTCCAGCCCCACCGTCCCCTGACCCGCGATGATGTGAGGGTGATCGAAGGGAGGGACGATCACCAGCCCCCGCTCTTCAGCAATCTCCTCGGCACGACGCTTTCGCTCGACGGAAGTCGTGCCCTCGAAGAAGACCTCCCCGCCAAGGCGGCGAATACCCTGCACCTTCACCTGCGGCGCATCCACGGGCAACACCACAACCGCCCGCACGCCCAGTTCACGGGCCGCCAGCGCCACAGCCCTGCCGTGATTTCCAGACGAGTAGGTCGCTACCCCACGCGACCGTTCCTCCTCCGCCAGCAGCGCGACGAAGTTGTAGGCGCCTCGAAGCTTGAAGGCACCCCCGCGCTGCAGGTTCTCACACTTCAACCTGGGCCGTTCCGCTCCGGCCCACGACGTTGGACGCTGGGCCAATAGCGGAGTTCGCCGTGCCACGGCACCGATACGCCCGGCGGCGGCACGGATTTCATCTAGAGTAACGAGCTGGTCGCTCTGTCCTCGCGTAGAAACACCCATTCACTGGGCAGGGTTACTGCCGGCGGGGGGAGGCAAGATTAACAAATCTCGGCACAAGAGGCCGCTAAGTCAACTAGTAGTCACTACTTCCCGGCAGGGCCGCTCGCGCCCTCTGAGCCCTATTCTGCCTCTGCTTTCGCCTCTGCCAACTCACGCTCCTGATTCTCCGAGATCACTCGCGTCACATCCACAACCTGGTCGCCCCGATCCAGGTTGATCAGCCTGACGCCCTGGGCGTTCCGACCCGTCTGGCGGATCTCAGCCACGCGCTGGCGGTTGACGATCCCGTTACGCGTGATCAGGACCAACTCGTCGTCGTCCTCAACCTCCTTGATCGAGACGACCTTGCCCGTCTTCGCAGACAGCCGGACATTGATCACGCCCTTCCCGCCGCGCCGCTGCATCCGGTACTGGGAGATCTTGGTCCGCTTGCCCATCCCCTTCTCTGTGACAACCAGCAGCCCCGCTTCGTCTTCCACGGTCACCAGGCCGATCAGCTCGTCGCCGCGGCCCAGCGCGATACCCTTCACGCCGCGCGCCACCCGGCCCATTTTTCGAACTTCGCTCTCGTGGAAGCGAATCGCCTTGCCGCGGCGCGTGGCCAGCACCACTTCGTCGTCCCCACTGGTAAGTCGCACGTCCATCAGCTCGTCGCCCGCGGCGATACCGATCGCGTTGATGCCACTCAAGCGTATGTTGCCATAAGCCGCAAGCGACGTCTTCTTGACTATCCCCTTGAGCGTAGCGAAGAGCAGGTATCTGTCCTCGCTGAATTCTCTCACGGGCACCATGGCAGTGACCCGATCATCCGTGTTGATGCGGATCAGATTGACGATCGGCCGCCCGCGCGCCGTGCGGCTGGTCTGAGGGATCTGGTGAACCTTCAACCAGTGGACGCGTCCCCGGGCGGTGAAGAAGAGGATGTAGTCGTGCGTAGATGCGGTGAACAGGTGCTCCACCCAGTCCTCTTCCTTGGTGGCCATACCGGCGATACCACGACCGCCACGCCGCTGTCTCCTGTAGGTGTCCACCGGCATGCGCTTGATGTAGCCCGCGTGGGAGACGGTGACCACCATCTCCTCTTCCGGAATCAGATCCTCCAGCGAGAAGTCCCCGATCTGGCCCGCGATCTCCGTTCGCCGCTCGTCGCCGTACTTCTTGACCAGCTCGTCCAGCTCCCCCTTCACGATCGTCATCCGCCGCTTCTTCGAAGCGAGGATCGCCTTGAGCTCCTTGATCAGCGTGCGGACTTCCTTGGTTTCCGCCTTCAGCTTCTCCACCTCGAGGCCGGTGAGGCGCGCCAGTCGCATGTTGAGGATCGCCTCCGCCTGCCGCTCGCTCAGCTTGAAGCGCTTGCGCAAGCGCTGGCTCGCCTGCTCCGGATCCTTCGCCTTCTTGATGATCTCGACGACCGCGTCGATGTTGTCGACCGCTTTCCTGAGGCCAACCAGGATATGCTCCCGATCCTCCGCGTTCTTGAGATCGTACTCGCTGCGCCGGACCACGACCTCGTGGCGATGATCCACGAAATGCTGGATCATCTCCTTCAGGTTCATGATCTTCGGTACGCCGCCGACCAGCGCCAGCATGATGGCACCGAATGTCGACTGCATCTGCGTGTGCTTGTAAAGACTGTTCAGGACGATCTGGGCGTTTGCATCGCGTTTCAGCTCCACCACGATGCGCATGCCCTCCCGGTCACTCTCGTCCCGCAGGTCGCTGATCCCCTCCACCCTTCGCTCGCGCGCCAGCATGACGATCTGCTCGATCAGCCGCGTCTTGTTGACCATGAAGGGAATTTCCGTGACCACTATCCGCTCCGCACCGCCCTTGGTTTCCTCGATCTCCGCACGTGCCCGCACAACGATACGCCCGCGACCCGTCTCGTACGCATCCTCGATGCCCTGCCGACCACACACCACTGCGCCCGTCGGGAAATCCGGCCCCTTCACAAACTTCATCAGGTCTCGCGGTGTGGCCGTCGGATGGTCGATCAGATACTTGGTGGCCTCCACCACCTCCCGCAGGTTGTGCGGCGGGATGTTCGTTGCCATCCCCACCGCGATACCGGAGGAGCCGTTGGCCAGAAGGTTCGGAAGCCTGGCCGGAAGCACGGTCGGTTCCTGCAAGCGTCCATCGAAGTTGGTGACGAGATCAACCGTATCCTTCTCGATGTCCGCCAGTAGCTCTACGGCTATCGCACCAAGACGGACCTCCGTGTACCGGTACGCCGCCGCGCTATCACCATCGATCGAGCCAAAGTTCCCCTGCCCGTTCACCACCGGATAACGCAGCGAGAAATCCTGGACCATCCGCACCAACGCATCGTACACCGCCATGTCACCGTGCGGGTGGTACTTTCCCAGAACCTCACCCACCACCGTCGCGCTCTTCTTGAACGGCCGATTCGGCGCCAGCCCCAGCTCATGCATCGCGAACATGATGCGGCGATGCACCGGCTTCAGCCCGTCCCGGACATCCGGCAGCGCACGCTGCACTATCACGCTCATCGAATAGTCCATGAACGACTCGCGCATCTCGTCCTCGAGATACCGCGCTACTACCTTTTCTTCAGACTCGTTTCCCGCCATTTACTCCCTCGTATTCTACTTCTTGTGCCGGTCTGGATAGTAGATCGCCGACCCCAGAAGCCGCTTCTGATTCACCGGCTTCCTCTTGTCCGGGTAATCTAGCTGGATGATGCTGATCTCCCTCACCCACAGAGCATCTGCGCCCTTGCTGGCCGCGTCTGCCCTCGCCAGGAAAACCAGTGTGCTGTCCGCTGTCTCCACCGAAACCACCTTCTTGATAGTGGCAAGCGTCTTGTAGCCCTCCGCTGGCTCCGACCCCGGCATGATCACTTCCACGTCCTGGGCTGGGACGGGCTCAATAGAACTCGTGTGGCAACCCGCAACACTCGCCAGCAACACCACGATAGGCAGCACCGCGACAACCCTCATCTTCGTACCTCCTCTCAGGCTTCCGCCCGTTCGCTCTCTTCGTCGGCGTCCAATCCTCGTCAGAACCGCGGAGCGATGCGCCGAGACAGATACCTCCACCCGCCGGCAGGACCGGACTCCCGCCGACACCGCGCGCCGCACTTTTCGAAGCGGTGGCTACTTGTTGCTTTCGCCGCTGCTGAGCTCTGGGTGCTTGCTCGGGTAGTAAACCGCCCGCGCCTCGAGGATCTTCTGCTGCTGCTGCTGCAGATCCGTCTCGATCCCACCTTCGCTCGTGAGGCGAATCGAGTCGATCAGAATAGCATCAGCGCCCAGCTCGGCCGCCCTCGCTTTCGCACGGTCGATCAGCTCGCTGTCGGACGTGTCCAGGGAATACGTCTCCTGAATCTTCGACAGCACCTTGTACTCATCGCTCGGGAACGTGCCCGGCATGAAGACCTGAACGTCATCCGGGGACACCGGGGGCAACTTCACCCCGGAACCGCATCCCGCCAGGCCTACGACCACCGCCACCGCTACCAAGGCCGCGAAGTATCTCATCTTACAGTATCCTCGGTTGATTTGGGCCGTTTCTACCTCGATAAATCTAAGCTCTTGCACGGGCAGGTTCCAGACCACCGGCCCGCATGGAACGCCGCCGCTAGGCCACGCAGCAGTAGTCCCGCCGCTCCAGAAACCCGGCTTCCGTCAGCTGCTCCCGAATCAGCTCCCGGGCTCCCGGAGCGCCCACAACGACCAGCAGGTAGGCATCGCGATGCCGGCCGACATGCCGGGCATCATGGACGGGGGCGCCGTAGATCTGCTGGCCGATCTTTCTGGGATCGATATCGAAGAATCCGCGAACGCGGATGCCTTCATCCGCCAGAGCCCGCGCGAAGTCCTTCCCCACCCTGCCAGCACCCCAGAGGTTCACCGACTCGTGTCCCTTCAAGAGACTCTCCCGCAGATAGCGGATCTTGCAACGGCGGAACGCCTCGGCGGAGTACCGCGGATCGGTGCGCGATACGCGGTTGTTGCCTTCACGCCAGAAATGGAGGACCCGGGGGACGTTGGCGAGCTGCGCGCCGGAGACGTGGAGCCGCAAGATCAGATCGTAATCCTCTGGCCAGCCGTTCGCGTGGTAGCCGCCCACCTCTTCGAAGGCCGCGCGCCGGACCATCAGGGTCGGGTGCGCGATGGGACACTCAACGAAGACATCCCGGGCCAGGCATTCCGGTTCGGACAATCCATTCAACCAGCGCTGGTAGCGCCGCGCGCCCCAACCAATCTGCTCGCTCGGAAAGTACCTCACGCGCGTGCCCACCGCTGCGAGGTCGAGGCGCCTGCTCAGTAGACCGATCTGCTCCTCGAACCTCCGGGGGTGTGCGACGTCGTCGGCATCCGCCCGGGCCAGCAACTCGCCTCGACAGTGCTCGCTTCCGACCCGGAGCGCCTCCGCCAACCCCACTCGATCCAGATGCGTGACACGAACCCGCCGATCCCGGGCCGCCCAACGCTCCAATTCATCGCCGGTCTCATCCTCGGAGCCATCGTTGACTGCGACCACCTCGAAGTCGCGGTAAGTCTGCAGCTGGAGGCTGCGAATAGCCAGGGGAAGATGTTCCGCCGCATTCCGGCAGGGCAGAAGCACCGAGATCCGCGGAGTACTCACGCGGCCAACTCGGGCCATCGACATCGCTCCCGCTTCTCGATTCGGATTGTCATAAGAACGCTTCAAGATGACCCCCGGTGTGGCCGAGGTCAACGCCACGATGGGGACTTCTCGAATTCGCGCGTACCTTCGCTCAATTTCAGTACGTCGCGCAGGAATCGTCCCGTATGGGAGGTGGAGGTGCCGGCGATAGCCTCCGGCCGGCCCATCGCCACGACCCGTCCTCCGTGCACGCCCGCGCCCGGTCCCAGATCGATGATCCAGTCGGCCTGCTTGATCACCTCGAGGTTGTGCTCGATGACTACGACAGTGTTCCCCGCTTCGATGAGCTGATCCAGGACCTGGAGGAGCTTACGCACGTCATGCAGATGAAGCCCGGTGGTCGGCTCATCCAGCAGGTAGAGCTTGTGCCCTGCCCTCCGGCTTGCCGTGGCTAGCTCACGGGCCAGCTTCAGGCGCTGGGCCTCACCGCCGGACAGCGTCGTCGCCGGCTGGCCCAGCTTGAGATACCCCAGCCCCACCCGTTGCAGCTGCCAGAGCATCTCGCCGAGCTTGTCCGCTTTGATGAAGAACTGGATCGCCTTGTCTACGGATAGGTTGAGCACGTCGTGGATGCTTAGCCCCCGGTAGCGCACCTTCAGGACCTCCGGCTTGAAGCGCCGGCCGCCGCACATCTCGCAGGGCACATAGACATCGGCCAGAAACAGCATCTCCACCTCGATCTGTCCCGCGCCCTCGCACTCCTCGCAGCGACCCCCCGCAACGTTGAAGGAGAAATGCCCCGGCCCGAGCTTGCGGCGCCGGGCCTCGGGTTGCTCGGCAAAGATCCGGCGAATCTCGGAGTACGCTTTCAGATAGGTCACCGCGTTCGAGCGCGGCGTGCGGCCGATGGGGCTCTGGTCGATCAGCACGGCACCGGAAAGGGCGCCGCTACCCCGCAATGCCCGATACGTGCCGACCGGCTCGCCCAGATGCTGCTTCGCGCTCGTCTGCCCTGCGATCTTTCGCTCCAGCGCACGGAAGAGAACGTCGTGAACCAGGGTCGACTTGCCACTGCCCGACACGCCCGTCACCACGGTCAGCGTTCCCAGCGGAATGCTCACGTCCACGCTGTCCAGGTTGTGCAGGTGCGCGCCCTCCAGGACCAGGCGCGCCCCGTCCACCGCGCGGCGTCGCTTGGGCGTCGGGATCCGCTCGCGGCCCGACAGATAGGCGCCGGTGAGCGTGTCGGAAGCCAGCAGCCCTTCGTAGCTCCCTTCGTACACGATCTCCCCGCCCTGCTCACCGGCGGCGGGTCCCAGCTCGATCACGTGATCGGCTCGCTCGATGGCCGCCGGGTCGTGCTCCACCACCAGCACCGCGTTGCCCAGATCGCGCAGCTCCTCCAGCAGGCGGTAGAGACGCTCGGTGTCCCGCGGGTGGAGGCCGATGGATGGCTCGTCCAGGACGTACGTCACGTCAACCAGCGCGCTGCCCAGCGAGTTGGCCAGGTTGATTCGCTGCGCCTCACCGCCCGATAGCGTTCGTGCCTGCCGGTCGAGCGTGAGGTAGCCGAGCCCGACTTCGTCGAGGAACGCGACCCGCGCTCGCAGCTCGCGCAGGATCGTTTCGGCGACCGCGGTCTCGTGCTTCGTCAGCTTCAGATCCTCCACCCAACTCCGCAGCTCTTCCACCGGGAGAGCGCTTACTTCGGCGATGGTCCGGCCCGCGACTCTCACGTTCAGCGACTCGGGACGCAGTCGCGTACCGCCGCACGACGGGCAGGTCTGCGCGATCTGGTATTGCCGGACGAAGATACGGATGTGTTGCTTGTACTTCTTCGTCCGCTTGAGCCGGCCGAGTTGGCTCAGCATGCCCTCGAAACCACGCTCACCGTGCAGCACGATGGTGCGGAAGCGCTCCGGTAGTTCCCGCCACGGAACACGCATCGAGACTTTGTGCTTCCGGGCCAGCTCGCGCAGCTTGTATCGCCGGTCCTCGTAGCGCGGCTTGGTCCACGGGTCCACAGCCCCGTCCGCCAGCGAGCGATCAGGGTTGGGAATGATCAGGTCGAGATCGAACTCCAACGTGGCGCCGAACCCGTTGCAGGTGGGGCAGGCGCCCAGCGGGCTATTGAAGGAGAAGAGCGTCGGCACCGGCTCGGGGAACGCGCACGAACAGCGCGGGCAACGGAACCGCTCCGTGAAGTCGAGGCGCTCTTCTTCGCCCTTCACGTTCACCGCCAGTACCACCGCCTCGCCTTCACCTTCAGCGAACGCGGTGCCCAGCGAGTCGGCCAGCCGGGACCGGGATGCTTCACCCACCTCGAGACGGTCCACCACCACCAGCAGCTCATCGGCCGATGCCAATCCCGGCGCCGTGCCATCCGCCCCATCATCGGCCCCGCCGAGATAGACCTCACGGCCATCCGCCAGCACCCGGATGAAGCCTAGCGTTCGCAAGTTCTCGACGATCAGCTCATCGGTCACCTCCGACGAGAGCGGTAACGGAAACGTGATCTGGATCCGCGTGCCCCGCGGCAGTTTCCCTACGCGATCAACGGCGGACTGAACCGTGTCCGGCCTGATCTCGCGGCCGCACTGGGGGCAGTACGTCCGGCCGATACGTGCCCACAGCAGACGCAGGTAGTCGTGAATTTCGGTAGCCGTGCCCACCGTGGATCGGCTCGTCTTGGTGGGGTTCTTCTGCTGAATCGCCACCGCCGGGCTGATTCCCTCCACCGACTCCACGTGTGGCCGCTCCATCCGCTCCAGGAACTGCTTGGCGTATGTGGACAACGACTCCACGTAACGGCGCTGGGCCTCGGCGAAGATGGTATCGAAGACGAGCGACGACTTCCCCGAACCCGACGGCCCCGTCACTACCGTGAAAGCGCGGTGCGGGATATCGAGGTCGATGCCCTTGAGGTTGTGTTGACGCGCTCCTCTTACGCGAATGTACTCTTCCATCTTCCTCGCTCCGCTGCTCCATCTCCATCGCTCGATATTCCCAACACCCGATCCTCTGCATAGCTTGCGGAGTTATGCAAATAGCTCCAGACCTCGACTTCCACGAGGAAGAAGCGCTCGGCAAGGCCTACGACGCTAGCCTGATGCGCCGCCTGCTCCGCTACCTGAAGCCGTACCGCTCCAAAGTAGCGCTGGCCGTCCTCATGCTCGTCGCCGCCTCGGGTCTCGAGCTGGTCGGGCCCTATCTGACGGCGGTTGCCATCGATAAGGCAATCCCGGCACGCGACCTCAACCTGCTGACGATCCTGGTCGCAATCTACACTCTGGCACTGGTGCTCGCTCTGCTGCTCAGCTACGCGCAGACGCTCCTCACCACCTGGATTGGCCAGAGCGTAATGTACGACCTGCGCACCGAGATCTTCGCCCAGTTCCAACGGCTGTCGCTGCGCTTCTTCGATCGTAATCCGGTCGGCCGCCTCATGACACGCCTGACCAGCGACGTTGAGGTGCTGAACGAGATGTTCACCTCCGGTGTCGTGGCGATCTTCGGCGACGTCTTCACCCTCGCCTTCATCGTGGCGATCATGCTCACGATGAGCTGGGAGCTGGCCCTCGTCGCGTTCACCGTCATACCGCTGGTCTGGCTCGCAGCTTACTGGTTCCGCAAGAACGTGCGGCGCAGCTACCGGGAGATCCGAGTGAAGCTCGCCCGCATCAACGCCTTCCTGCAGGAACGGATCACCGGGATGCACGTTGTGCAGCTCTTCGGCCGCGAGGAGCCGGAACTCGCCAAGTTCAGGAAGATCAACACTGACCACATGCGCGCGCACCTGCGCTCCATCCACTACTACGCGCTTTTCTTCCCGATCATCGAGCTGGTGGCGGCCATCGCCGTCGCCCTCGTACTATGGTACGGCGGACTCAACGTTCTGGAAGGCACGCTCACGGTCGGTGTGGTGGCCGCCTTCCTCCAGTACGTGCGGCGCTTCTACCGGCCCATCCAGGACCTGTCGGAGAAGTTCAACATCCTGCAGAGCGCCATGGCCAGCTCGGAGCGCGTCTTCGGGCTGCTCGACATGCAGCCCACCGTCCCGGAACCGGCGCAACCGAAAGATCTGCCCAGCCCGCTACGCGGCGCGATCGAGTTCCGCGACGTCTGGTTCGCTTACAACAAGGCCGCTCACAAAGATGATGGGAAACCGCCCGACTGGGTGCTGAAGGGCGTGTCTTTCGAGGCCGCGCCCGGCGAGCGATTGGCCATCGTCGGGCATACGGGCGCGGGGAAGACCACGATCATCAACCTGCTCATGCGCTTCTACGACGTGCAGAAAGGCGCGATCCTGCTCGACGGCACTGACGTCCGCGAGTTCGCCCAGCGCGAGCTGCGTAGTGCCATCAAACTCGTGCTGCAGGACGTCTACCTCTTCAGCGGCAGCGCCCGTTTCAACATCCGCCTCGGGAACGAGGCGATTACAGACGATGAGATAGTGGCCGCCGCGCAGCGCGTTGGCGCCGATCGTTTCATCCGCCGCCTCCCCGAAGGTTACGACCAGCCGCTCGGAGAGCGCGGCGCGAGTCTTAGCGTCGGCGAGCGCCAGCTCCTCTCGTTCGCCCGGGCATTAGCCTTCGACCCGCGCATCCTCATCCTCGACGAGGCGACCAGCTCCGTCGACTCGGAGATCGAGGCGCAGATCCAGACCGCGTTGGAGGAGCTCATGCGCGGGCGCACGAGCCTGGTGATCGCTCACCGCCTCTCCACCGTGCAGAACGCCGACCGCATTCTGGTGATGCACCACGGCGAGCTCGTCGAAGAAGGAACCCACGACCAGCTCCTCGAGCGCGGCGAGCTGTACGCGCGACTCTACGAGCTCCAGTTCGTCGCTGAGGGTGTCGCCTGATTGCTCACCCTGCTCAACCGTACCCCAACCCGGAAGTGTATCGTGAAACCTGCGACTCGTCTGTTGGTCTTGGGCTCCGTGTTCGCTGCGGCGGCATGCGCGTCCACCACTCCAGACCCCACGCCCTCGCCAGAGTCCGGTCCATCAAGGGCCTCCAGCAGTGACGCTGAAGCCGCCATCACCGCTGCCGACCTCCAGACACATCTCGCGACCTTCGCCCACGACAGCATGATGGGGCGCGAGTCGGGCACGCTCGGCAACGTCAAGGGCACGGACTACCTCGCTGCACAGCTCGCGCGCCTGGGGCTCGAGCCGGCGGGCGAGGACGGGACCTACTTTCAGACGATCCCCCTCGTCCAACGCAAGCTGGATCCAGCTTCTTCCATCGCCGTGGACGGACACGATCTCATCCTCGGGACCGATTACCTGCCGGTGCCACCGCTCGGTGGGTTCCTGCCGTTCGGTGCGAGCGGCTCGCTGGACGGGGTCCAGGTTATCTATGCCGGCCGGGCCAGCGACCCGCCTCAGTTGACTCCTGAACAAGTCGAGGGGAAGCTCGTCCTGCTCGGCGCACCGCTCGGTCCCGATGGACAGACCAGTTTCCAGGCCTGGAACCGAGGCGTGATCCGCGCCTACGCTTCGGCCGCCGGCATCGCGGTCGCGCTGCTGGATGTGCTCCCTCCGCAGTTCGTCAATTTCATGCGGCGACCCCGCGAGGTCCTGGCCGGCGGTGAGTTGCCGCAAGGGCCGCTGGGTATGTTTGTCACCGGCGAGACCGCGGACATACTCGCTGGTGGCCCCCTCGACGAGGCAGAGGTGGGGGCCCCGGGCGTGACGATCCACGGCACCTATCGCTTTGTGGAGGCACCCGCGCCCTACCCGGCGCGGAACGTGATCGCGGTTGTACGCGGGAGCGATCCGCAGCTGAACGGCGAGTACGTGGCGATCGGCTCCCACAGCGATCACGTCGGGCTCAGCTCGCGCGTCGAGGACCACGACTCGCTCTGGGCGTTTAATCACGTGGTGCGGCCGCAGGGCGCCGAGAGCCAGCAGCGTCCGTCCACTGCTGAGGAAGACGCTCGCATAGAGGCGATCCGCGACAGCCTGGCCGCGCTGCGTCCTGCTCGCCTCGACTCCGTTTACAACGGCGCCGATGATGATGGCTCGGGCTCAGTCGCGATGCTCGAGATCGCGCAAGCATTCGTGGAGACGACTCCGAAGCCGAAGCGCTCGATCCTCTTCGTCTGGCACACGGCGGAAGAAAAAGGACTGTTCGGAGCGCGCTACTTCACAGACAACCCCACGGTACCTCGAGATTCGATCGTCGCGAGCATCAACATCGATATGATCGGGCGCGGAAGCGTCGGAGACATCGAGGGTGGTGGACCCGGCTACCTGCAGATCATCGGATCCCGGCGGCTATCGACGGAGCTCGGCGATCTGGTGGAAACGGTGAATGCCGAGCGCGGCTTCGCCCTCGAGTTCGACTACCAGTTCGACGCGGACGGTCATCCGGATAACTACTACTGTCGCAGCGACCACTACATGTACGCGCGCTACGGCATCCCGATCGTGTTCTTCAGCACCGGCAGTCACCAGGACTACCACATGCTGACCGACGAGGCGCAGTACATCGACTACGACAAGATGGCGCGCGTCTCCCAGTTCGTCTTCGAGCTTGCCG
The DNA here is from genome assembly GCA_036475815.1 of Gemmatimonadota bacterium. Taxonomy (GTDB): domain Bacteria; phylum Gemmatimonadota; class Gemmatimonadetes; order Palauibacterales; family KS3-K002; genus JBDHGH01. The sequence continues at coordinate 14,877 of JAZGAL010000209.1, forward strand.
GTACGATCGCGAACCTGGATCACCGCCCGCTGGTGGACAAGCCGAAGCCCGATCCGAACGCGCCCTGCCGGCAATAGGGGGTGGAGAAGCACCCCCTCACTATCAGCTCCTCGTCAAGCGATTCAGCGATGATGCACCCCTCCCGACGTTTTCTGGAAACTGGAAAGAGAAGCTCTGCCTGACCGCTAACCGGGAGATGTCATGGATCGCATCGCACTCATATTGATGTTCGGTTTGCTTGTCTCCTGTGCGCGGGAGATACCAACGGCGACTCTGGTGATCGACGGTGTCAGCGTAGTCGACGTGCGCGACGGGTCTATAGCCGAGAACACTTCCCTCGTCATGGATGGGGACCGGATAGTAGCCATGGGGAGAACGGGCACGTTCAGAGTGCCCGACGGGACCTTGGTGGTGGACGGCACGGGCAAGTACGCGATTCCGGGACTGTGGG
>JAZGAL010000210.1:0-5299 GCA_036475815.1 Gemmatimonadota bacterium
GATCGTCGTGTCCGAGATCGGCGAGCACTGGTCGCCGAAGACGCTGCCGCCGGTCACCGCGCCGAAGCTTAACGTCAGAAAGAGTGGGTCCTGGCTGATGGAGTAGGCGAGAGGCATGGCGATGGGGAAGACGACCGCGTAGGTGCCCCACGAGGTGCCGGTCGAGAAGGCGATCACCATGCAGAGGACGAGAAAGAGCGCCGGCAGGATGACCGGCGTCAGGAATCCCGAGCTCACCTCGATGAGGTAGTTGGCGGTGCCCACGGCATCGGCGACGCTCTTCAGCGTCACCGCAAGGGCCAGGACGACGGCTCCGATGGTGACGCCCTTGCAGCCATCGATGAAAGCCCCGATCGCAGTTTGCAGCGACATCCCCTTCGCCAGCGCGATGGCGATAGCCACCAGGACGGCGAGCAGGAAAGCCTCGGCGATCAGCAGGGTCGGCTGATCCGAGCCCATGATGAAGAAGGTGTAGAGATAGGGGATGATGGCGACGCCCAGCAGTGTTCCCATCGGCCCGAAGAAGTCGATGAGGCCGCTGCGATAACCTTCCGCCACTCGGACCACCGTCAGCTCGTCGGACGTCAGTGGTTGCGAGCCCGGCCGGTTGAGCTCTCCTGTCTCCCGTGCGCGCCGAATCGCGTTTGACATCTTCCGGCCCACTACGAGCGGCACGTTCGCCCAGAGCCTGCCCGGCATGAACGGCATCTTCTCAATGGAGAAGAGCAGCGTGAAGAGCACCGCGAACCAGGCGTAGAAGTTGAACGGCAGCGCCTTGAAGAAGAAGTTGATGCTCTCCGATGTGGTCGAGAGGAACGGGACGGTGCCGACCACCAGCCCGGCCACGTAGATGGGCCAGACGTTGAAGGGGATGAGCGTGGCCGCGGGCGACGCCGTCGAGTCGACTATATAAGACAGCTCCTCGTGCGACACTCGCTCCTTGTCGGATACCGGCCGCACCGTGGTGCCGGTGAGCACCGTGCTGATGGTGCCACCCTGATGGAAGATCATACCCATCATCCAGGCAAAGAACTTGGCGGAGCGTGGCCCCACCACCATGCGGCGGCCCGCCCACTCGGCGAACGTCTGCGCGCCGCCGGTCCGCGTCCAGAGGCCGATGAGGCCGCCCAGCGCCCAGAGGTAGACGAGGAGGATCAGCGCGTACGACTCGCTGCCGATGGACGGGATGAGGAAGTACTTCACGATGTTGAGCTGGCCGCTGATCACGCCGCCGAGCGCGATGCCGATGAAGAGGGAGCTCACGACCTCCCGAGTGGCGAAAGCGAGGATGATGGCAACGGCCGGTGGCAGGATCGACCAGAACCCGTAGTGCGCACCGTGACGGGGGAAATGTCCGGCTGCGGCGATAGCCGCCACCAGCAGGAGGCCGGCGAAGAGCAGGGCGATTCGACGTCTATTCAAGGCGTTCTGCGACTCTCCTGGCTGGCCGCCGGCACCCAGATCCTTACGGGCACGAAGCCGATGATACGTAGCCGGTACTCGCCGGCCTCGTCGGGCACCTCGAATGCCAGTCGAACGGTGAGGGCGGCGGGGGCGCCGCTCTCGGGCACCGGTATGGTGATCGCGCCGAGCGAGCCCATGATCAGCGTTTCCCGGCCGAAAAGCTCGGTGGCCGTCCCCGCGAATGGTTGGGTCCCACCGTCAGGGCCGAGCAGGCTGATCGCGTCACTCGGGTCGAGATGAAGCGCCTGCATCGTCCCATCGGCTACGGCCTGGTCGGTGGGCTCGAGGATGATCGTCATCTCCAGGTAACGGCCCGAGTCGGGCTGCAGCCCCGAGTAATCGGCACGCGGATCGGCGTGCTCCACAAGCATCCGCCAGCCGCCGGGTCCCGGCACCCACTCGCCCACGAGGTAGAAGTCGAACAGGTCGGCGCCGCCGAACTTGAGGTACTTGTCGAACCAGCGGAGCCGGCGGAAGAAGAGGTCGGTGAGACTCTGCGGCGATGGCGCACTCGGATGGTCGGCAATGATCTCCAGGTACTCGACCGTACGACCCAGGTCGCTCAACGCCCGGTACAATCGCTGGGAACGCGAGAAGAGGGTCTGCGAATCCCACTCCACGATCAGCAGAGGCGTTTGCACGGTACGGACTGCCTCGAGCGGAGAGCGGTCCCGTTCCAGGACATCCAGATAGCCGGCATCGAATAACTCACGCTCGGATGGACCTGCACGCGAGCCGGGCCGGGCGCTCGAACGGGCAGGCGCGCCGTAGCTGGCGATGGCGGCGTCGAATCTCGGTGTCTGCGTGATCGCCCAGGCGGTCATGTAGGCGCCGTAGGGGCTCCCGGCTCCGCCGTATACGGCCAGCCGGTCGGGGTCCGCTACGCCGAGGCCGATCACGTGGTCGATGCCCGTCATCACATCGACTAGATCGCCGCCGGCCAGGTCTTCGCGATTCGCCGTGGCGAAGCCCTCGCCGTAGCCGACGCTGCCGCGGAAGTTGGGTGCCAGCACGGCGTAGCCGCGAGTGGCGAAGAGCTGATACACGCCCGGCTGCTCGATCACGTTGGTGGCGCGCCCCAGGGGACCGCCGGCCAGGTTCACCAGGAGTGGGTAGCGTCGGCCCTCCTCGTAATCGGCCGGGTAGACGAGCACGCCCTCGATGCTCAGTCCATCGGGCGCGGTCCACTCGATCACCTCCTGCCTGCCCAGCTTCCAGCGCCGAGCGGGTGCGTTCAGCTCCGTGAGCCGCTCGACACTCGAGCCGCCGATGCGCCACAGCTCGGCCGCCTCCGTCGCCGACTGTCTGACGGCGTAGACGGCACCGCCGATCGGCGCGGCGTCGAAAGAGCCGAAGTTGTAGTCTCCGCGGGTCACGGCCTCGATAGCGCCGTTCGCACGCGCCACGAAGATCTGCGTGCGCGCTCCCACCGCCGCCGTGAACAACAGGTCACCACCCGCCGGCCAGACGTGGCCGACGACCGCGCGGTCGAACGAGTCGGTGAGACTGTTCGGCGTGCCGCCGCCAGCAGGGACGCTGTACAGCTCGGCCTGCGAGTAGGGATACCTCGGGTTCTGCGGGGCCCGGAAAACTATCGTGCGGCTGTCGGGTGACCAGACGGGCGACACCTCGGATCCAGGCCGGCTGGTAAGCTCGCGGCTGCGCCGGGACTCCAAGTCCAGGATCCGCAGGTTGTAGTTGAGGTAGTCGTCGATGGCTCCGGTGCCGTTGGTGCTGAAGACGATCGATCCTCCGTCCGGGCTCACCGCCATCTCGCGGATCCCGGCATCGCCGCCCCAGACGTACTCCGCGGTACCGTCAGGTACGCTGATTCTCCAGAACTCTCGCTCGCCGCCGGACTCGCTCCTCGTGAGAGCATAGATAGAACCGTCCGGCCCCCAGCCGTAGTCGATGACGCCACCCGGGAGATCGCTGAGCCGCGCCGGCTCATCCCGGCCTGGCAGCCCCAGCAGCCAGACCTGCGGCATTCCATCCGGGTCGGCGCTACTGCCCGCTGAAAGAAAAGACAGCAACGCCCCGTCAGCCGACCAGCGCGGTGCGTGGACATCGGCGAAGCCCGGCGTGATGTCCTTCGCTCCGCCACCGTCCTCCCACACATACAGAGCGGTGTGGAACTGGTTCGCTTCTGCGTCGGCCTCGGTGACCGTCAGCGCCACCGAGGCGCCGCCGGGCGCTACCTGCACCGCGCTCAGCCGCTTCAGCTCGAGGTACTGCTCGGCGGTTACCGGCGCGCTGGCGCTCTGCGGGCTTTGGAAGGCGAGGATGGCTGCGAGGGCCGGAACCAGTATGCCTGAGGTTTCTATTCTTCACCTCCCACGACGGCTTCCTCGGCCGCCGTCTCCTTGGCGTCGAGAACGAGCCGCTCCGCCAATACCAGCCAACCGAGGGCGACGATGGCCCAGATGGTAAAGGCTACGAAGCCCCCCAGGATCGCGTTTCGCCAACTGAAAAACCGCCATATGCCTGGAGCACGCGGCCGGACATCCAGGGTCACGGCATCAGCGTCGTCGAGATCGACGTGAAGTGTCGGATCGGAGCGACCCGGCTTGGGGATCCCCTTCTGGATGGCCGCCGTGACGAGCACGACCGGCAAGCCGATGATCAGAAGGACGATGGTGAACCCGGTGAAGCACTCCGGCAAGCCCTGTCTAGCCGCGATGCTCTGGCTCACATGGTAGACAGTCCAGGAGAGGATCAAATAGAATAGGAGCGCCTGCCAGACATAACGCCGATGGATCTCCTGGAGTGTACGCTTCAGGCGTGCCACTAACCGCCTCCCCGATCGTTGTTAGGCGCCGTCATCGCGCAAAGCCTGGCCATGCGGGACCAGGCCAAGATGCCACCGAACCGTGAGACGATCAACTGCTTCGTGCTGCCATCACGGTGCGAGGGATCCGTCGTAACTGAGCATGAACTCGAGAAACATGGACACCTCCACCATGTCCTTGCCGACAAAGCGAATGCTGTGCGAGTCGGTGCGCTCGACGATTGGCAGATAGGCGAGCACTTCTGACGGACGGTAATTCTTGAAGCGTACATCGAGGGTGACGGGTGTCTCCAGCTCGTAGGGCTGGAAGTCGTCGAGTCGCTCGATCGCCGTTTTCACCTTCTCACGGATGAGATCGTAGGCAGCCTCCGGCATCAACGTCTTGGCCGCGTGGAAGCTGATCGCCTCTTTCACCTCGGCGCCCTCGATGTCGCCCAGCAACGCTCGCGTTTCTTCCACGATGGCGTCGTCACCGGAAATCATGATCACCGGTACACCGAAGTGGCCGGCGATGGCGGCGTTGATGCCGGCTTCCGGCATCGAGATGCCGTTCAGCCTGATGTCGGCCAGCCGCGCGCTCGACATGGTATGGGCGCGTACGCCGTCAGGGTTGGTCGTGCTGGAGTGATAGCCGATGAAGATCGCGGCGTCGAACGTTTCGTCTATTCCCTCCATCATCATCAGCGGGCGCGGCCACGATCGCACCAGGATCACGTCCTTGGGCAGCCGCTCCAGCAACAGGTTCTGCCCGTTGCCGTGGGAGTCGCTGATGACGATCTCCGTGGCACCGGCTTCGATCGCGCCCTCGATGGCGGCGTTCACTTCGCCCGTCATGAACTCTCGGGCCTTCGCGTAGTCGAAGCCGGACGGGCCTAGCTGGTCGCTTGTCACGACTCCGACCACGCCTTCCATGTCCGCTGAGATGTAGATCTTGAGCTTCTCTTGCCCGCTGAGCGGGCCGACGCTCGACAGTGCGAGCAGGGCGATGAGCGGCAATACGTTGGGTTTCATGGGTCTCCTCGCGGGTCCTGGCGATACCGGGCTGAT
>JAZGAL010000211.1:0-16267 GCA_036475815.1 Gemmatimonadota bacterium
ACGTCCTCGTTGGTGTAAACTCGAAACCGCTCCGTACCGAAGAAAGCCTGAACGCGCTGCGCGACCGCACGGTCATCGCAGGCGGCCACGATGGCCGTGGGATCCCCTTCCCCAACTTCTCGGGCGAAGGTCGGACCCGAGAGCACCACCGGATGCCGATTATCGGGCAACACGGCAGTCAGGATCTCACTCGGCCGGTTCAGCGTGTCGACCTCGATGCCTTTCGTGGCCGAGAGGACGATAGCGTCTGCCGGTACGAAGGGGGCGGCGGCCGCCATGACATCGCGAAACGCGTGGGACGGCACCACCGCCACCACGACGTCGGCACCCTCGAGCGCGTCCTCGTGCTCGAGGAACACTTCGACCGACGGTGGCAACTTCACGCCTTGCAGGTAATCGCGGTTCTCCCTTTCCTTGCGGATCTGTTCCGCGACGGACGCTTCGAAGCTCCACATGCGAACGCTGTGGCCGCCGTCGCCCAGCACCTTGGCCAGTGCCGTGCCCCAGCTACCCGCACCGATGACGGTCACTCGACCCATGGTCATCCCTCACCCGGAGATTCGCCGCTTTCGGGATTCGTCGCCGGCGCGCCGGCCCCGCGTGTAATGCGCGGCTCGAGGCCGGCCAGGAGGCGACGGATATTGGAGCGATGGGTCCACCAAACCAGCGCAACCAGCGGAAGACTGACCCAGAACACGAAGTCGAAACGATGCCCCGATAGCCAGACGAGCCCCGGGAACAGGGTTGCCGCTGCTAATGAGGCCAGCGAGGCGATCCGCGAAGCGAAGATGACAAGCAGCCAGACGATGAACGCCATGCCGACGGCGGTAGGCGCCAGCGCGAGGTAAACGCCGCCACTGGTGGCCACGCCTTTGCCGCCGCGAAACTTCACCCATGCCGAGAAGACGTGCCCGAGCACGGCCGCGGCACCGTAGGCCAGAGCGAGCTGCGGCATGTCGACGCCGTCGATTCGCGGGAAGTAACGTGCCGGGACGAACCCCTTACCGACATCAACGAGCAAGCAGGCGGAGGCGAGACCGAAGCCGGTCGCCCGGTACAGGTTGGTGGCTCCCAGGTTACCGCTTCCCCACTCTCGCAGATCTATCCCCCTGGCGCGTGCGAGCAGCAAGCTGGTGGGTGTCGAGCCGAGCAGATAAGCAACGATCAGGAGAGCGACGACGGTCACGCGCGCTCTTTCCTGCGGGCCCGCAGCTTCAGCCGTATGGGGCTGCCGGTGAAGCCCCACGCTTTACGGAACCCGTTCATCAGATAGCGCACGTAGTTCTCCGGGACGTCCTTGGGGTAGCTGGTCCAGAGGGCGAACACGGGGGGCGCCGTCTTGACCTGTGTCGCGTAGAAGAACTTCAGCGGTCTGCCGCGCCTCTGAGGGGGCTGCACGGCCTGAGTGAGCGCCTCGAGCTGGGCGTTCAACTCATGCGTCGGCACGCGCTTCGCGCGTTCCTCACCCACCTGCCAGGCCAGATCGAGAGCCCTCAGGACGCGCTGGCCGTTGAGGGCTGAGATGAACACTATGGGGACGGCGGACAGGAAAGGCACCCGCTCGCGCAGCGCCTTCTCGAAGCGCGAAGCCGTGTGCGTGTCCTTCTCTACCAGGTCCCACTTGTTGACGGCGAGGATGAGGCCGCGCCCGCGATCCCAGACCATCTTCGCGATTCGGAAGTCCTGGTTCCCGACTCCCTGCTCGGCATCCGCGATGAGCAGGCATACGTCAGCTCGGCCGATGGCCTGCAGCGTTCGCACCATCGCATAGTACTCGAGCCCGGTGGTGACGCGACTCCTCCTCCGCAGCCCGGCGGTATCGACGAACACGAACTTCCGCCCATCGCGCTCGAAAGGCGAATCGATCGCGTCGCGCGTGGTTCCCGCCTGCTCCGATACGACCAGGCGGTCGGAACCCAGCACTTTGTTGATGAAGCTCGACTTGCCGACGTTGGGGCGACCGATCACGGCCAACCGCAGTCCCGGCTCGACCTGTTCCGGCGATGGCTCGGCCGGCAGCAGCTGCACGACTCGATCGAGAAGGTCACCGCTGCCCCTCCCGCTCACTGCGGAGAGCGGGATTGGATCGCCAAGCCCCAGCGAGTAGAACTCCAGGTGCTCGGTCGCGTCCGGAAGGTTGTCCACCTTGTTCACCACCAGGAGAACGGTGGCGCGCTGCTTTCTCAGCAACTCCGCGATGTGCTCGTCGAGCGGATGCACACCTTCGCGGCCATCCACCATGAAGACCAGCAGATCGGCGGTTTCCGTGGCCGCAAGAGCCTGGCGGCTCACCGCCTGGTCAAGCTCGTTCTCCGCCTCCTCGACGATCCCGCCCGTATCCACCACGTAGAAGCGCCGCCCCGCCCACTCCGCCTCCGCGAAATGCACGTCGCGCGTCACTCCGGGCTGGCTGTCGACGATGGCGGGCCGCCCCCCCAGGATGCGGTTGAAGAAAGTCGACTTGCCGACGTTGGGGCGACCGACGATCGCGATCGTGGGCATAGTGACGGGGCGCGCCGCGCTGTCGGCGTCAGCCTCCGGTTCCCTATGCGAGTCTGGCAACGCGGTCGACGACTTGGGGTGCATTGGACCGTATAGTTGACGCTAAGGTGGATCAGCTTAAGCACCAATCTAGATGCGACTTATGCCTTGTCAACTAGAGCTTTACTGGAGATGGGTGACGAGGGTCGGCAGTGCCGTATGCCTCTCCCGAACGGGCGCAAAAACGTAAGCGAGGGGGCGGCTGAACCTTCCCCTCGCTTCGTCGATACTGGACTGGACTGCCGGTTAGGGCGCGGCAGATCAGTTGCCTGCCTGCGCCGGTGTTGAGTCGGCCGGCCTGTAGGTGAACCCGGAGATCAGCGCTGAGGACTCGGTGGAGACGCTGAACCGGGCCTGTGACTCCTGCGGCGGAGCGACCACGGTCACAGATTCGCTGGCCACCACTTCGCCTGCGTCGTCGTAGAAGTCGAACTGGACCAGCAATTCGGTGTCCGGCTCGAGCTTCATGTTGTAGATGAAACCGCTGACGGTGTAGACCCCCTCCTCGCTCTCGAGATCGAGGTCCGTCAACTCGGCCTGAAGCGCCTCGCGCTGTTCCAGCGCAGCGAGTGCGTCCTGGAGCTGCTCGAGCTCGCGGTAGGCGTTGGCGAGAAGGGCGAGGTTGTCCATACTGAGGGGGTATCGCTCCACCAGCAGTTGCGCCACGGCGGCGAGCGAATCGTACTGTTCCCCCTTGAAGTACATCCGTGCGAGCTGCTCGAGCGACTTGATCCGGTAGGGCTCGAGCTCCAGGGCCTTGCGGTAGGCAACGGCGGCCTCCGCGTTCATTTCGATTCGGGCGAGGCCCAGTCCTATATTGTGATACTCCTCAGCCTCGAGATCCTCGCGGGCGAGCAGCTCGGCGTAGAAGCCTCTCGCAGCCGTACGCAGCGAGTCGGACTTCGCCATGAGCGCTTCCTTCTGCGGCCCGTCCTCCAACTCCTCCGCTTCATCGGCGGCCCGATTGGCTGCGCGCACCATGACCACCGCAGCGTTCGACATTGCGTCCACGTTGCCCGGATCCTGCTGTAGATAGACATCATAGGATTCGGCAGCTTCCTCAAACCTCTCCTCGAAGGCGAGCAGCTGGGCCAGGTTGAACGCCGCGGCACGAGCGAATTCCTGGCGCTGGGCATCGCTCAACCGCTCGCCGCCCGCCGCCAGCAGTTCCTGAGCTTTGGCGTAAGCCTCGATCGCCTTCGCCTGAGCTTCTTCCCGGGCTTCGTCCGTCTCGGCGGCCAGCGATTGGTCGGCATAGATGCTTCCCAACTGGAGCATGGGTTGCGGCAGCTTGTCGTACACCGTCCACGCGTCGAGATAGTGCTGCATGGCCTTGTCGTACTCCCCCTGCTGGCTGTAACGCACACCCAGGTTCCACGTCTTGATCCAGGCCCGGTGCCGTAGCGAGTCGATCGACGCCGCATAGCACGACCACATATCCTCGGCCTTGCTGAATGCGAAGTCCGCGTCCGCAAAGCGATTGAGCTCCGCGTAGGTCCGGCCCGCCAGCGCATAGTTCTTGGGATTGTCCGGCTGCTTCTCGAACCCTTGTTCCAAGACGTCAATAGCCTGCTGGTAGAGCTTCTGCTTGTCCTTGGGGTTCGCGTTCGTGCGGGCCCTCGATAAGTAGAGCTCCGCGCTCGTTACCCACATGCCACCCTTGGGCTTGTTGCCGACGCAATCCTGCGCGGCCGAGACCACGGGCATCGCCAACAGGCAAAGCGCGGCCAGGCTGCTCGCTACTGCGATTGTACGACGTAAGGTCATGTAAGAACCCTCCCTGAGCGATCCACGGGACACCTTGCCCTGGCACATCGTAGTCTGTATGACGATTAGGCGCCCGGATCCAGTAGCCGCTCTATCTCCTGCCGCGCTGTCAGCGGCGGCAGCCCCAGGGTCCGCGCGGCCCGCACTACATCATCATACTCTGGCTTGCAGATAACGTGCCCTTCGGCTGATCTGCTCATTTTGACGCGTATGGGGAACCCGCGCCATTCTATCCGGTTTTCGGCGCGGGGCAAGACCTGGCGATCGACGGGCCAGAAGCGGAGCCCGAGCGTTGTGCTGTTCTCGAAGAGGACCCGGCTGACTTCTTCGCGCCGCTTCGCGGCCACAAGAACCTCGATGCGGAACCCGGTGCGGCCCTTCTTCATCTGCACCGGATAGGTCCAGACGTCGGCGGCACCGGCGGCATCGAGCGCCTCGCGTAGCGGGGGCAGGTACTCGGGAGACATGTCGTCGATGTCGGCCTGGATGATGTACATGTCGCCGCGGGCGTCCAGCTCGGCGAGCACCATACGCAGACAGTTGGGGTGTGATTGCGAATCGCGGCTCCCGGCTCCGTAGCCGGAGCGGATCGGCACGAAACTGCCCGGGCCGCCGCGCCCTCCAGTAAGCACAGAGAGCAATACGGCGCCGGTGGGGGTGGTGAGCTCGGCCTCGATATCGCTCTCGACGACCTCGATCCCTTCCAGGAGCTTCAGCGTGGCGGGCGCGGGCAGCGGGAGCGCTCCGTGCTCAGCCGTCACCCAGCCCCTCCCTATCGCCACACGACGGGTGTAGCAACGCTCGACGTCGAGCCTGGCGACGCCGGCCGCCCCGCCGATGATGTCGACGATGGCATCGGATGCGCCAACTTCGTGAAAGTGAACCTGCTCCGGCGGGATTCCGTGGATCGTTCCTTCCACATCGGCCAGCCGCTGAAACGCGGCTGATGCGAGATCCCGCGCCGCCGGGTCGAGCGGCGCCGACCGCACGATCTCCAGGACGTCCTCAAGGCGCCGCGTCGGCTCATTCTCCGGCCGCTCAACGTTGACCAGCCGGGCGCTCAGCCGTCCCCTGCTCACGGAACTGATGTTGACGCTGACCGCCAGCGGCAGGCTGTGAACGAGATCCTCGAGCCACTCTTCGGGCAGTCCCAGATCGATGAGGGCGCCGAGGATCATGTTCCCACTGATCCCCGAGAAGGGATCGAAGATCAGGACGCGTGACCGTTCCTCCATCTACACTCCCGGTCGACCGAGCGTGAAGAAGATGATGGCAAGGGTTCCGCGAAGCGCGATCGCTTTCTTCTCGCCACCACCGATAGGCGGGTTCGCGAAGGCCGGCTCGCTGGCCCACAAGGGCAACGAGATCATCACCGCCACTTTGCGAAACCCACCTGTGAGTGCCAGGCCGCCGTCGGCCCAGAGCTCGGAAACCTTCAAGCTGCGGGCGCGGAACGCACCGAGTGGTCGGTCCTCGCCTGCAGGCAGCTCACGCCAGTCGAAGAGAAACGAGGCGTCTTCATTCAGATCGTCCGGGCCCAGGCGGTCCGGGATGCCAGGTATCCAGGCGGTCTCGAAGAACCCGTCCAACCGCCCCCAGAACCCTGCTTCTGATTCGACCTTGCGGCCCAGCACGCCCAGCGCCCCAAGGTAGCCGTCCGCCAGCGGCTGGGTCGCCTGGTAGGCCCGGAGGTTCGGACCGCCCGGTACGATATAAGGGATATCGGCGAACAACGCACCTTTAACGTCCAGGTAAGGGTTGAGCCAGCGCTGGATTGGATCCGCACTGTAGAGCAGGAAGCGGCGCTGCAGGGGAGAGCCACCGGAGACCCAGCCGGCGGCCAACCTCACGCTCCAGTCGGTCTCTTTCAGCTCGCCCCACACCTGGGCGGCCAGCTCCGCTCGCAGGTAGTTGTACTTCCCACTCACGGCCTTGAGGCCCAGGCCCAGGCTTCCGCTGAGGCGCGGCGCGCCCCACTCTCCCCTGCCCCAGACGCCTTCCGCGACCACCGCGTTGTCCTGTCCCTGACTCCAGGGATACGGAGTGGGCACGGGCTCGCAGGGAAACGATGGTGCCGTCGCCGAGCAGCGGAACAGTGGCACCGGCTCGATGTAGCGATCATCGAAGAGCCGGACAGTGGAAACACCGAGGGACACACGCTGCTCCAGGTGGCCGGTGGTGTCTCTGATGACGGGGAAGAACGCCGCGAAACCGCTTCGCCCGTTCAGCGAGCGAAAGGCGACCGCGCCGTCGTTGATCTGCGCCGCCACCTCGATCGCCGCCAGCGTGCCGGCGTCCGGATCGGTGCCGAAGCCGAGACCGAACCAGAGGGTCGACGGCCCCAGACGGAAGCGACCGGCCGCCCCGAGGACGCAGCAGCCGCTGTCGCCGCCATCGATGTCGTTGGTCCAGACGAGAGGTATCAGCTCGACGCCGTTCTTCTCGCTAGCCGTCCACCAATAGGGAACCGCTGGAAGCGCGGCCTTGGCGGTCACCCCCCACTGGCCGGTAAGCGTGCCCGGCACACAGAGACAGAGGCAGAGGCCCAGCACGCTGCCAACCGCGAAGCGGGACGGCTTCATGCGCTCAATCCAGATACTTGAGCCAGGCGGCGGTGTTGAAGCAGACGACGCGGTCGTTTGGCCCGATGTGACCTCCCTCACGCAGACGATACAGCGCGGCCAAGGTCGCCCCGCCTTCGGGACAGGCCCCGACACCGTGGCGTCGCAGCTCGCCGGCCGCACGCAGCAGCTCGGAATCGCTCACCGCGACCGCTGCCCCGCGGCTCTCGCGCACCGCACGAAGAATCAGGAAATCGCCCAACGCGGCGGGGACGCGCAGGCCCGAGGCGACGGTCTCCGGCGCCTTCCAGGGTTCCGCGGACTCCGCCCCGTCCGCCCAAGCGCGGACGATGGGCGCGCAGCCCGCGGACTGCACGACATACATGCGTGGTCGGCGTCCGGGCTCGATCCAGCCCAGCGCCTCGAGCTCGGCGAACGCCTTCCACATGCCAATGATCCCGGTGCCGCCGCCAGTAGGGTAGATGATGGCATCGGGCATCTCCCACCCTAACTGCTCACAGATCTCGTAGCCCATCGTCTTCTTTCCTTCTATGCGATAGGGCTCGCGGAGCGTGGAGACATCGAAGTACCCGGTCTCACGAGAGAAGGCACGAGCTCGTACGCCGCAGTCGGTGATCACCCCATCCATGAGCACGACTTCGGCGCCCAGGGTCCGGCATTCGGCCACGATGGTTGGGGGCGTGTCCTTGGGCATGTACACGCGGACGGGCAGGCCTGCCCGGGCCCCGTACGCCGACAGCGCACTGGCGGCGTTGCCTGCAGACGGGGCGACGAACCCCGGCGCGCCACCGGCGACTGCCCGCGTTACCGCTGCGGACATGCCCCTGGCTTTGAACGATGCCGTCGGGTTGAGTCCCTCTTCCTTCACCAGAAGTTCCTTGACGCCCGCTTTCCCCGCCAGCGCCGGGACACTGAGCAGCGGTGTCCCGCCTTCTCCCAGGGTGATGGGTGCCTCACCCTCGGCCAGCGGCATGACTTCGCTATAGCGCCACATGGTCCAGGGTCGAGCGGCGAGGTCTGCCGGCTTGAAGCGCTCGGCAATCCGCTCCAGCGGATAAACTGCGAGCAGAGGTGCACCGCAGCTCTCGCAGACGCCGGGCGTCCCCTCCGGGCTCAGCTGGGTCTCACAACGCGAGCATACGAGGGTGAATCCGAGTTCCATCTACTCTCCCGTCATCTCCCGCACTCGCGCGCATGCCTGTTCGACTACGCGCAGAGCCGTCGCCTTCCCCTGAACCTCGAATATGTCTACCAGCTCTGGACCCTGCGTCGCGCCGCTAAGGGCCGCACGCACCGGCAGAAAGAGGTTGCGTCCCTTGACTCCAGCTTCCCTGCCCCCTACGCGAACCGCCGTGACCGCCGTCTCACCATCCCAATCGTCCACTCCCTTGAGTGCTCTGAGTACCGCCTCGAGGGTGCGAAGAACCCCCGGGCCGCCGAGAAACGCGAGGCTCTCGGGGTCCCACTCCATGGGGTCGGGCGGATAAAACTGAGGCAGGAAGCGAGCCGCGCCGGCGAAACTCGTGATCCGCTCCCGGATCGCGGCAGCGATACGCAAGCGATCTCCGTTCCTGTCCGGATAGGCCTCCGGCCCCAGCTGCTCCACCAGGCGTTCCGCCAGTTCTTGCGGCTCCATCCTGCGGATGTACTCGCCGGAAAGCCACTCGAGTTTTCCGGGATCGATTCTAACGTCGCTGGCGCCGATTCGATCGAGATCGATCTCCTCGATCAGCCTCTCCGGCGGCAGCACCTCCTCCCCGCTGGGACTCGACCAGGAGAGCAGCGACAGGTAGTTGATCAGCGCGTCGGGGTGGTAGCCCTCGTCCAGATACTCCCGCAGGCTGCGAGCGCCGTGACGTTTCGAGAGCGGTGACCCGTCGGGGCCCAACACGTGGGGAACGTGGACGAAGACTGGCGGCTCCACGGCCAGTGCCCGGTAGAGCATCACCTGACGCGGGGTGTTGGCGAGGTGCCCTACTCCGCGTATCACGTGGGTGATCCCCATCGCGCTATCGTCGACCACAACGCCGAAGTTGTACGTTGGCAGCCCGTCCGACTTCACGATGATGAAATCACCGAACTCTTCCGCATCGAAGGTGACGTCACCGCGAACCACGTCGTGAACGACAATCTTCCCGGGCGGCACGGCGAAGCGGATGGAAGGGACGATGCCTTGCTCGCGAAAGCGTTGCTCGTCCTCGAGGCTCAGGTCCCGGCAGGCACCGTCGTAGACCTGTCTCGCTCCGGCTGCGCGTGCCGTCTCCTTCTTGGCCTCGAGCTCTTCGGGTGTGCAGTAGCACCGGTAGGCGGCACCCGCGTCCAGCAATTGCCGGGCGTAGTCTTCGTAGATGGCCGACCGCTCGCTCTGGCGGTAGGGCCCCCGCTCGCCGTTCGAGTCGGGCCCCTCGTCCCAGTGCACACCCAAGCGATCAAGCGAGGACATTATCTCGGCCTCTGCCTGCGGCAGGTTCCGGTCGACGTCGGTATCCTCGATCCGCAGGATGAAGCGGCCACCGCAGTGCCTGGCGTAGAGCCAGTTCAGCACGGCGATGCGTGCGTTGCCGAGATGCAGCTGGCCGGTTGGACTGGGCGCGAAACGAGTGCTGACGATCGTCACGGTTGCCAAATTGATTGAGATGGCCGGGTTGAGCGCGGCGAAAGATAGGCGCCGCCGGAGTTGCGAACAAGCACGGACCTAGCCGTCAGAGCCGTTCCCGTCGCTGAGCCGACTCGCGATCTCCGAGGCAAGGCCAGGCCCTATGCCGGGGACGCGCGCGATCTCTTCCGGCCTTGCCTCCTTGATCGCCTTCAAGCTCCCGAACTCGCGCAGCAATGCTTTCTGTCGTGCCGGCCCGACGCCCGGGATGTCGAGCAGGCCGGAGCGGAGGGTGCGCCGGCTGCGGCGCAAACGGTGGTAGCGAATCCCGAAGCGGTGAGCCTCGTCACGCACCTGCTGCAGCAGCCGCAGCCCCGGCTCACGCCGGGACAGGCGAAGCGGCTCGTTCCTGTCCAGGGTGAAGATGAGCTCCTCACGCTTGGCCAGCGATACGATTGGAAGGTCGGGCACGCCGGCTCGCTCGAGGGCCTGTGCGGCGGCCGAGAGCTGTCCCTTGCCGCCGTCCACCAGCACCAGATCGGGCAACTGCCGATCCTCCTCCAGGCGGCGCTTGAAGTAGCGCTCCACGATCTCCTGCATCGCCGCGTAGTCGTCGATGCCCTCGACGGATTCGATCTTGAACCGCCGGTACTCACTCTTCAGAGGGCGGCCGTTGTCGAACCAGACGGCGGCGCCGACGTGATCCGACCCCTGGATGTTGGAGATATCGAAGCCGATCACCGCTCGCGGGACGCGCTCCAGGTTCAGCTCGGCGCGGAGAGAGTAGAGCGACGGTGGCGCCCGCTTCTTCGCCTGCCCTTCCAGTAACCGCCGCTCCTCCAGCAAGTGTCGCGCATTCTCTTCGGCTCGCAGCACCAGCTCGCGCTTGTGGCCCCGCTGCGGTACCCGAACCCTGCACGCCCGGCCCGTGCGCTGGCCGAGGTGCGCCTCAACAGCCTTCCTGTCGCTGAAATCGATGGGTGTCAGGATCTCCTTCGCCACTTCCTGCTGCGGCAGGTAGTAACGCGCGATGAAGAGCGAGAGAACGGTTTCCTCATCTTCGCCCTGCACGTTCCCCAGGAAGTGGGCTTCGCGGCCCAGCAGCTTCCCCTCCCTGATCTTCAGGATGACGCCGCACGCATCGTCGCCGTCTCGAGCCAGCGCGATCGCGTCGACATCTCCGCCTCTCGGATCGATGGCGAGCTGGCGTCGCTCCAGCTCCTCGAGCCCTATCAGAACGTCGCGATGTTCTGCGGCCCGCTCGAATTCCAGCGACCCGGCCGCCTCCGCCATCCGTTCAGCGAGCCTGCTGGCCAGCTTGCCCGTGTGGCCCTGGAGGACGAGGAGGACCTCGTCGATCATCTCCCGGTACTCGCTTTCGCTCTGATAGCCGACGCACGGTGCCTTGCAGCGCCCGATGTAATAGTCGAGACACGGTCGCGGCGGTGCCTGGCGCGGCAGGTCGTAGTGACAGGAGCGGATCGTGTACAACTTCTTGATCGCACGCAGGGCGCGGCGCATATGCCCGACGTCAGTATACGGTCCAAAGTAGCGGGAGCCGTCCTTCAGCAGGCGACGGGTGACGAACACCCGCGGCAGCGGCTCTCCTACCGTCACTTTGATGTAGGGGTAGGACTTGTCATCCCGGAGCTGGATGTTGTAGCGCGGGCAGTACTCCTTGATCAGGTTCGACTCGAGGATCAGTGCCTCCGACTCCGAGTCCGTCACGATCGTCTCGAAGTCGGCGATGCTCCGTGTCATGCCGGGCGCTCTGTGCTGCGAGGCATCGTCCCGGAAGTATGAGCGCACCCTGTTCCGCAGGGACTTCGCCTTTCCAACATAGATCGGCTTCCCCTGCTCGTTCTTCAGGATATAGACGCCGGTTGCGGCCGGGAGAGCCGCCAGCTTCTCTTCGATGGATGCTTCCGTACGCATGGATCAGGACGCGCGCTGTCTCCAGACCTTCAGGCCGCCGGGCGGAACGGCACCGAGAATCCTGGTAGTTGCCAGGTATACTACCCCGAACGTGGCGAGCGTTCCCGACACGACCCACAAACGCGCCAGTGCGCCGCTGGCAAAGCTGCTGGCCGGCGCAAGCAGCAGCTCGACGAGCAGGCCGGCGATCGCGCCCGTCACGGCGGCCGCGAGCAGCTTCAGCAGGTAAACGAGGTCCTCACGGCCGAAGAGCTTGCCGAGCCGCCCGTCCAGCCCGTTCCACAGCATCAAAAGGTAGGACCAGGACCCAACGGCCGCGCCAAGGGCAAGCCCCGGGGCGTACAGCCACCACATCAGGATCGCTCCCAGAACTGCCCCGATCACCAGGGCCGTAACGGCGTAACGCACCGGTGTGCGGGTATCGAGCATCGCGTGGTAGGCGGACGCGAAGAGCTTGATCGAGGAAGCGGCCAGCAGGCCGATGGAGTACGCGGCCAGCGTTGCGTACACCCAGAGCGTGCTCATCGCGCCGAAGTCGCCACGCTGGAACAACAGCGCGACGATCCAGTCACCAAACAGTATGAAGGCGAGCGCCGATGGGATGATGGCGAAGGCGATGCCGCGGAACCCCTGGTTCACGCGCCGCGCCAGCGCCTCGTGTTCCTGGAACTCCGCCTCCCGGGACAGCTCCGGCAGCGAAGCCGCCGCCACGGAGGTCCCGAAGAGGCCGATAGGCAGGTAATACAGCCTCTGGGCGAAGTAGAGCGTCGCAACGGCACCGTGGGCCAGGAAACTGGCGAGCAACACGTCCAGGAAGCCCGAGAGCTGAGCCACGCCGGCCCCCACCACCACCGGCCCGAAATTCCGCATGACCAGGCGTACCGGCTCCCAATCGATGTCAAGACTCAGCCTGACGGGCCCGGCCAGCCTGCGGGCCGCCGGCAATTGGATGAGGAACTGCAGCACGCCGCCGATCAGGGTCGACCAGGCGAGAGCGATGACCAGCGGCTCCCAGCCGGCTCGCCAGGCAACGAGTAAGCCCGTGATCTGGGCCAGGTTCCAGACGGTCGGCGCAGCGAACGACAAGAAGAAGCGCCGGTGGCTGTTGAGGACGCCCAGGCACCATCCCGCCAGAATCATAATCCCCGCCATCGGGAAGAGGATGCGGACGAGGCGGGTGGTCAGCTCCACGGACTCTGACGACCAACCCGGCACGATGATCCGGGTCAGCCACGGCGCCAGGAGAATCCCGAGTCCGCTGAGCACCGCGGCGAGCACGAGCAGGAGGCCGAGAACGGTTCCGGCCAGCCTGCGTGAATCGGATCGTGCGTCCCTCCCCAACATCCCGCTGTAGACGGGGATGAAAGAGGCCGAGAGCGTCCCTTCGCCCAGCAGGTTGCGCAGGATGTTGGGGATCTTGAGCGCGGCGGTATAGGCGTCGGCGGCGATACCGGTCCCGAAGAACGCGGCTATCGCCACATCGCGACCGAAGCCGGCCAGGCGACTCAAAAAAATCCCCGCTCCCACGGCAAAAGCGGGGCGGGGCCCTGGGTTCACCCGATTATCGCTCTCAGTCTTCACCGGGCGGAAGCGCTTCCTGCTCCTTCGGCTTCTCCAGCAGCTGCCTAATGAACCGGCTTTCTTCCTGAAGCGACTGGACGCTCTCGGAGAGGTAGCGCACCTCACCCTCCAGTTGCTTGAAGCGAGCCTCCCCCTCGTCAGCCGTCTGACCCGCACCCAACCGGCGAGCCAACGCCCGTCCCACCTCCGAATCCAGAACGATCGCGGTGAGTGGGATCATCATCAGCAGCAGAACTACGATGCCAAGAACCCAGACCATACGGTGACCACCTCGATTGTCGACATCAGCCAACCGAAACGTAGGCCGGCGCACGCCGTTGGGCAAGTAACCTATTCCAGAGGAGTTGCCACTCTGGCGTAGATCTGCTCGAGCAGCGAAGGGCCGTAGCGGATCAGATACGGATACGGGTTGAGCACGCGCTCTTGCGGGCGGCCGCCGGGATACAGATTCACAGCCGCTTTCTGGAGCTGCTGCGCCATGGTCTGGTTCTTCTCTTTCACGCGCGTCTGCAGCTTGGCCTCGAGAGTCTTGATAGCCTCGAATACGACGCGCTTCCCGCTCCCCATCGCGCTCTTCGCGCCCGGATCGAAATCGATCGCTGCCGACTCGACCTGCTCGAGGGCGGCGCTTACGGACTCGCGAAGCGCAGCCAACGATTCCTGCAGCTCGGGCGGAGTTCTCTGCTTCAGCAGCCGGCTGATGGTCGCCGCCGCATCTCCGGCAAGCGCCTGCGCGTCCAGGTCATATTTTTGTAGAACGCGGGCCACCTTCGGCTCCACAAGCTGGAAGGACGCTCGCGGTACGACGACGGGAGCGGGAACACCATGCAGATCGAACAGAACCTGGCTTTGGGCCAGATAGGCGATCTCGCTGGACCCCCCGACGTGCGCCACGACGGGGAAAGCTCGTGCCTCGCTCACCGGCCGAAGCAGGGCCCCGGGGCTGATCCGACCCGGCGTGTTGTCGAGGATCTCGCGCAGCTCCGCTTCACTCAGCGGCTCGCGCGACCGCCGCAAGCGGGCGCCCGCTCCGTCCTGCACCAGCCGATCGCGACCGAGGGATCCATCGAGAAAAAGATTGGTTGCGCCCCTGGAGACCGGCACCTGCGCCTCGAATCCCGCCGCCTCCAACCGCTCCACGCGTTCGAGCAAGCGGGCCTCGCTTTCCTGCCGCCGTTCCCACTCGGACCACAGGAGATCGCGGCTCGCCCGCTTCACATGCGGATGAGCGGTGCGCACGAGCAGAAAGGAGTGGGCCTGGAGGAGTTGGCCGAGCGCCGATTCGAACGCCTCCGCGAAGCCGCGCCCCGGACGATAAGCGTCTCGAAGCGGCGCGAGGATAGATGCCTTAAACTCCGAATCTGGAGTGGCTTGATCGAGTTCAGCTAACGCCTGCTCGACATGGGGACCGACCTCGATCCGCTCCACCGGTGGGCTGGTAGCGCTCGAGTCGCCTCCCGGGCCCTGCACGGAAATCCGAACCAGCTGGTTCTGCAGATCGACGACGTGGGTGTGGTTCACCTCGTTCCAATCGTGGTCCTCTGAAGCCGTGGAGAAGAGAGCCATGACGGGGATGCCCAGGCTCTCCTCCAGCTGTTGAGCCAGGCGGGCGGCCGTCATCGCCTTGTAGAGCGTGAGCAGAGGGCTGACGAAGAGGCCTGCCTGTTGGCCCGTGGCGACGAACACTCCCCTCCCCTGGACCAGCCGGTCCAGACGCGCGGCCACTTCCGGATCGGCGGGGTGCAGGCCATCGGCGAGCGCCGCCCAGCGCGCTGCGGGTTCACTCTCCCGAACGCGATCGGCAACTCGGCGATAGCTCTCGAGCTGGGTTGGTGGCCCAGCGTTGTAGAACGAGCTCACGCTGGAATAGGCGTCGATATAGGCCGCGCAGATGGCCGGGCCTTTCAGCGGCAGGCGCTCTATGCTAACGGTCATGCGGCATGCCCGAGTAGGATGTAGCGCGGACAGTCCGAGCACGGTGGGGTGCCGGAGTAGTCCCCGTAAGTGTGTTCCGGCTCGAGCCCGGCGCGACGCAGCATCGCCCGCAGTTCGTCCGGCGAATAGAGACGCACTCGCTCATAGTACGTGCTTTCAGCTTCCTCTTCGTCCGGTCCGAAGATCCGAATCGTCTTCACAACGAACATTCCGTTTTGCTCCAGACGTCGCTCTTGCACAACACGGCGGTCATCCAGGATTCGCTCGTCCCTGTCCACAAGGCTCGCACGCACACGCTCGGCGTTCAGGAAGTCGAGCATGAAGCAGCCTCCGGGTCGCAACACGCGTCGAATCTCTCGCAGAACCCGCTCATCCTCTTCGGATTCCGCGAAGTATCCGAAGGAAGTGAAGAAGTTCACCACGAGATGGAAGGCGCCGTCCGCGAATGGCAGGTGGCGCATGTCGCCCTGCGCGAGAAGCAGCCCCGGGCCGTCGGTCCGGGCCCGCTCGAGCAGAGTTGCCGACAGGTCGAGGCCGATCGCCTGGAGGCCTCGCCGCCCGAATTCCAGCAGGTGACGTCCGGCGCCGGAGGCGAGATCGAGAACAGGCCCCTCCGGCCGCCCGCAGGCGCGGAGCACCAGGTCAATTCCTTCCCGGGCCTCTTCCTCGTCCCTGTGCGGATACAGGGCCAGGTACTCTTCGCCGAACCAGTCCCGGTACCACTCGGGCGCGTGCGCGTGCTGCAAGGTAGTCATCCGCCCTTGTGGTAGGGTTCACCGCGCTGGATGGTGCCGGCACGGTAGATCTGCTCGACCAGCACCAGGCGGGCCAGTTCATGCGGGAGGGTGAAAGCTGACAGAGAGATGACGCGGTGCGCGGCACCGCGGAGTGAGTCGCTCAAGCCCAGGGGACCGCCGACCAGGAACGCGACGCCCGGCTTGGCTTGTACGGCCAGCTTCTCCAGGTACGCGGCGAGTTCCTCCGAGGACCAGGGGACGCCTCGCTCATCCAGCGCGACCACTTCCAGTCCGGCCGGTACCTTCGCCAGCAATGCGTCGGACTCCTTGTCCACGATCGCCGCGGTGTTTCTACCGGGCGGTATACGCTGCTGGCGGACCTCCAGCGCCTCGAACTTGAAGTAGCGCGAGATCCGGGACTCGTAGTCCTCGATAGCCGCGGCCAGGCCAGGCGATTTGGGCGCGCCCACCGCGATCGCGACGACTCTCACGGATTCCTCGACAGCATGGGTGTCCTATTCCGCCGGGACGATGAAACTGTCCCGCAGAAAGTACTCGTTGTCCTTGTGCGGATTGTCGGTGACATAGTGCAG
>JAZGAL010000212.1:0-2218 GCA_036475815.1 Gemmatimonadota bacterium
TTGGCGATGACTGTGCTTCCTGCGGCGGCAAGCTGCGCCAGCTCGGCGAGGATGTGACGGAAGAACTGGAATATGTGCCCGGGCGTTTTGTCGTGAATCGGATCGTGCGTCCGCGCATGGCTTGCTCCTGCTGCGAGAAGATCAGCCAGGCTGCATTGCCGTCGCGTCCGATTGAGCGCGGGCGCCCCGGTCCAGGTCTTCTGGCCCATGTGCTGGTCAACAAATATGCGGATCATCGTGTGTCCTGGAAGCACAACCGAGAAAGGAGGTGCGAAGCTGCGTAGGAGATGAGGGGAGGCCCCTCGGGTTCGGCGATCAGGTGCCGATCCCAAACCGCCGTGAGCTGCTGTCGTTAAGAGCGATGGTGGTGAGCGTCACGGAAAAGGCGGGACAAGATCCCGTCAGGTAAGGTCCAAGGAGACGAGCGAAAGCGAACCGCTGATGACCTGTCGAAATCGTATCGTTGACGTCAGAACCGGGGATGGTGGTCGCCCCGGGATGAGTGCGGGGGGAGCCCTGAAGACCGGCCCGCGCGGCGTCCGGCTTGAAGGCGGCGTGAACTTGGATCAGGCTCTTGCGCGGAACAGGAGAACCTGTCGTCCCGATGCCAAGGGAGACGGCCAAGCGGGCAACCCCCGCGAGGCCCAGAGTACCGATGCGGGGCACAGGGGCAGAACAGCCCGTATTAGGGTTGAGGGCGCTGTAATGGCGCTGGACCGAAGGGGCTGTGACGTTCGGCCTGTGCAGGCGGCCAACCGGTGACGGGAGGAGCCGAATGACGCAGGCAAAGCCGTTCTCGATCCCGAAACGGGAGGTGTGGGAGGCCTTCAAGAGTGTGAAGGCCAACCGTGGGGCGGCTGGAGTAGACGGGCAGTCGATCGAGGGCTTCGAGGCGCGGATATCCGCCAATCTCTACAAGCTCTGGAACCGGCTGTCGTCTGGCAGCTACATGCCAAAGCCGGTGCGCAGGGTGGAAATACCGAAGGCCGGAGGCGGGACGAGACCGTTGGGGATACCGACGGTCACGGACCGTACCGCGCAAGAGGTCGTCCGCCGCTATCTCGAACCGATCCTCGAGCCGGTGTTCCATCCGGACTCATACGGATATCGGCCGGGCCGCTCGGCTATCGACGCAGTCAGGACAGCGCGTCAGCGATGCTGGCGCTACCACTGGGTGCTCGACATCGACATCAAGGGGTTCTTTGACAACATCGATCATGAGCTCTTGCTCCGGGCGCTGCGTCGGCACACCGACTGCCCGTGGGTACTGCTCTACGTCGAGCGTTGGCTGAAGGCGCCTGTGATGCTGGATGATGGCACGCTTGTCGAGCGGGACAGGGGCACGCCGCAGGGTGGGGTCATCTCGCCGCTGCTGTCCAACCTGTTCTTGCACTATGCCTTCGACTTCTGGATGCAGCGGGAGATGCCGGATGTGCCGTTCGAACGGTACGCGGACGACATCATCTGCCATTGCAGGAGCGAACGAGAGGCGCGGGCGCTCCGTCAGCGGCTGGAAGGCCGCCTACGGGCCTGCGGTCTGGAACTCCATCCGCAGAAGACGAAGATCGTCTACTGCAAGGATACCAACCGCAGGGGAGACTTCGACTGCGTCAGCTTCGACTTTCTGGGCTACCGTTTCCAGCCCCGACTGGCGAAATGGCGCGGCGGTCTCTTCGGCGTATCGTTCCTTCCGGCGGCAAAACCCCCGGCACTGGCCAACATACGGCGGCAGGTGCGCAACTGGGGATTGCAGCGGCGCAGCGACAAGGGGCTGTTCGACCTGGCGCGGATGTTCAACCCGTACATCCGAGGCTGGATCGGCTACTACGGTCACTTCTACAAATCGGCGCTCTATCAGACCTTGATGAAGATAGATGCGCACCTGCTCCGATGGGCTGCGCGGAAATACAAGCGGTTCAGGCAACGACCCCGTCAGGCGCGAGCATGGCTCGCGGTCGTGCGACGGGAGCACCCTGATCTGTTTGGGCACTGGCGGTTCGTGTACGGAAATGGCTGAACGTTGGGAGCCGTATGAGTCGAGAGGCTCACGTACGGTTCTGGGAGCGCGTGGGGGTGAGAGTCCCCCGCGCGACTCGCTTGCCGCTCTACCGCCAGTCCCAGATATTCGAACGCGAGGGGATCGATCTTGAGCGTTCAACCCTTGCGGACTGGGTGGGCAAATCGGCCGCGCTGCTGGAACCGCTGGCCGACGCCATTG
>JAZGAL010000213.1:0-18132 GCA_036475815.1 Gemmatimonadota bacterium
GAGTTGCTCGAGACGCGGCTGGCCAAGTTCATGGGGACGGAAGCGGCTCTGGTGTTCAGCACCGGCTACCAGACGAACCTGGGGGTCATCGGCACTCTGGTGGGCCGCAGCGACAAGGTCTACCTGGACAAACTGGACCATGCTAGCATCGTGGACGCAAGTCGCCTGGCCTACGGTGAAGTCGCGCGTTACAAGCATGGGGATTTCGAGGGACTGCGCCGGCAGTTGGAAGCGGATTCTGCTGCGCTCGGCGGTGAGATCGGCCGCATGGTTGTGGTGGACGGTGTTTTCAGCATGGAGGGAGACATCGCGAATTTGCCGAAGCTGGTTGAACTCTGTGAGGAATTCGATGCGGTCCTGGTTGTGGACGATGCTCATGCAATCGGATACCTCGGTCCGACCGGTGCGGGCACGGCCGAGTATTTCGGCCTGACCGACCGCGTTCCCCTGACCATCGGAACGTTCAGCAAGTCTTTCGCATCGATCGGTGGCTTCGTCGCCGGTCCGGAATCAGTGATCCATTATCTGAGGCACCACGCCCGCAGCTTGATGTTCAGTGCCAGTATGCCGCCGTCAGCGGTAGCGACGGTGCTGGCGGCATTGGACATTGTGGAGAGCGAGCCGGATCGACGTGAGCGACTGTGGCAGATCACGCACCGGATGATGGAGGGCTTCAAGAGCCTGGGGTTTGACATAGGTCCGACGGAGACGCCGATAATCCCGATCATGGTCGGTCCGATGGAGAAGACGTTCGTGTTCTGGAGGGCTGTTTACGACGCTGGCATCTTCACGAACCCGGTGATGCCACCGGCGGTGCCGGAGAACAGCTGCCGCTTGCGCACGAGCTATATCGCGACACATACGGACGAGCAACTGGACGTGGTGCTCGACGTGTTCGCGAAGGTGGGCAAGGAACTGGCCGTCATATAATATAGTGTAGAGTCTCGTCATTTCCGGCACATCAATCCAAAGCGAGCAAGAGAGTGAGTGTACAGGTCAAACCCGTTGAGACGCGGGGGGAGCGGCGCTCGTTCAACCGCTTTCCCTGGCGGATATATCCGGGCCGCTATCCGGCCTGGGTGCCGCCGCTCTTGAGCGAGGAACGGAAGCGGATCGACCCGAAGCGCAATCCGTTCTTCGAGCACGGAGCTGTGCAGTTGTTCCTGGCTTACGAGGACGGGCGGCCAGCAGGCCGGATCGCGGCGATAGAGAACAGGATTCACAACGAATTCCACGAAGACCGGGTCGGTTTCTTCGGGATGTTCGAGTCGATCGAGGATCCTGAAGTGTCGAACGCTCTGCTGGACAGGGCGTCGGAATGGGTGAGGGGTCGGGGGCTCGATCGGCTCAGAGGGCCTGTCAACTTCTCGACCAACGAGGAGTGCGGCCTGCTCATCGACGCGTTCGACGCTGCGCCGTATGTGATGATGCCGTACAATCCTCCTTACTACGAAGACTTGCTGACGGGTTGGGGGCTGGGCAAGGTCAAGGACCTGCTCGCCTACATGGGCACCCAAGACGACTACAACCTGCCGCGCGTCGCGGGACTCGAGCGCATGCTCAAGCGGTCCGGGCTCAACTTCCGGGTGCGGTCGATCCGGATGGACAGGTTCAATGAGGAGGTAGCGCTGGTCCGCGACCTCTACAACTCGGCCTGGGAGCGGAACTGGGGCTTCGTGCCCATGACCGATGCCGAGGTCGAGCATATGGCCAGGCAGCTCAAGCCGGTGGTTGATCCGGACCTGGCGTTGATCGCCGAGATCGATGGGGAACCGGTGGGCTTCCTGCTGGCGTTGCCCGACGTGAACCAGGCGATCAAACACCTCAACGGGCGGCTCTTCCCGTTCGGCATCCTGAAGCTCTTGTGGTACATGAAGCGCGTTGAAGGAATCCGCATCATCACCCTCGGCCTGAAGAAGGAGTATCGGCGGACCGGTATGGCTGCCATGCTCTACTTCGAGATCTTCAAGCGAGGCACGAAGAAGGGGCACACACTGGCGGAATGTTCGTGGATCCTCGAGGATAACAACCTCATGCGAGCGGCTCTGGGTAAGATGGGGTTTGCTCCCTACAAAACCTACAGACTCTTCGAGAGGGCCCTCTGACGCCCAGTGATCAGTCATCGGTGATCGGGGAGCCCCGGGATGGCTGAAGGGGCGGGCGCGCTCGTAACCGGTGGCACTGGCTTCGTGGGGAGCCACGTCGTCGATGTGCTTCTGGAGGCGGGTTATCAGGTGCGCTGCACGGTTCGTGGCAGCAGCCGTCTGCGCTGGCTGGAAGGGAAGCCGGTCGAGCTCGTGCAGGCGGATCTGCGGGGTGCGGGCCTGGCGGGAGCGGTGGCCGGCATGGGCGCCGTGATCCACTGCGCCGGCCTCACCCGGGGCTCACGGCGGGCGCTTTTCGCCGCCAACCACGATGGGACACGGGCGTTGCTCGATGCCTGCGTAGATGCCGGCCAACCGATCCGCTTCGTCTTCTGTAGCAGTCAGGCTGCGGCCGGGCCGGGCGCCATCGACCGGCCGCGCGCCGTGGACGATCCGCCGGCGCCCACCAGCGATTACGGGCGGAGCAAGCTGGCGGCGGAAGAGGAAGTGCGGCGGCGGGCCGATCAACTGGAGGTGACGGTGCTGCGCCCGGTGGCCGTCTACGGTCCCCGTGACGAGGACACGCTTCCGTACTTCCAGATGGCCAGGCGCGGCTTGATCGTGGCTCCCGGGGTGCGCGAGCGCCGGGTCCAGCTGGTCCAGGCTCGCGACGTGGCCCAGGCGTTGCGGAAGGCCGCGGAGCAGCCTGAGGCCGTGGGCAAGACTTACTTCGTCGGCCATCCCGAAGTTGTCAGCTGGCGCCAGCTCGCCGCAGCGATCGGGCGAGCGGTGGGACGACGCCCCCTGATCTTGCCGCTGCCATCGGCGGTGCTGACGGCGGTTGGTGCCGCGGTGGAGCTGTTCGGAGGTGGACGCCGGCCGGGGCAGATCGACCGGCGTCGTGCCAGGGATCTGGTGGAGCGGGCCTGGACGTGCCGGGTTGACCAGGCCATGGAAGAGCTGGATTGGTCGCCGGAGTACGACCTCGAGAACGGGTTCCGCGATACCGCGGATTGGTACCGGGAAGAGGGTTGGCTGTGAGTTGGGTGAGGCGCTGGCTGGCCGCGGCTCAGCCAGCGGACATCGTTTTCCTCGCCTACGTCGCGTTCACCGGCGTGCTGGTCGCGGTGGCGGGCTGGCGGCTCGGCCCGGGCCTGTGGATCGGGCTGACGCTCTCACATGTGGTGTTGGTCGGCTTCGGCCTCTGGGTCTCGGCCAAGCCGCTGAGAGACCGCTCCGTCCTCGGCTTCTTCCGCGTCGCCTATCCTATCGCCTTTATCGGGTTCCTGTACTGGGAACTCCGCCATCTGGCGCTGCTGTTCTGGAACGGGTATAAGGACCCGGCGATCCTCAGGCTGGAAGAAGCCATCTTCGGCGAGCAGCTCGCGATGACGTTCAGCCAGCGGCTCCCTTATTTCGGGTTGAGCGAGCTGATGCACTTCTTCTACGCGTCCTACTGGTTCTTGCTGCCGGTGGCGCTGGTCACACTCTACGCGCGCGGACGGCTGAAAGGGTTCCGCGAACTGGTCTTTGCCGAAACCGTGGTCTTCTTCGGGTGCTACTTTGTGTTCATATTCTTCCCGGTGGCCGGCCCGCACTACCAATTCCCGCAGATCGGCGGCCAGTTGGCCGACGGCTTCTTCTACAAGCTGGTGCACTGGGTGCTGACGGATGGTGGGAGCAAGGGTGCGGCCTTCCCCAGCTCTCACGTGGCGGTGGCGGTGACGATCCTGCTGGTGACCTGGCGCTATGACAAGGCCGTGTGGGCGGTGGCGCTGCCGTTTGTTGTAGGGCTTACAGTATCTACGGTGTACGGCCGGTTCCATTACGCAACAGACGCGAGCGCCGGTGTGCTGGCGGCGTTCGTGCTGTTTGCGTTTGCGCTGTACCTGCAGCGCTGGCTGGTGCGACTCTCGGGGTCCACAGCGGGCAACTCCCCGGGGTTGCCACCCGTCTAAGGAATCGGGAGTAGGAGGGAAGAAAGATTGGTCGAGCTGACTGAAGCCATCCTGGTTCGCAGGGCGCGCTCTGGGGAGCTCGAGGCGATGCGGCAGTTGTACGAGCGGCATGCGTCACGGGTGTACACCGTGGTGCGGCGTCTGGCCGGGGACGACGACCTGGCGGCGGACCTGGCTCAGGATACATGGACCAGCGCGTTTCAGAAGATCCGCGATTTCCGGGGAGATGCGGCGTTTGGGACGTGGGTACACCGGATCGCGGTGAACACAGCGCTGACGCGCCTGCGGCAATCGGCACGGCGACGGGACCTGGAGCAGAGCTTCGACGGGAAATCTGCGCTGGGGAACCCGGACGGCAGGCCGGCATCGGCGGCAGCGGAGCGAGTGACAGTCCAGCGAGCGCTGGACAAGCTGCCGGAGGGATATCGATCGGTGCTGTGGTTGCACGACGTTGAGGGGTATACCCACGAGGAGATCGGGGCACGGCTGGGGATAGCCGTGGGCACATCT
The DNA here is from genome assembly GCA_036475815.1 of Gemmatimonadota bacterium. GTDB lineage: Bacteria > Gemmatimonadota > Gemmatimonadetes > Palauibacterales > KS3-K002 > JBDHGH01. The sequence goes on from JAZGAL010000213.1 coordinate 4,553, forward strand.
AAATCACAGTTGTCAAAGGCCAGGGCGCGGCTGAGAGCCCTGGTGGTAGGAGCAAGAGCTGAGGTAGTCGATCATGGTACATCTTAACGAGGAGACGCTCTCCGAGTTGCTGGATGGCGGCCCTGTCGCGGGGGCGCAGGAGCACCTCACAAGCTGCCCGGTGTGTCAGGGCGAGCTGGAGGTGCTGAGGCAACTTCGGACGGAGCTGCGGGAGCTGCCGGAATTGGAGCCGCCGGCGGCGCTCTGGTCGCGGATCGAGGCGGGCCTGCCGGTAGCGGCTCGGGCGCGCCGGTCACGGTTCGGCCGGCCGATGCTGATCGCGATGCAGGTGGCGGCGATGTTGGCGGTCTTCGTGCTTGGCCTGAGCCTGGGGCGGATGTTCCAGCCGGGCGAGCCGGGAGCTGACGGTGCGTCGCCGGCGTTGGCGAGGGGGCAGCCGGCCGCGGTCACGCTGGCGGAGGCGATGGCGGAAGTGCGGCGACTGGGCACGGAATACGATGCGGCTCTGGGTAGCCTGCAGCGGTTGGCCGGGCAGGAAGGCATGCCGATGCCGTCGCTGACGGGGCAACGGCTGGCCAGTCTGGATATGCTGGTGGAGGCGTCGCGCACGGCGTTGTCGATGGAGCCTGCGGATCCGGTCCTCAACTCGTATCTGTTTGCGGCGCTGGAGGAGCGTGACGCGGTGCTGCGCGAGATGGACACGTCGCAGGTAACGGGTTCTGAGGTGTTGTGGAGATGACGGGCATGGGCGATGCGGTCCATCAGATGTTGAAGGGTAGAAGGTCAATGCGTAGTCGCAAGACAAAGCTTGTTTTTGCGCCTCTGGCGCTGGCGGTACTGATGACACTCGGGATGAGCTCACCGCTTCGTGCTCAGGACCGAGGGTACCTGGGAATCAACCTCCAATGCGACAGCTGCCAGCAACAGCGTCAGGGCGATGTCGTGGTGTGGTGGTTCTCCAGTCCGCCGAAGATCACCTGGGTCCGGGACGGCGGCCCGGCCGCAAAAGCGGGACTCAAGGAGGGTGACATCATCCTCGCAGTCCGGGGCCTGGACATCACGACCGAGGAGGGCGGCCGGCTATTCGGCAGCATGCGAGCCGGTGTGGCGACGGAGTTCCGAGTGCGCCGGGCTGACCGTGAGGCCACCGTGATTGTGACGCCGGGGACGCCGGTGGAGGCGTTTGGCGAGCAGTACGCGGTGGTGATGTTCCCGGGCAAATTGGACTCGGTGAAGGTGCAGCTGAGGATGCTGTACGAGGGTCAGTTGCAGCTTCAGATCGCGCTGAAGCAGGCGGAGCGGCTGCTGGCAAGTGCCGAGGTGGAAGCTCAGCGGACCTCCAGCGAGGCGCAGCAGCAACTGGCGCTGGAGCAGCGGGCGCAGATCGACTCGATGCGCCGGCAGCTCCAGAAGTGGCACAAGCAGATTCGGGTCCAGGCGGATTCGCTGGCGGCACGGACCCTCTACGTGCTGCCCAGAGCGGCCCCGGAGGTTGAAGTCGTCGTCACCTCGCCGGCGGAAGCTCGAACCATCACTCTCTACAGCAACGCGGTGGCCGGCGCACGCTTCGAGGAATTGGATGAAGACAGCCCGCTGGTTTCCGATCTGTCGGGAGTGGAGGGGGGTCTTCTCATCGTCAAGGTAGTGGAGAGCACGCCGGCTTATGGGGCGGGGCTTCGCCAGGGCGATGTCGTGCTGGCTGTGAACGGTGCGCCGGTGCGGACGGTGAGGGAGTTGCGGAAAGTGCTGCGGGAAACCGGCGAGGCGGAGATCACGTACGTTCGCAAGGGCAAGAAGCAGACGTGCAAGATCGGATCCAAGTGACCCGCCCCACCGGCGGGCTCAGCTGACCAGCGACCTCAGGACCGTCTCGATTCTTTCCAGGGCCTCAATGAGCTCGGGCTTCGGTATGCCGAACCCGATCCTCATGTAGCCATCCATGTTGAAGTGGTCGCCTGGCACGATGAGCACGCTACACTCGTCCTTCAGTCGCTGGGCCAGGGCGCTCGATCCGATGTCGAGATCGTAGCGGATATAGCAGATGGCGCCGGCCCGGGGCGGCAGATACTGGAAGATGTCCGCGCGCTCCGTGAGCCAATCGGCGAGCGGCGCCAGGTTCTCGTTGAGTATTCGGCGGGTTCGCTGGTGGATTCGCTGCCGCGTCTCGGGTGCCAGGGCGATGCGGCCGCAGAGGTCGCTCAGGGTTCCGGGCGCGATGGACGTGTAGTCCTTGTAGGACCAGAGGTCACCGATGAAGTCGGCGGGCCCCACGGCCCAGCCCAGCCGGAGGCCTGGCAGTCCGTAGGCTTTCGATAGGCCGGCGGTGATCACCAGCTTGTCGTAGCGGCCCCAGAAGGTGGGCGACCAGGTGCCGTCCAGCTCGGCGCCGGCGTAGATCTCGTCCGCGATGATCCAGGCGCCGGCGCGCTCGGCGATGGTGACGATCCGATCGATCTCGAGTTCCGTGAGTACGGCGCCCGTCGGGTTGTTGGGGTTGGTGACGATGATCAGCTTGACGCTGTCATCGACCTGGTCGTCGAGCTCGTCGAGATTGGGTGCCCATCCGCGCTCCTCCTGCAAGTGGAACGCTCTCACCTCACGGGCGAAGATCTCGGCCGTACCCCACATCTGCATGTAGTTCGGCGCCTGCATGACCACCACATCGTCTGGCTCGAGCAGCTTCCACGTGGTCACGAAGTTGGCCTCGGAGCCGCCGTTGCTGACCAGGATGTTGTCCACTGTCGCGCCGGGATAGATGGCGGCGATGCTCTCGCGCAGTTCCTCGGTGCCGTTCGACTGGTTGTAGACGAGCCGCTGGTTGAGGAACTCGCCTGTGTCGGCGTCGGCGAGCTCGAACAGCTCCATCGGCGTCATGGGATGAACGCCGCTCTCGGAGAGGTTGAATTGAACGCGGTTCTCCCAGGTCGACTGCCAGCGTTCCATGCGGAATGGATTGATCTTCATCGGCTCGCGTCATCGTCTGCGGGTTGAGGTTCGGGCCCGTTGGGGCAGCGGACGTGGGTACAATAGAATGAGTGCCACGGCGAGGGCCACCTCCAGGACCAGGTCGACCCAGAGCACGCTCGCTTCACCAAGGCGCGGCAGCCACCAGAGACTCACGATCGATATCGCTGCGGCGACGGCGGCGCCCAGCAGCGTGGGGAAGGGCCCGGGCGGCTCCCGGCGGGCGGCTTCCAGGAGGCTGCCGCCCACCACGACGATGACAGCGGCGAAAGCGTGCGACTGGAAAGGGTTCAACTGCATCGCCACGGCGTCCGCGAAACTGGAGAAGTGAATCAGCGGCCAAAGCCCGGTGAGGATGTAGTAAACACCCTGTCCTGCCAGCACGCGCCGGCGCCAGCGGTCGCGCGCTTCGGCGGACCACGCCTCGGAGCCTGCCCTGTCGCCGCGGCGGTTAGCCACCCCCCACCTCCGGGGTTAGTCCGAGCAGAGCGAGGAGCCCGGAGACGTCGTCCAGCCAGTAGTCCGGCTTGCCCGGTGCCAGGCGGATACGGTCGAAGGGTCCCCAAAGGGCCGCCGCAGCGTCCACGCCGGCCGCTCGCGCGGAGAGAAGGTCGAAGAGGCTGTCGCCGACCAGGAGCGCATCGCTGGCGGCGATACCGATGCTCCGCAATCCCAGCACGACGGGCTCCGGATCGGGCTTCGGCCGCTTCACGTCGCTCGCGCTCACCAGGCCGTCGAAGAGTCCTTCCAACTCGCAGGTTCGAAGCTCGCGCAACGTGTGATCCTTGATCTTGCTGGTGACGACCGCCAGGCGGTAACCGGCGCGCCGCAATGCCGTCACCGCCTCCTTCATTCCAGGAAACGGGCGGATGAGGCGCCGGTGGTTGGCCTCGTTGTGAGCGATGTAGGTCTGGAACATCGCCTCGAGCTGCTCCGGTGACTCGGCGAGACTCTGCAGCTGTACCTTGAGCGGCTTGCCCATCGTATTGAGCCATGCCTCGTCGGGCATCTCGCGCCCCAGATGCCTCGACATCGTGTACCGATATGAGCTCAGGATGAGCTCGAGCGAATCGACGAGCGTTCCGTCGAGGTCGAACAGGATGCCTTCATAGTGCGGCGTCATCGAATCAGCTCCTCCGGGTCTTGCCTAGATCGAGGGCCGGGTCCGGCGAGCGGAACAGCACCGAGGAGCCACCATTTGAGAACGGACCCGATACGCATTTGCTTCGGCTGTGCGCGACCCAGTGGATGGGGAGGAAACGGCCCCAGCAAGGTACCGCTGGCGGTAGCCGTTGGGAAGCGCGTTGGCCGGGAGAACGGGGAAGGGAAAGCCGCACTCTGGCTGCCGTCAGCGGCTCACCATGACCAGCGTCGCCACCTCCTTCAAGGCCGCGGAACCACGGCTGTCTGACTCGAAGTCCCGCAGCCGGTCGTTCAGGCGATTCACAACGGCCATGTCGAGGCGCTGGGGAAGCTCCTGCACCAGCACGGCGAGGGCACGCTCGCCGGCCAGGGTGAAGCGTCTGGCCAGGCGGTCGAGCAGCCCGTCGATGGTCTTGCGCTGTTCATGGGTCAGGCGATGAACGCCTGTCTGGAGGCCGCGACTCAGCCAGGCGGCGATGCGGCATTGTGGGAGGCTGGGGCTGAGGGCATCGCCGGCGATGCGGGTCGCTTCGAGGCGAGCGAGGACGCTGCGGGCGTAGCGCTCACAGGCACGACGGGCGTTATCGAGGACTCGCTTGCCAACTTTCCTGGTTTTCCACGCGCTCGCGTCTCGTAGCATCTCGAGCGCGGTAGCCTGGTCTTCAACGACGCAGCCGTTCTCGAGATCGCAGACCAGCCAGAGACCGCGTTCCTTGCCGTCGCAACTCACCCGCCAGTAGGAGATGGCTCGACTGCCCTGTTGGCCGCTATGGGCGACGGCGCTCGCTGCGACTTGCGCTGCCCGTGGGGGTGGGGCCTGTCTCCCGTCCTGGATGTTCACGTAATCGAGATAGGCCTGTTCCTCCGGGTCGAGTGGCCCTTCCAGCTCATGCTCCACCCTGTCATAGCCCCGGGGGTCTTGGGCCAGGACGCGAATCTGGTCGATAGTCCGGTCACCGCACGCGGCAGCTGCCAGCACCGGCTGGTCGAGGCCGAGCGCGGTGTTGATGGTGGTGACCTTGCTCTGTAGCCGGGACATGAGACCCAGCAGACGATCGAGGACGTCCGCCGGTACGAAGTGGTAGAGCTCGACCGTTTCTGCCAGCGCGCCCAGGCGGTCGACGCGGCCGATTCGCTGCATCAGGCGGACGGGATTCCACGGGAGGTCATAGCTCACGACGACAGAGGCGTCCTGGAGGTTGAGTCCTTCGCTCAGCACGTCGGTGGCGATCAGGAGATCGACGCGCTCGCGCTGCGGCGGCTCCGGGAGGCCGTTGCTGCGGGGCGCGAAGCGCTCGATAACCTCACGGCGGTTGGCGCGGTCGAGACCGAGGCGAGCGCCTTGGCTGTCGATTTGGGCAAGGAAAGGGCGGTGCTTCAGTGCGTGATAGATGTAATGGGCCGTGTCGCGGAATTCAGTGAAGATGAGAACCTTGCGGTTGGCGAGCGGCTCGTCGAGTAGCTGAATGAGTTTCTGCAGCTTGCTGTCGCCGAGCGGCCCGACGGCGCTGAGCGCGGTGTGGACGCGAGCGAGTATCTGCATGTCGTGTTCGAGCGCGCTGCGGAATTCTGCGATGCGGGCGGGCTCCATGGATGGCGCAGGCAGCATCAGCTCGAAGAAGGCGAGCTGGCTGCCGGGGTCGTCGTCAGGGCCCTTGAAAGCGGCGCGGTAGTCCGGCCGTGTGAGGACTCGCCCGGCCTTGATGGCGCCGAGCGCCGTGTTGCACCAGGCGAGCTGCTGGATGACGGTGCAGCGGAATGCCTCGATGCTCGACTCGAGGCGCTTGAGCAAGATGATCTTCAGGAGTTCGCCGGAGCAGGCGAGCGCCCTATCGTCGATGGCGTCGTCAGTGCGTGGGTTGATGAAAGGGAACCGCAGCGCACTCAGCCAGTCGTCGAGGCCGGCGAACAGATCGCCGTAGGTGCCGGCCAGGTCGTAGTCGACGGCCACGGGCGACCGGCGCTTCGGAAAACGGAGCTCGAGCTCGCCATCGCCATGCGGGTCACGGAGCTTGATCTCTCCGTAGTGCGCTCTGAGGAAGCGGCGCGTGCGACGCAGGACACAAGCCGAGATAATCGACCGCACGTCACCGTCACCGACAGCGTCACCGCTGGCGACGCGACGGAAGACGCTCCGGTAATCGGGAATTCCCAGGTGGCGGAACGCACCGGGAGCGGCGAAGAGATCGAGTAGGTGTTGTAGATCGAAGATCGTGTTGTTGATGGGCGTGGCGGTGAGGAAGGCGACCTTGGAGTGGCGAACGAGGTCTGCCAGAGTCCGGTAACGCCGCGTGGCGTGGTTTCTGAAGTTGTGCGCTTCGTCGACCAACACGAGGTCTGCGCCTCGATAAGAGCCGGCGTTGAAGGCCCGCAGGCCCAGCGATTCCATCGAGAGCAACTCGACATTCCTGGACTCGCGCACCCACAGATCCAAGTTGTCGTCTGCCGGCGGGCAGCTTGGCATCACCGAACCGCTGGACTGGGTGCCGGGACCCACCCCGAGATAAGAGAGCTCACGTTCCCACTGATCCCTGAGTGCAGCGGGCACGATGACGAGGGCGCGGCCGCCCGCTTCCAAGACGCGCTCCAGCAGCCGTAGACCGATATAGGTCTTTCCGAGGCCCACCGCATCGGCGATGATCACGCCGCCATAGCGGTCGATGATGTCGCGGGCGCGCTCGTAAGCCCTTTCTTGGTGTGTGGCCAGAACCGGCGCCGAGTCCGGCCGCGCTGTATCGTCGTGTCGTTCGAGGCCGGTAAAGTGCGCGGCGAGCACGCGTCGGTAGAGCTCGGCCGGCGCGACCAGCTCGGGCTCTCCACTCGTCAGTGGGTCGCCCGTCCCTGGCGCTGGTCTCGGCTTCGAAGGCTGTTCCCGGACGGAGGCGGCAACGGCCAGCGGTTGTTGCTCGCCGGCAAAGAGGCGGTTGAAGCGTTCGCGCAGCCGGTGAAGGACAAGAGGTCGCTGGTGAAAGGTGACCCATCCTTGATTCCCCATGCCACCCGTGAACATCAGCGCGCTCTCTGGAAAGGCGCACCCCGCGGGATAGAAGAGGATGAACTCTGGGTTGGGCCTCTGCCGGATGACCGTGAATCGCCAGGGGACTGCTGCAGCCGTGAACGGCACGTTCCCGGTGATGATCCGGACGGCTCGAGGACCGTTCACCATGCTCTGGTCGATGATCACGCGGAGTTGGTTGGCATCGGCGAGGACCGCATCGACCCGTTCCGCCTTGGACCACAGTTGCCGCACCGTGGAAGCAGCACTCTGATCCGACGCCGCCGCGATGGGCTCCGGCCAGGTCACCTCATTCATGAGTCGCTCCTTCGATTGGAGAGACGGGCATCGAACGAGCGCAGCACCTCCAGCTCGTCCGATGAGAGCCCGTACAGACGGGCAGCCAGTTCGTCGAGCCGGCCCCGAGCATCATCGCAGAGCCCGGCCGCCGCATGAGCATCCTGGCTGAGCTTCACGCAGAGTCTTCGAACAACCGCGTCGGGATTCTTGGGAAAAGGTAGGAGAGCGACCGTCCACCCCAGGAACCGGAAGTAACCTCCGGAGGCCCGCTCAGCGATCGCCTTGAGGTAGGCGCGGGCTACGGTCGAGTTGAGAATAGCGGCTAGCAGGTGAGCGTCTTCTCCCGACGCGGCTGCGATCTGATAAACAGTATTGAGGCTGATGATGGGCGCCCTGCCGCCGAGGAACGGCACGCGACGCGGCACGACCACGGCGCCGGGAGCGGGTGCGATGTCGCGCCACGCTACCCGGCGCCTCCACTTCTCGGGGCTAACCCGAAAGAGCATCCAGTAGGGTTGGCCGGGCCTCAGGTCCACCCGGCGTTGCAGGAGACCCTGGTGCTTTGAAAGGTGATTCCGGGTCGCGTCGGGCAGGTGGGCGAGGACATGACCATCATCGTCGTGTGTCCAGATCAGAGCATGGGATATCTCGAAGCGCCACGCTGCCAGGTCCTCGCCGCGGAGCGTCGGCCGCACCCGGTCGGCCTCGATCTCGACCTCGGATCCGGCCAGGCTCAACACGACGCGACCCCTCACCGGGTTTGCGTCGTACACGTCACCCACGAACAGGTCGTTGGCGGCGGTGAATATTCCCCTGGACGGGCGGCGCCCGGGTTCGGCGCCGAGTGGCGGCCCGGCGGCCCGCATGCGGTCGAGAACAGCCCGCACGCCCGGCGGTGCCAGCACCCAGGGCGATTCCGGATCGTCCGTGATGAGCGGGAGCCGCGATTGGGGGAGCCTGAAATCGACGCGCTCACCATGCCGGTCGTGAAGATGGACTGATACCTGATGTTCGGTGTCGGCTGAACCGCGCGTGAGGAGCAGGCTCAGAGGGTAAGTCGTGGCCTCGAAGAGACGTTCCGTTGCGAGCGAACAGTCTTCAAGGCGGAGCATCCGCGTGCTGGCGAGCAACCGTCCACGAAGCGCACCGGCGGAAAGGTTGCGCATGAGCTTGGCCGGAAGCAGGAAACCGAGGGCGCCGTTCTCGTCGAGTAGCTCTAGAGAACGCTCGAGGAAGAGCGCGCTGAGGTCGAGCTGGGCGCCGAATCCTCGTCCAACCCCGGCCATGCGACTGCCGGCTTGCCAGCCGGCGTTTCTCAGGAAGTGGAAGCGCTCCCGCAACCGGCTCCGTGATAGGCTCCCCCAATGGTGCGGACGCACCCAGGGCGGGTTGCCGACGACGACGTGGAAACCGGCGTCCGGCCGCTTGGGATCGGCGAAGTGGATGGGGAACGAGAAGAACGGAAGCTCCTGGACTTCGCGGATCCGGCGCAACAGACGAGCGATCTCGCCACTACGCCGTTTGAGCGTGACGGCGGCCTTTTTCTGGCTCCGCGTGAGTCCGCTCCGCTTCCCAAATAGATCACGGCTTCGCGCCGCCGCCTGCAACTCGCGCCGCCGGACACCGATCTGCTCCGCGAGTTCGCCCAGGAAAGTGACTGCGACGTTCCGTTCCGCGTGGCGCAGCGCGCGCTGGACCCGCCGTTTGGCCGCGCCGGTGGCGTGGAAGTAGCGGTCGCGACGGGCGACGAGTTGGCCGACTTCCTTGCGCCAGCGGCTCGCCAATCCGCCATGGTCGAGGTCGCCCAGCTGGATCAGGAAATCGATCGGATCCACCAGCGTGTCCCCTTGCCGGATGTTGATGTCGAGGTTGGGGAGCGGCGGAACGTCGGCGATACTCTCGACCTCGACGTCGACGACCAGAGCGAGCCAGAGCCGCAGCTCGCACAAGCGAACCGCGGCGCCGTTAAGGTCGACGCCATGGAGATTGGATTGAATGATCCGCTGTCGGCGCTCGAACCTGTCGAAGGAGTCGCTGGGCCTTCCCTCCAGCGCGTCGCGCAGCCGTTCGAGGCGCTGCAGAACCGCGAGCAGGAAAGCGCCGGATCCGACGGCGGGGTCGAGCACTCTGATGGCGCGAACGTGAGTCGCCAGGCTCGCACGGAGAGGCGAGTCGATCTCGGGGAGCCCCCCGGCAAGAAGCTCTTCGATCAAGGCGGGATCGCAATCCGAAACGCGCGCGAAATACGCGGAGAGCGCACCATCAACGAGCCGCTCGACGAGCGGCCGCGGTGTGAAGAAAGCGCCCGTGGATCCGCGCTGCGAGCCGGCCATCAGACCTTCGAAGACTTTGCCGAGCATCTCCGGGTCCACGGCAACGTCCTGATCGGCGGGCTGATCCTCGCGCAGCGTGAACTGGTACTTATCGAGAAAGTCGTAGTAGATGGGTGCGAAGCACTCGTCGGGCATGTCGAGGCCCGAATACCGTCGCTCCAGTGGATGGCGCTCGAACAACCCACCGTTCAGGTAGGGCAGCTCGCCCAGCTGCCGCGCATACTTTCCTCGTTGCTGTGGCGGCCGGTTGAGCGCGCCGAAGAAGAGGTGCTTGAGTCTCCGGCGATAGAAGGGGACGCCGTCACCGAGCGCTGCCTCGTAGAGATGACGAAGGTAGGCCGTATCGCCGGCGAGCCAGCCCTTGCGCTGGATGAAGTAGAGGAAGAGAAGCCGGCTGAGGAGAATGAGCGCGAGATCGAGCCGGTCCTGCTCCGATTCCGGCTTTAGGCCGGTAAGCCCTGCGGCGAGCTCGGCGCGGTGCCGGCGGAACTCGGCGAAGAAGCGGCGCGTGACGCCTTCACGATCGAGGGCCCGGGCGTGCGCGATTGCCAGATCGCTGGGTGAGGCGGCACCGTTGACGGCGAGGCCGGCCAGGATATCGAGCTCCGATCGACGCGGCGCGGTTGGATCGATCCACAGCTTCTGCAGTCGGAATGGGCCGGGTCCCAGCCCCCAGCTCGCCAGGACCAGCCGCTTGTCTTCACGTGCCTCGAAGACGAGCAGGGCGCGCCGGGCCGGGTTGTGACGGTAGAGGTCGGCGGCAACCCGGCGAACCGTCTCGGGCTCGAGCCGCTGCTCGAGTACGATGTGGAAGACGTGGAAACCCAGGTGGCGAGCGGCGACCTCGAGCGTCAGCCGTTGCGTCGGGTCGAGGCCAAAATCGGCGAGCGCCGGCTGCGGAACCCGCAAGCCCACGGGCTCGAAGCCGAGCGCGCGAAGCAGCGGCTCCAGTCTGCCGTGCTTCGACCTGGTGAGAGCGTCCTGTAGCTCGCGTGCTTCGACCACTGATGCCTACCCTCCGCTTGATCTGCGATCCAGTCGCCCGCGTTGAGTCACGCTGAGCAGGGGACGTCAACAGATCGGCATCGCGTGGGCGCAAAGGGGACGGAGAGGCGGCGGAGGCGGGCCGGCTGACTTGACGCGCGGCGGAGCGCCGGGTCATTATGGCCCCCGTATATTTCATAGAGAGGAACCAATGAGAAAGCTGCTCGTGGCAATCTGCCTGCTCGGTCTCTTCTTTGCCCCGAGCGCGCTCCAGGCCCAGTTCAGCCTGGGGTTCGAGGGGGTCTGGGGTGACGAGACCGATTGGGGCATCGGTGGCCGTGCCACCGTAGATCTGTCGCCGAGAGCGCCAGTGGCGTTCATCGGGACTTACGACTACTTCTGGCCGAGCACGGCGCCAGTCATTGACCGGCAATATTGGGAAGTCAACGTCAACGCCGTCTACGTCCAATCGGTATCCGGACCGCAGGCGCAGACCTACGTGGGGTTGGGGCTGAACATCGCCGACTTCAGCGCCGAGGATCGGTCGACGGGCGAGACCGAGAGCAGAACCGAGTACGGACTGAACATCCTGGGCGGAACCAGGTACAAGGTGAGCCGGCTGGCCCCCTTCTTCGAGATCCGCTATACCATCGAGGGCAGCCAGCAGCTTGTCATCACCCTGGGCCTCGACCTTCTGTTTGGCCGGGTGGAATAGCTTGGAAAACGAAGCCGGCCGGGCGCAGGACCCGGCCGGCTCAATCAGCTTTGCCAGTTACGGCCGGCTCGATGCCGGCCTTCGTCTTCCTATGCTTCCGAGAGCGCCTTGGAACGTTGGCGCATGGCCAGGAACACGCTCAACGCGATCGTCGCCATTGCCAGGACGGGCATGAAGACTCTCGCCGTCAGGTTGTAGACTGCCGTCGCAGGCTCGAATATCGGCAACGTCGCAAACGCCCAGAAGCAGGGGCAGCGTCATGAAAAAGCCCGCGGTCCGTGCGTAGCGACCCGCGCTTACCAGAGCGGGGGATATCTATCAGCTCCTATACCTCTCCTTACCCCCTTGGATGGAAAGACTGTGCCACAGAGCGGTTGCCGGCAGGGTCTGAGGAGGCAGGCGATAAGCGGAGTTTGCGGTTCGCAGGCTACAATCTGGCCCCTGGGGCGTTCTTGCGCTGTTTGTGGCGGCGCGCGCGACCCACGCGGCCCCGGCCCGCGATCGCGGACGTCCGGCGGTTATTCCGATAGCTCGCGCAGCGCTGCCGCGCGTTCCTCCACAGCCTGAGTCGGAACGGCGTCCTCCGACTCCCCGCGGGTGTGTAAGGCGGTGCGTAAACGCCACAGACCCGGCCCTTCCCCAGCGATTAGGGAGGGGCCGAAATCGCACACCGAAATGTCGGTAAACTGGCCTGGGGCAAGACAGGTTCGTTACTGACTCGTCCCCGACTTAGTTACCTCGATCCGAGTTGCGTCGACCTGTAGGGGCAAAGACTTAGAGACGGCGTCTCTGTGCCAAGCTCGAATTGAATCACCTACCTCGAGGTCGCCGGGTTCCCCGCCAGTCCGAGAGCCATCGGAGCGACGAATCGTGATCGATGTGCTAGCCCATACACGGACGATCAATTTATCGAATCCCACATCCCAATCTGCTTCAACGTCCCCGATCCACAGTAGCAACTCCAACGGTGGTGTACCAGCGTCGATCGATTCGATGACGCCGAGAACCATTAGCGCACTATCTCCTTCAAGATCATTCGGATCCGATCCGCACGTCGTGAGCAGACCGCTCAACAACACTAGTAGAATGGGATAGAAGTACTTGCTGTTCACTGCTCCCGTCCGACTTCGGGGGTGTTCCGATGCAATCACTCAGTTGAATGGACAACCGTTAAACGGGTTGCCATAGCAAATGTCTACCTGTACACCAAGGTCCGTTTCGACGCCGGACAGAGGGCTATACCAAGTCTCAGTCCAGTCTCCAGGGGGCCCGCCCCAAAGAATACCGTGCGCATGGGCCGCCGAGCCTTTCCAATAGTGCTGGAATACGGGCGCGCCACTGTCTCCGCCTTCGGACCACAGCTCGGCAACGTACTGGCAGAGAAAAATGGCTCCTCCGATTCTTGATACGCAGGTTTCCGTGATCAGCCCTGTCGTCCAACCAGACGTTCTGCCTACTTTGTGAACCCGCTCTCCAACGTGAATTGTCCCATCGGCGACCTTTTCCACGATAGTGAAGGTGGGCTGGCTCGAACTCAACACGATCGAGCCACGTCCGCCCTCGGCCCAACTCTCCGTCCGAGCGATCTTCTCAAAATCATCGCTGACAGATCCATTGTACTCAAAGATCGCTGCATCGCTATATCGGCACCTGAACGCCCAGAAGCATCGGAAACCCGGCCAATCCATAATCTCATGACCAATCTCGTTAGCGCCACTTACGGTGGGTTGGTAAATCGGACGATTATCGGGATTACTGAAGGGATCCCCGCTGCAGTGCGATGCGGTAACGAATACGCGCTGTCCGTTCACCCTGGCGTTAAGGCCGAGCGTGCAAGTCCCTCCCCGGTCATTCTGGATCTGAAAACCGGCTAGAACGGGTCGTCTCTTCTGTTGCAGTGTAAGTCGCGGCACGGGTCGCGCCCGTACCTTCACATGCACCGCAGCATCAGGTATTTGGAGTGCGGCCACATCACTCTTAATCTCACCTGTTGCCGCCGGGCTCTCAATCCCTATCGCCACCTGATTTCTCGTCTCGTCAATATCGAGTGACACAACATCGGCTCGCGATGCAAGGACTGGCAGGAGCTTGTCGTGCCATCCTTTTAGCTGAGTGAAGTCGAAGCTTCCGCGGTGGATGATCAGCG
>JAZGAL010000214.1:0-22811 GCA_036475815.1 Gemmatimonadota bacterium
GGTGCGGGCACGCATCCTGGACTTCATGGGTCGATCCTCGCCCGCGCGGGTGAGCTACGATTCCGCCCGCGTGGTCCTTGAGCGGAAACTGGCGGAGGACCCGGAGGACCCGAGGCTCCACAGCGCCCTCGGTCAAGCCCTCGCCGGCCTGGGCCGGTCGGCGGAGGCGATCCGAGCCAGCGAGAGGGCCGTGGAGCTCCTACCCATGGCACGTGAGGCGTGGCGGGGAGGCAACTTTGTGATCGACGCCGCCCGTATCCTCACGCGGGTGGGGGAGACGGAGGCGGCCATCGACCGGCTGGAGCGGATGCTCTCGGTTCCCAGCGAGCTCACCCCCACGGGGCTCCGCCTGGATCCAACCTGGGACCCGCTCCGCGACCACCCGCGCTTCCAGGCGCTGCTGGAGAGGTACGAGTAGACCAAGCGTCTGGAAGCTGGAGGGCGACGTCGATCAAGTTCACGATCATCGCCGATCCGAGAAAGGCGCGGCATTCCCGCCGTGTTGCTGCGGAGCGAAGAGAACGGGAAATTCCACGGGGATCGGATCGTTTCCGCCATATCGTGAACAGGAATGGCGCCCTCGTCCCCGGACACCGCCCGTTGGCGAGGGCGGGCGGGAGCGTGCACTGACAGCCGTTGGGAACCCGGCCGTTGGTGCGATTGTTCGAGAACCCGGGTTATTGGATGAAGACAACACACTCGAGATCTCCGGAGACTACCTTATGACTCCAACTGATACTCCAACTGATATCGACGTCGAGCAGGTCGTGCATGAACGCTACGGCAAGGGCGCGGTCGCCCGGGAGGCGGCGCTCTGCTGCCCGGTGGACTACGACCCACGCTACCTGGAGGTCATCCCCGAGCGGATCATCGAGCGGGACTACGGTTGTGGGGATCCCAGCCGGCACCTGCGCCGCGGCGCGACGGTACTCGATCTGGGCAGTGGGGGTGGGAAGATCTGCTTCATCGCCAGCCAGGTCGTGGGGCCGGAGGGGCGAGTGATCGGCGTCGACATGAACCCGGAGATGCTCTCGCTGGCGCGGCGCTACCAGCATGATGTCGGCGAACGGATCGGCTGGCACAACGTGGATTTCCGGCGCGGCCGCATCCAGGATCTGCGTCTCGACCTCGACGCCGTCGATACGTGGCTCGAGCGCAACCCTGTGACCAGCGCTGACGACCTGTGGGCCCTCGAGGCGGAAGAGCGGCGTCTGAGGAAGGAAGAACCCCTGGTCCCCGATCTCGGCATCGATGTCGTGGTCTCGAACTGTGTCCTCAATCTTGTGAGCGAGGAGCAGAAGGAGCAGCTGTTCACGGAGATCTTCCGCGTGCTCAGGCCCGGTGGCCGCGCGGTGATCTCGGACATCGTAGCGGACGAGCCGGTCCCCGATCACCTGAGGGCTGATGCCGAACTGTGGTCCGGCTGCATATCGGGGGCGATGACGGAGACTGGATTCATCGAGGCCTTCGAGCGCGCCGGATTCTACGGGATGGAGATCCTGAGTCGCGGCGCCGAGCCGTGGCGAACCGTGGAGGGGATCGAGTTCCGCTCCGTCACGGTGCAGGCGTTCCGCGGCAAGGAAGGCCCCTGCTACGAGACCAACAAGGCGCTGGTCTATCGTGGCCCGTGGAAAAAAGTCATCGACGATGACGGCCACGTCTTTCAACGCGGTGTGCGGAGCGCCGTCTGCGAGAAGACCTTCCAGATCATGACGCGCGAGCCGTACACCGGCCGGTTTGAGCCGGTCCTGCCGCGGACGCCCGTCGACGAGGAAGAGCGACGACCGTTCGATTGCGACCGCCGCTCCCGGCGCGATCCCCGGGAGACTAAGGGTATGGACTATAACGCTACGACGGAGGCGTCAGCTGGCGCTTGCGAACCTGGCGGGGGTTGTTGCTGAGGTGAATGGTAAGAAGTGAGCAGTGAGAAGTGAGCGCTGAGAGGTTGGATCGCTGCGGGTGCTATTCCTTCTCTCCCTTACCAGGTGATGCCCATCTCAGCCGCACATCGCGTCGTCCGCTGATACACCCAGGTGATCGGTACGTTCTTCAACATTTCTTGCCCTCCTCGATATTCTCTGGCCGACGGTCGCTTCCGCATCGTTCGACCTGCTTAGTGGTACGCCGCTTCCTTCTCCGCGCCTGCCGGGTCCAGCCCATCCTCCCGCAGCAGGTACTTGGTCTCCACTTCCGTCCAGCGGACCCGGCGCTGGCAGTGATTACACATCACCCAATCCACACCGAACCCGATCCAGACAACTTCAGCCACGTCGTGGCAGTGGGGGCATCGCATCATCCTGGCTTTTGACATCGTCACCGCTCCGTTGAATTAGACCGCCTCCTCGTCTTCCGCGCCTGTCTAGAAGCATGTGACGTACCACTCCGTCGCTGATGCCAACAAGTACATATGACACAACGTGTTACGCTGTTGAACCGTAGGGTGAGCGGGCCAGGACGGGGGCCGGAGTGTTACCGTATGGTAACCAAAACGGGAACCGTTACCCGCGGGTATGGCCAGGGGAGCCAGGTGATGGCCACAGCGCTACGCCTTTCATGGCCGACTCAACCGCTGAAGAGGTTGCGCAAGAGGAAGAGGAGGTTGGCTGGTCGTTCGGCGAGCCGCCGCATGTACCATGGGAACCAGGACTCTCCGTAACTGATCAGCACGCGCATGCGATAACCTTCGGCGGCGAGGCGTGTCTGGAGCTCGCGCTGGATCCCGTACAGCATCTGGAACTCGTAAGCGTCTTTCGGCAGTCCCAGCGCTTCGGCGCGCGCGATGATCTCGTTGACCATGCGGGGGTCGTGCGTTCCAAAGAAAGCGCGAACGCCGCCGTCACGGCTCACTTCCTGGAACAGCGTGTCGGTGAGCCGCAGGAAGTTGGCATCCACGTCCTTCTTGCGCCGGTAGGCTATCTCCGGCGGCTCGTTGTAGGCGCCTTTGACCAGGCGAATTATCGGCGCCAGCGGGAGCAGCGTCACCAGGTCGGAGGTCGTCCGGTAGAGGTAGGCCTGCAGGCAAAGTGCAACGTTCGAGTGGCCGGCTCGCATGCGGCGATAGAGTTCGATGGTGCGATCGACATAGGAGCTGTCCTCTATGTCGATGGCCACCATCCTGCCGAGCTCCGCGGCCCGCGTCACCAGCGTCTCGTATCGGTTGCAGCTCCGCTCGAAATCCAGGTCGATGCCGAGTTGCGTCGGTTTGAGCGAGATGTCCGTGTCGAATCCCATCTCGCGGATGCGATCCAGCACCTCGAGGTAATACTCGACGAGCGCGTCGGCTTCGCTGGTCTCGCTGACGTTCTCGCCCAGCAAGGTGAGGATCGTGGAGATGTCCTTTTGTCGAAGCGACTCGGTCGCGTCTATCGCGGCGCTCAGCTCCTCGCCCGGCATGAAGCGCTGCACTGCCCTGCGGGTGAAGCTGCGGCTGGTGAGCTGGTCGGCCAGCCACTTGTTACGCGATCCCCAGAGCAGGATCTCCCGGCTGATCCCCATGCGGGCGCCTCCGGTGAAGGGACGACTGAGGTAGACGTATTTCATTCGTATTGTAGCGAGGCGGTAAAGCACAAACTAGCCTTACCGTGCCTTTGCCCGGCGCTGCGTGGAGGTAGCCCGCTGCGGTGAGAGTTGTCGATCCCGTGAACAGCTTCTGTCAATGTTCTGTCAACGTTCGGGCTTGACGATCACCAGACATTCATGGTACAGTACAGGCACCTATGGTTCAGAAGGAAGCTGACAGCAGCCGCAAACGGCACCCGATTCAGGTCGTCGCCCGCCGCACCGGGCTGACGGTCGATGTCCTCCGTGCCTGGGAGAAGCGCTACGGCGTCGTTGAGCCGGGGCGCTCCGAGGGAGGACGGCGACTGTACTCGGATGATGACATTGAGCGCCTGCGTCTGCTTCGGCGCGCCAGCCGTGCCGGCCGCCGCATCGGGCAGGTCGCGTCGCTGAGCAGCGAGGAGCTCGCCACGCTCATACGGGAGGACGAGCGTGAGGAGGTGGAAGCGGGTCCCCAGCGGGAAGCCGCAGGGACCACGGCGGCAGGGTTCTTCCTCAAGGCATGTCTCGCCGCGATGGAGCGTTTCGACTCGCGGGAGCTGGAGGATGTGCTCACGCGGGCGATGGTCACTCTCAGCGCGCAGGTGGTGATCGAACAGATCGCGGCTCCGCTGATGCAACGGGTTGGCGAGGCGTGGAGCCAGGGCGACGTGGGACCGGCCCAGGAGCACCTGGCGTCGGCGGTTCTCTTGCGAGCAATGGGCAAATTGATCGGTGCTGTTGAGCCTTCCGGCGCGGCACCGAACCTGGTCGCCGCTACACCGGCTGGCCAGGACCACGAGTTCGGTGCGCTGTTCGCCGCCGCGACCGCCGCAGCGGAAGGCTGGCGGGTGACCTACCTGGGAGCAAACCTCCCCGCTGAGGAAATTTCGACAGCGGCGCGTGAGACAGGGGCCGAGGCCGTTGTCATCAGCATCGTGTACCCGCGGGAAGAGAAGAAGCTCGAGGAGGAGCTGAAAGAGCTGCGTCTCACGCTGCCGCCTACCGTGCCGATCCTGGCCGGGGGAGCGGCCTTGGAGAGCTACAGGGAGGCCCTGGATCAGATCGAGGCGATCCAGCTCTCCAGCCTGGAGGAACTGCGTTCGGCGCTGGCCGATCTGTGCTGAGCCGTCGTGGAGTCCGTGGTCTGGCGGTGGAGCTGGCCGATTGCGCTGCCGTTTCGTCCTATACGTATCCACTATATAAGTGGTCAATAGCAGGACAGCCGGACAGTGTCCACCTGTGTATATGGACATATAGTGGACGCTATCCGGATTAGGCACTGGAACCTTTGCCGCTCGGGCTTCGTTGCTAGGACGCGAGCGACATCGTGGAACTCAGCGAGGAGGTGTTGAATGGCCAGAGCTGTCTGGAAGGGAGTCGTACTGGCGGAAAGCGACGAGCATGAAGTGGTGGAAGGCAACGTCTATTTCCCGCCCGACTCTCTGAGCCGGGATTATTTCCAGGAGAGCGATCATCAAAGCGTCTGCCCGTGGAAGGGGCTGGCGAGCTACTACGACATCGTGGTTGACGGTGTGACCAATCAGAGTGCCGCCTGGTACTATCCTGACCCTTCTGAGAAGGCCAGGGGAATCAAGGACTACGTAGCCTTCTGGAAAGGCGTCGAGGTTCAGAAGTAGCGCGGAGCCCGCGCTCCCTTCTTCGCGGAACCCGAGAGGTTTGCCCGTGGGGCACGGAGGGTCCTCGCGGTGCGCTGAAGCGCAGCGTATATTCGGCACGCGACAACTGAGATGATGGGTGGTGTGCGGTCAGGCCGCACAATACAGGAGATTTCGCCGGAGGAGATGCAGGCTAACCCGCGCTGTAGACCGCCGGGCGAGCTTCGCGACTTCGGTTCTATTTGAGCATGACTCGCTGGGTATCGCGCCTTATTTACGCCAATGCGGCTATGTACCTCCTCACGCCGGTGGCGATGCCGAGCTTGATGCCGTGGCTCTGGCTGGTGCCGGCTGGAATCCCTTTCCGGCCGTGGACGATCGTGACGTATATGTTCCTTCACGGCGGCCTGATGCACCTTCTCTTCAACATGCTCGGCCTCTTTTTCTTCGGCCCGCGGCTCGAGCAGCGTCTGGGCGGCCGGCACTTTCTCGGGCTGTACTTCGCCAGCGGCATTGCTGGGGCCCTTCTCTCGCTCTTCACTCCCTTCGTTCCCATCATCGGTGCTTCCGCCGCCGTGTTCGGGGTGTTGTTGGGCTTCGCCCGCTACTGGCCCCGCGAACAGATCTACATCTGGGGTGTGCTTCCCGTGCAGGCACGCGTGTTGGTGGGGGTCATGACGGCGCTCTCGCTATTCGGTGGATTCGGTGGCGCGCAGGGCGGCGTAGCTCACTTCGCGCACTTGGGCGGGTTCCTGGGAGGGTTCCTCTACCTCAAGTGGTTGGAGGCCAGGTCGCCGGCCAGGAAGTTCAAGGCCAAAGCGACCACACCCGTGCGTAACCCCGGTGGCGAGCGCTCGGCTCTGAAGCGGTGGGAAAAGATACGGCGTGATGAGATGCACCCGGTGAACCGCGGCGAGTTGGACCGGGTTCTGGAGAAGATCAAAGCTTCGGGCATCGGGAGCCTGACGCCTGAAGAGCGAGCCTTCCTCGATCGTTTCACGCCTGAGTAGAGAATCACCGCTCTTACCTCGCACGCATCGGACGTCTGAAGGGAATGGAGATGACGGAAAGGGCGATCAACGCGACGGATTTCGATGCCGTGATCTTCGACCTCGATGGCGTGATCACTCACACCGCGGCGCTGCACGCCAGGGCTTGGAAGCAAGTGTTCGATGAGTACCTGGAGCGGCGAGCGGCGCGGACCCCCGATGGTTTCCAGCCCTTCGATATCGATGCGGACTATGCGCGTTACGTGGACGGCAAGCCACGCTACGATGGCGTTCGCAGTTTTCTGGCCTCACGCCGGATCGAGCTGCCCGAAGGAGATCCCAGCGACGGGCCCGGGATGGAGACGGTCTGCGGGCTGGGGAACCGCAAGAACGAGCTGTACAACAGGTTGCTCGATGAGGGTGGCGTCGAGGTCTTCGACGACACTGTAGAGCAGATTCGCACCTGGCGCGCGATGGGGTTCAAGACGGCCGTCGTATCCTCGAGCAAGAACTGCGTGCCCGTGCTGCAGGCGGTAGGGCTCAGCGATCTCTTCGACGTCCGCGTCGACGGCGTGGATACGGCCCGCCTCGGTCTTCAGGGAAAACCGGCACCCGATATGTTTCTCAAAGCCGCGGAGCTGTTGGGGGTCGACCCGAAGCGCGCCGTCATCTTCGAGGACGCTGTTTCAGGTGTGCAGGCAGGGAGCGCCGGCGGCTTCGGCTGGGTAATAGGAGTAGACCGGGTCGGGGCCCGCGAGGCTCTGTTGAAACACGGCGCGGATACCGTGGTCAGCGACCTCAGGGAAGTACGAACGCAGAGTTGAGGATCGTGATGGGAGGACACGCGCAACCGACGCGATTGGCGAGCGAGCTGCCCTCGGCGCTCGAGTCGTGGCACGCCATCGCCCGGCGACTGGACGACGGGCGTGCGGCGATGTTTCTGGACTATGATGGGACGCTGACCCCGATAGTATCGCAGCCCGAAGATGCGCTGCTGTCGGAGGAGATGCGTGATGTGCTGAGGGAGCTGGCCGGGCTGTGCACGGTCGCCATCATCAGTGGTCGCGATCGGTCGGACATAGAGCCGCTGGTCGCGCTGGATGGATTGGTGTATGCGGGCAGCCACGGTTTCGACATCAAGGGGCCGGAGCTGCGGATGGAGCACGCTGGGGGACGCGAGTGCTTGCCGGAGCTGGCACAGGCGGAGCAGGAGCTGAAGGAGCGAATAGACTGTGTGCCGGGTGCCCGTGTCGAGCGCAAGCGCTTCGCGATTGCCAATCACTACCGCAACGTTGCGGATGAGGATGTCCCACGGGTCGAAGCCGCGGTCCGGGAAGTGCTCGGCATGCATGAGAGTCTTCGCATGTCGGGCGGCAAGAAGGTGTTCGAGTTGCGCCCCAATATCGAATGGGACAAGGGTCGGGCTGTCCTCTGGCTGCTGGAGGCCCTGAAGCTCGACGATGATGGCGGGCTTCCGTTCTATGTGGGAGATGACGTCACCGATGAAGACGCCTTCCGCGTTCTCGGTGATCGGGGCATAGGTGTTCTGGTGGGTGCTCCGCCGTATCCCACAAGCGCGACCTACGCTTTGCGCGACACCTCCGAGGTTCGGGAATTCCTTCAGGGGCTGATCAACCTTTTGAGGGACAGAAGATGATGATGTCTGGGTGGAAGCTGGTTTACGAGGGCTGGAAGCCGGGGGAAGAGCCGCTGCGCGAGGCGCTTTGTACGCTCGGAAACGGATACTTCGCTACCCGCGGTGCCATGGAGCTGGTGGAGGCCGGCGGAGTCCATTACCCGGGCACCTATCTCGCCGGCGGCTATAACCGCCTGACGACGGAGATCGCTGGCCGGGTCATCGAGAACGAGGACCTGGTCAACTGGCCCAACTGGCTAAGCCTCACGTTCCGGCCGCAGGGCGGCGATTGGTTCACCGCTGAATCGGTGGAAATGCTCGAGTACCGCCAGGAGGTGGATCTGAGCATCGGAGTGATGGAGCGGGTGTTACGCTTTCGCGATGCGGATGGGCGCGAGACAACGCTCCGCAGCCGGCGCCTGGTGCACATGGCCGACATGCACATGGCGGCCATCGAGTGGACGCTCACACCCGAGAACTGGTCGGGGCGCATCGAGGTGCGCTCGGCGCTCGACGGGAGGGTGAAGAACGCCGGCGTGGCTCGCTACCGGAACCTCAGCAGCCAGCACCTCCAGCCCATCGAGACCGCTCCTGTGGGTGATGAGGGGATCTTGCTGCTCGTTCAGACAGTCCAGTCTCGCATCCAGATGGCCCAGGCGGCGTGCACTCGCATCTACAAGGGCGCGGAACTGTCAGCCGTTGAGCGGAGGACGAACCAGGAGCCCGGCTATATCGAGCAGGTCCTGAGCTTCGCGTGCGAGGAAGGCCAGCCGGTCCGCGTGGAGAAGATCGTCGCCATCTACACGTCCCAGGACTGGGCGATAAGCGCACCGGATCACGAGGCGGGCCGGGCGATCGAGCGTGCCGGCTCCTTCGAGGAATTGCTGCGCACGCACAAACTGGCCTGGGAGCGTCTCTGGTACCGCTGCGACATCGAGCTCGAGGGCGTGCCTGAGGAACAGCTCGCCCTGCGCATACACGTCTTCCATCTGCTGCAGACGGTGTCGCCCAACACGGTGGAACTCGATGTCGGCGTCCCGGCGCGCGGGCTGCACGGCGAAGCCTACCGTGGGCACATCTTCTGGGATGAGCTGTACATCTTTCCCTACCTGCAGCTGCGGGTACCGGAGATCGCGCGCGCTCTGTTGATGTACCGGTACCGCCGTCTACCCGAAGCACGACGGATCGCAAGGCAGGAAGGCTTCCGGGGCGCGTTATACCCTTGGCAGAGCGGGAGCGACGGTCGCGAAGAGACGCAGGTCGTGCATCTCAACCCTAGGTCTGGGCGCTGGGTGCCCGATGAAACGCATCTGCAACGCCACGTCAATTCTGCCATCGCCTTCAACGTATGGCGGCACTACCAGGCGACCGGGCGACGCGATTTCATCTGTACGTATGGTTCGCGGATCATCATCGAGATCGCCCGCTTCTGGGCGAGCATCGCGACCTACAACCCGGAACGTGACAGATACGAGATTCACGGCGTGGTCGGGCCGGATGAGTATCACACCGCCTATCCGGGAGCCGAGAAGCCCGGCATCAACAACAACGCATACACGAACATCATGGCTGCCTGGGTGCTGCAATGCAGCGGGCAGGTGGTACGCATGCTCGACGACGACTGCAAGGCGGAGATCCTCGAAGACCTGGAGGTCACGGACGGGGAAATCGCGCAGTGGGAGGAGATCGGCCGCAAGATGTTCGTGCCCTTCCAGGACGGCGGCATCATCAGCCAATTCGAGGGATACGAGGATCTGGAGGAGTTCGATTGGGAGGGCTACCGGGCGAAGTATGGCGACATCCGCCGGCTGGACCGGATACTGGAAGCGGAGGGCGATACGCCGAACCGCTATAAGGTCAGCAAGCAGGCGGATGTGCGGATGCTGTTCTACCTGTTCACCGCCGAACGGCTCGCGCAGCTATTCGAGTGGATGGACTATCCCTTCGACCCCGCCTGGATCCCCAAGAACATCGACTATTATCTGCGGCGTTCGTCGAACGGCTCGACTCTGAGCGCTGTGATCAATTCCTGGGTACAGGCGCGCTCCGACCGCGCGCGCTCATGGCGTTGGTTCGAGGCGGCGGTACAGGCCGACATTAAGGATGTGCAGGGAGGTACCACTGCGGAGGGGATCCACCTGGGCGCCATGGCGGGCACCGTTGATCTGATCCAGCGGTGTTACAACGGACTGGCGCTGCGCGAGGGAGTGCTGTGGCTGAACCCTTGCCTACCCGAGGAGCTGAAGTCGGTGCGGTCGCGCATCCAGTATCGTGGCCACTGGTTTGGGATCCACATCACGCATGAGACCCTCAGCGTTGCCTTCGAAGGCGCATGGGCGCCCTACGCGCGCATCGGCGTCAACGGGAAGATCTACACCTTCAAGCGCGGGGAATCGAAATCGTTCGATCTGCGCAAGAGAGAAGAGGCGGGCGTTAGTCGGTGAGGGCGGCCATGAACGAGTCGGCCCAGTCGTACACCGTGTGACGCCGCACCACCTCGCGCATCCGGCGCATTCGCCTCGCCGTTTCCTTGCGAGGCAATGAAAGCGCCAGGTTGATCGTCTCGGCTAGGCCGTCAACGTCGTGCGGGTTCACCTGCAGAGCGGTTCGCAGCTCGCGCGCCGCGCCGGCGAACTCGCTGAGGATCAGTACTCCGGTGTTGTCGTGCCGGGAGGCCACGTACTCCTTCGCCACGAGGTTCATGCCGTCGGCGAACGGGGTGACAAGCATGACATCGGCGGCCCGGTACAAAGCGAGCAGTTCATGGAAGGGCTGTTCGCGATGGAGATAGTGCACCGGTGTCATGCCAACTTCGCCGAACTCACCGTTGATCTGGCCGACAAGCGCTTCTACCCGCCGGCGCAGCTCTCTGTACTCGGGAACGCGTTGGCGGCTGGGGACCGCCAGCTGAATCATCACACACCCGCGGATAAACTGGCGGCGGCGCGAAAGCAGCTCCCAGAACGCCCGCAACCTCACATCGATACCCTTCGTGTAATCCAGACGGTCGACTCCCAGGATGATCTTGCGGCCGCGACCTAGCCGCCTGTGGATCTCCGCCGTGCGCTCAACCACAGCCGTTTCCTGCGAGCCCGAGTCGTAGCGTTCGAAGTCTGTCGAGATCGGAAACGCCCCGACGTTTACGCTGTGGCCGTGGGCCTGGACATGTCCGCCTTCGATTCGTACATCCGCGTAACGTCTGGCAAGACGCACGAAGTTCTGCGCGCCGTCCTGGATCTGAAAGCCGACGACATCGGCACCCAGCATCCCTTCCAGGATCTGCCGCCGCCAGGGCAGGCGACCGAACAGTTCCCCCGGCGGGAACGGTATGTGGAGAAAGAAACCGATCCTGAGATCGGGGCGCAGCTCCCTCAGCAGCGCCGGAACAAGCTGAAGGTGGTAGTCATGTACCCACACCCTGCCGTGCGGCGCGGCGGCCTCGGCCGTGATGTCAGCGAAGCGCCGGTTCGCCGCGATGTACGATCGCCACCAGCTCCGGTGGTACTCAGGCTCGCGGACGGCGCCGTGATAGAGGGGCCATAACGTTCCGTTGCAGAACCCTTGATAGAAGCGCTGCACCTCGGACCGGGAGAGGGAGACCGGCAGGTGGACAATCCCGTCGTGCGTAAACGGCTTAGCCCCGGGACCGATCGCACCGGTCCATCCTACCCATCCTCCGCCCCCAAATCTCTGCACGATAGGCGTGAGCGCCGAGACGAGACCACCGGGACTTCTCTTGAGCTGGGTCTTTCCCTTCACCCGCGTCCGGGTCACGGGGAGGCGGTTAGCTACGATCAGGAACGGCCACTTCTTGGAAGCCATCGGTATCAGGAGTGGGCCCGGCGGTTTCCGCCGCCAGGCTCGCACTGACGCTCCTTGGGCTGGTGCATTCTAGCACGCAAGTTAACCCGCTTCGCGCGCGGTGCAATCGAGCAGCGTTCAGGTCTGGGCTTGAAGTTGGCTGGAGCTGTTGCGGTGTCAGGCGGGGGCCGTGGGGCGCGGCGCTGGAGGAGGGACGCCGCGCCCCACGGACGCTTCTCTACAGCGATTGAAATATTCGCAGATAGTCCGCCAGGTGGCGTGGCGTCAGGAAGCGCTGCCGGACCGACTCGCGCGCCTTCTTGCCCATCTCGCGGCGACGGTCGGGATCCTTAAGCAGCTTGGCTACCCGGTCGGCGCACTCGTCCGCATCCGAGACCAGATAACCGGTCACACCGTCCTCGATCTGGTGTACGATCCCGCCGACCCGGCCGCCGACCACAGGCGAGCACTTCCACATCGCCTCGGTCACCACCAGGCCGAAGCCTTCACGGGTCGACTTCTGGACCACTACGTCGCTGCCGGTCTGGAAAGCGTTCACCTCGAGCGCATGCGTGAGGTCGTCCTGGCTCAGCCGATCGAGCGTGCTAAGAACGTGGATGTCCGGATCGTCGCCGGCGTGCTGCACGGCGCGCGCGTGGTACTCGATGCCTTCAGGGTCATCGTCGGCCAGGTTGCCGACTAGGGCGAGCTGCACGTCTTTCACCCGCTGCTTCACGGTCCGGTACACATCGATCACGCCCAGAGGGTCCTTCCACGGATCGTAGCGCGAAACCTGTGTCATCAGGGGACGCTTGGCGTCGATCTCGAAGCGCTTGGCCAGTATCTGGCGCGCTTCCGCCGGTGACAGCGCCTGGTTCTTCGGAGCCAACGGGTCGATTGAGGGATACACGAACTCCGTGCGCTTTGGGCTCAGCCGTGGTGTCGCATAGTCCGGAAGGGTGAAAATCGCCAGCTCAAAGCCGCCCATGTACGGGGCCAGGAAATCGATGGCCGCCCCGCCCGGAGTCGAAGTGTCGACGTGGCACCGCCACATCCAATGACCGGTGCGCCGGCCGTCCAGGAGGCCGACCAGCCCCGCTGGCTGCGGATCGTGCACCACTACGAAGTCCCAGTCTTCCTTGAAGGCCTCCCTGTTCTGCTCGAGCGTCGAGAGGTAGAGGCCCCGCAGGTCGGGCGAGAACTCGATATCCATCCCCTGGAGGCCGTTGTGCAGCTTCTTGGTGACCTCGAAGAAAGCATCGTTACCCGACAGCGCGTGCCACTCGGCCTCGATGCCGAGGCCGCGCTTGAGGCCGACGAGGGTGGGCAACAGCTCTGCTACGCCCCCGCCGTGCGCCGTGGCGTTCAGGTGCAGTACCCGCGCGCCACGCAGCGGTGCTGCCAGCTTCTCGATCTCGCTGACCGCCTCGTGCCCGATCAGGCCACGGTACTCCTCGATAGATTTGGAAGCCAACTCCACCCTTCGCATCCTCTGTCCTTTCCTCCCAAGCCGTTGTCTTTCCAAGGGATTCCCCTGGCCCGCGGCAGGCTGCAATGCAAATACAAAGCCGGGATGATATCAGCCCACTAAGTACAGGCAATGACAGGAATTACATGGGTTTTGCCGCCGCTGGGACGGGCCACCGGGCCGACACGGCGCCGGTCCTTTTGACCGACCGGGCGGTCAGGTCTGGCTTGAATACAGGTGTTCCCGCCGCAGGCCGGGTGTTGCCCCGGGACCTCAGGCTCTTGTTTGTATGAGCGGGGGCGGGTCTGGCGCAGCAACGCGTCAGCCTCAATTATATGCCGCTATACGCCGCGGCTTTTGGACTGAGCGCCAGGCTGATTTCCACCGATGGTTACCTGAGAGGAGCACTCAAATGCCAACCAGCAAGGCCAACGCAACCTGGAAGGGCGCCCTGCGGAGTGGGCGCGGCGAGTACAGCGCTGGCTCCGGGGCATTCAAGGGCGAGTACACATTCCCGACGCGCTTCGAGGGTGCTGCGGGCACCAATCCGGAGGAGTTGATCGCGGCGGCGCACGCTGCCTGCCTGAGCATGGCTCTATCCGCAGGGCTCGAGAAGTCGGGTAAGCCCGCCGAAAGCGTGACGACGACGGCGCATTGCACGATCGAGCTGCTCGATGAAGGCCCGAGAATCACGAAGATGCGTCTCGAGGTGGAGGGTAGGGTTCCCGGCATCGACCAGGCGGCGTTCGCCGAAGCGGCCGAGGACGCCAAGAACGGCTGCCCGGTCTCCAACGCGCTGAAGGGAAACGTCGAGTTCGAGCTCCAGGCCACTCTCCTGTAGTCGGCCAGGCCGAAGCGGGGCCACCTAATCTCGCCGCCGTCGCACGGTGACAACCAGAGACCATCCCGGATCGAGCCGGCCACGCTTCACGTCGCTCTTCGGTGTGCTGATGACCTTCATCGGTGTTGCCGTCGGCCTAGGCAATGTGTGGCGCTTCCCGTACATGGTGGGTGCCTTCGGTGGCGGTGCCTTCCTCCTCGTCTACACAGTCATACTGGTGGCCTTCGGGATTCCCGCGCTGATGGCGGAACTCTCTTTGGGGCGTCTGACGCGGCGCGGCCCCATGGGGGCCTTCACGCGCATCGGCATGCCAGGCGGGAAGACCATCGGTTGGGCGCTGTTCGTCACCGTGCTGATGGCCCTGACTTACTATACGGTGATCGTCGGCTGGGTCCTGCGGTACATGCTGGTGTCCGTCACCGGCACCATCGGAACGATCGAGCCGGCGGCGTTCTTCGAGTCGGTGCTGGGAGGCTTTTGGGGCCAATTCCTCATGACGGCTATTGTACTGCTACTGGTCGCCGGCGTGCTGATCATGGGGATCAAGAACGGCGTGGAGCGGGTGAGCATGATCGGTATGCCGCTCCTGTTCCTGCTTCTGCTGGTGCTCGTCGCGCGCTCGCTGACCCTGCCCGGCGCCGGTGAGGGTCTACGCTTCTATCTGGTACCTGACTTCTCCAAGATCGACGCCAGTGTGGTCGCGGCGGCGCTGGGGCAAGTATTCTTCTCGCTCAGCCTGGGAGGAACGTTTCTGGTGACGTACGCCAGCTACTTGCCGGACGACGTGAATCTGAAGAAGAGCGCCATAGCCGTCGGCCTGGGTGAGACCTTGGCGGCGGTACTGGCCGGATTCGTGATCGTACCCGCGGCCGTCGCTCTGGGCATCCAGCTGAATAGCGGGCCTCCGTTAACCTTCGTGACCGCGCCCAGCATCTTCGCCCAGATGCCTGCCGGAGCCGTCTTTGCCACGCTCTTCTTCGGCCTGCTGTTCTTCGCCGCTTTCCTGTCGGATGTCGCCGCGTTCGAGGTGCTGGTGGCCGGAGTTGTGGACGAGTACCGCATGAGACGCGAAATCGCTGTGATCGTCTTTTGCCTCGCCGCGCTACTCCTCGCCGTCGTGCCTATGCTCAGCCTCGACTATATCCTGAAGAGCGATCTATTCTGGGGCTCGATGATGCAGCCGCTGGGCAGCGCGCTCGCCCTCATCGGGCTCGCCTGGGTCGTCGGCCTAGGCCGGGCTCTCGAGGAGGCCAACAAGGGCAACGCCGGTCCCCCGATCGGACGTTTCTGGTTCTATTGGATCAAGTACGTCATCCCGCTGGGGATCGGCGTCATACTGGCTCTCGGTCTACGCGACCTGTTCGAGACTTTCGTGCTATGATGAAACGAGATCGAATTCCCATCACCGATGAGGAGGCCACGGAATGGCGCCGCGAGTTCCCCGGCCTGGCCACCACGGTCCATGTCGCCAACTGCTCGCACGGTCCCCAATCACGGCGGGTTCGAAGCGCCATCGATGCCTACCTGGAGAGCTGGCTGGAGACCGGCATGGATTGGGACGCCTGGATGGGAGAGGTCGAGCAGGCCCGTGAGGCGTTCGCGCGGCTGATCGGCGCGCGCCCCGGCGAGGTGGCGATCGCCGCCTCGGCATCGGCGGCGGTGGCGTCCATCGCCAGTTCGCTCGACGGCTCGGGTCCCCGGCGCCGCGTCGTAACGACGGAAGCCGAATTTCCCACTGTCGGCCACGTGTGGCTGGCACACGCGAAGTATGGGCTGGAGATCGATTTCATCCCGGTCCGGGATGGCGCCATCGCCCTCGAGGACTACGAGGAGCGGATCGATGAGCGAACCGTCCTGACTTCGGCCACTCATGTCTACTACCAGAACGGCTTCAAGCAGGACGTCGGTCGTATCGCGGAGATCGCCCACCAGGCCGGGTCGCTGCTGCTGGTCGATGCCTACCAGTCCTTGGGCACCTGCGCTGTAGATGTGCGCGAGCTTGACATCGACATCCTGGTGGGCGGCGTTCTGAAGTATCTGCTCGGCCTGCCCGGCATCGCATTCATCTACGTGAAAGAAGAGATCGTCGAGCGCTTCGAGCCGGCGCTCACCGGATGGTTCGGCCGCGTGAACCCGTTCGCGTTCGACGCGCGCGCCCTTGATTATGCGTCCGAGGCGCGCCGCTTCGACACGGGCACTCCACCGGTGTTCGCGGCAGTCGCGGCGCGGGCTGGCATGGAGATCATCGAGGAGGTTGGGGCGCGGCGAATCGGGGAGCGGATCGAGGAGCTCTCGGCGTACACGATGGAAGCCGCCGGGCATTGCGGCTTCGAGTACGTCGGCCCCGCTGATGTCAATGAGAAGGGCGCGACCACGGCGATACGCGTTCCTGACCCACACGCGGTCGAAGCGAAGTTGAAAGAACGGGGGATCGTAGCATCGGCTCGCGGCGATGTCATTCGGATAGCACCGCACTTCTTCACCAGATGCGATGACATCGATCGCGCTATGGCTGAGCTAGGGAAGATTCTGTCCGGAGACTCGCGATGAGCTATTCGCGACATGGAGGTGCCCTGGTGTGGCTAGACGGCGGCCGCCTCCGCACCGATCGCCTGCACGTCCAACGGGATCCCTTTGTTCTCGTCCAGGACCAGCGCCATCGCGCCGGTCTCGCACTGCCCCTCGCAGACGCCGCACCCCATGCACTTATCCCAGTTCACCACGGACGTGGGTTCGAGAGTGATGGCCTCGAACGGGCAGGCGCTCTCGCAGTCGCCGCAGCCGATGCATGCTTCTTCGTCCACCTGCGCCACGTAACCCGAGGACGCGACCATCGGCACGCCGTACTTGACCATCGCCTCCAGCCCGCCGCAGCAGCAGGAACAGCAGTTGCACAACGCATAGAAGCGATTGTCGCAAGCATTCTTGAAGTACGCGGTGTGAACGTGTCCGCGCTCGTGCTCCGCCTGCAGCAGATCGAGCGCCTCCTCCTGTGTCACGCGGCGCGATCGCTGCGGGTGGTGGTCGAGCGTGAAGGATCCATCGGCTACGATCATGCACACGTCAGTGGGTTGACAGTGATCGTCGCGTGCATGGCGGCACGGGCACTCCAGCAGCACGACGCTTGGCGGTCCTTTGAGTACGATGTCACGAGCGGTGGGATAGGGGATGATCTTCTCGAGGTCGGTCCGTTTGATCTCGTGATCCAGCGTGATGATCCGGCGCGCTAGCTCGGTTGTCAGGACCTTCCCGTGATAGTGGTCAGCCCACCAGCGTCCGAGCCTTGGGGTCATGAGCGGAAAGAGCGTGTTGATGCAGAAGCCGATGTACTGATACGGCCAACGTCCGTAGACGTAACCGTGCAACTTGTTGAGCATACTTCCCTGACGGCTGCCGTTGCCGCGGGATTCGTGCAGGCTAGCGCGAGTGGAAGGAAGAAGAAAGTGGCCGCGCTCACCGATGAGCCAGAGCGCCAGCAGCCCGGCCAGCGCGACAGCGGGAATCAGCAGAAGCCAGAGCATGGCGTGATCCCTCGGTTTAGGTGCCGTCACCAAGATGCAGCAACGGACGCATGTGAACAACGCCCGCTGTGGCACGCCGTCGGACTACCGCTGGCGAGTGGCTGAAGAATCAGGTAAAGTGTGATACGCAGGAGGGAGCCATGATGATGTTCAATCGACGCGACTTCATGAAGGTGGCCGGCCTGGGTATGGGCGCGGCGATGGTGACCGGACCGCGGGCCGCCTGGCCCGACGAGCGCGCCATGGCACGCGCGGAGGGCGGGGGCAGCTTCACCCTGCTGCGCAGGGAGCAACAGAAGCGCCGCAGCGCCCTGCCGCCGGCCGCCGACTTCCACCGGCTGCCGCTCGAGTGGTACAAAGCCAAGGCGAAAGCGATCAAGGCCGAGGCGCAGCGCCGCGGGGTGGACGGAGGCGTTCTGCTCACCTCGCGCTGGAACATCATCTACGCTACAGGGCTCCTCCATTCGACTACCGAACGTCCCTTCGCCTGCTTCCTGCCGATGGACGATGACGAAGGTCTCATCTGGCTCCACCCGTACCTGGATTACCAGCTGGTCAACAGCTGGTGGGCGACCGGCAGTCATTCGTACTTCGACTACCAATACGGGGCGGGCGGAGACCCGTATGAAGGGCGAGTGGTGGAAGGCCCCACCGTCAGCATCTACCGCTGGTGGGGTGAGACGCTGAGCAAGCTGGGCTACGGCGGCAAGACCATCGGCATCGACAGCGGAGCGGCGGCCGAGATCGGGATACTGCCGGGGCAGGCGACCTCGGACCACCTCGACATGTCCGGCGACATCGATACGCCGAGGAAGCATCGTCCTGTGAGCGGAAAGTTTGGGATCATGGCCGGCGCGATGCCCGAGGCTCAGTTCGTCGACGTCTACGACATCCTGGTACGCCAGCGGATCGTTAAAGACGACATGGAGAACCAGCTCACCCAGCGTGCCATGGACTATTTTTCCGAGATCCACGCCTTCGTTCGCAACTATCTCATCGAGCGCGGGCGCGGCACGCTCGATTGGGAGCTGGAGAACGCCGCGCAGCTCTGGGGCATGCATCGCATCATGCAGGACATCCCACAGGCGGGAGAGCTGCACAACGCCGCTGGGATCAGTGTCGGCGTGGGTTGCCGTACCGGCCTCAAGACCGCCTACCCGCATCCGAACCAGGTCTCGTGGGCCCGGATCGAGCCGGGCCATGCGCTCCAGTTCGCCGGCGTGGTGCGCATTGGCGGCTACGGCGGCGAGCAGTACCGCTCCTTCCTCATCGCGCCGTGGACCGACTGGCAGGAGCACGTCTGGGACGTGCACACCACCTCATACTTCATCCAGGCGGAAGAATCGCGGGAAGGGAACACCTGCGCGAACGTGGCCAAGGCGGTACACGACCACCAGGTGAGTAACAGGTGCGCCCATCTCATCTATCATCGCCCCGGACACGGGGAAGGGATGGAAGGGCACCAGCCGCCTTACCAGGCGTTGGGCGACTACACCGTCATGAAAGCGGGCATGCACTTCTCCAACGAGCCGGGCCTCTATGACCCCGACAACGGATTCGGGTTCAATCACTCCAACAACGTGCTCGTGGCCAAGGACAGCGGGCTACAGATGGGGACGGTGCCTTGCGATAAGGAGTGGTGCCTGCTGGAGCTTTAGGAGTCCTTGTCCGGCCATGGACACAGCCCGATACTTCGCGGCGGTGCTCGTGCTGGTCAGCTATCCGCCTGCGCTGTGCTTCTGGCTGCTGGCTCACCCGCTCGTCCGGGTGTGGCGCCGGCTGGGCCCCGGCCCGAGCTACACGGTCATCCTGGCAGCGATGATCGTTCTCGGTGCGGTGATGTACAACCTGCGGGAAGTGTTTGTCTCGGTGGACTACGGCACTAACTATTACCTGTGGCCGCTTGCACTTCTTTGTTATGGCTCCGCCGTCTACATCGAGATCAAGTGCAGGAAGCATCTGACCTTCAAGATGCTCGTCGGGTTTCCCGAGTTTGCCCTGGAGATGAGTGGCGGGCGCCTGTTGAGTGAGGGTGCGTACGCCCGGGTGAGACATCCGAGGTATGTGTCGGCCATGCTGGGGCTTCTGGGTGTGGCCTTCTTCGCGAACTACCGGGGCATCTACATCCTCTTCCTGCTGTCGATCCCCATCATCTTCCTGGTCGCTGTGCTGGAAGAGAGGGAGCTGCGGAAGAGGTTCGGCTCGGAGTACGTGAAGTACTGCGACAACGTCCCCCGCTTTTTCCCCAGGCTCTGATCCAAAAGGTTGGCCTATCTCCCGCTTCTCATGAAGTAGCCAGCCATCATCGTCACTACGCGTCGCGGCGTCAGGCGCTCCGACGCGACCATCAGCGCGTTGTGGAGCCCGGCGACTACACTGCTTCTGCCCCGCAGCATGGCACGGATACCGGTCCGCGCCACGTCCGAGCTCTTCATCTCGGCCCGGCGCATGTACGATGTGTATTTGTGACCTGCGACCTGCTGGAACTCCGTGCGGGTGACGCCGGGTGAGAGGACGGTGCAGGTCACGCCGGTGCCACGCAGCTCGTAGTTCAGAGCCTCGCCGAAGGAAAGTACGAAGGCCTTGCAGGCGCCGTAGACCGCATAGGTCGGAACCGGCTGATAGGCCGCCGTGGATGCCACCTGCATGATCCGCCCGAACCCGCGTTCGACCATGTCCGGCGCGAACAACTTGGTGAGCTGAACGAGAGCGATGACATCGACCTCGATCATCTCCCGTTCCCGCTCCCACGCGTTCTCCAGGAAGTCGCCGTGCACTCCGAAGCCGGCGTTGTTGACGAGTATGTCGACCTGGCGGCGCTCCTCGAACAGCTTGCGGTAGAGGGTGTCGGGGGCGTCGGGCACGCCGAGATCCATGGGGATGACATCCGTCTCGACCCCGTGCTTCTGTGTGAGCTGCTTCGCCAGCTCGAGCAGCCGGTCTTCTCTCCGCGCCACCAGGATGCAATTGCAGCCTCTTCGAGCCAGCTCATGGGCGAAGTCGATGCCCAGACCGCTGGAAGCACCTGTCACCAGGGCCCATCTCCCGCGAATTATCGGTTCTCTCATATCTGGGTCGGCGCTATCCCGTTGCTCAGTTCCCCTCGCCGGCCAGCCGCGCCAACGTGCGCTGCGCCGACTCGACTCGCGGCTGTAGTTCCTCGTCTGCGTCCTGCCACAACTCCGTAAAAGCTGCGAGATGCTTCACAGCGGACGCCGTGTCACCGAGTTGCAAGTATACGGACCCGAGACGTTCATGGGCCACTGGGAGCAACGGGGCATACGTCCCGAAGTCGATGAAGTTCATCCGGTAGGTGCTGGTGAGAGAATCGTAGTAAACGACTGCGTCGTCGAGACGCCCCAGGGCGGCATACGCGTCTCCGAGCAGGAGGTGGGCCGGGCGATATAACAAACCGTAGTCCAGTGCACGGGCTTTGTTGAGATGGTCCAGGCTGTCTTCCGGCCGGCCTTCTTGGAGCGCGATGATCGCCCGCACTTGCTCGGCGACACCGCTTGGCCTGAAGTCACCTAACGCCTCTAGGGAGTCCGCGCTAGCCAGCAGGCGCCGCGCTTCGGTCATCGCTCCAGCGAGCGCGTATCCCTGCGCGATGCCGGCGAGTGCCAGATGCTGGAACAGCGGGGAAGCCCCCAGCAAGCTTGGATCGGCGATGTTCTCGACGAAGGGTAGAGCACGCTCCGGGTATCCCGCCGCCAGTGCGCTTAGGTAGGCGATCCTCATAATCTGATACTGGAAGAACGGGCTCCCGGCCTCCGCCGTCAGCGCGGCGGCCGAGTCGGCGAGAGCTAGTGCGGAACCTATCTGGCCGCGCACAGCGTGGACATTCGACCGGTACAGTGCGCCATGAATACGCGGCCACGGATATGGGTTGTCGGTAACCTGAAGGCCGAGCGCCTCTACGCTTTCGAAGTCGCCGGCATAGAGCGCGTTGCTCAGAGATGTCACGAACGTTTGCAGGTTTTGCGGAAACCGCTCCCTCATGAGACCGAGGGCCGAGTCGGCCAACTCGTGGTCGCCAAGAGTGCGAGCGGCGCTGGCCAGGTTGATGTGCGAGGCAATGCCCGGTGAGAGATCGACGGCCCTCCGATAGAGCTTGAGGGCATCCTCGTAGCGCCCCAGCCGCTCGTAGATGTCGCCCAGATTGTTTACGGCTCCGCCCATGTTCGGGTCGCGATCGAGGACGAGCCGATAGTAGAACGCGGCGGAATCTCTGTAGCCTCGATAGGCGTGGTAGCTGGCGCCCGTGTAGTACCGTTCGCGATCGAGCAATCGCTCGGAATGCTGGTAGGCCTTGTCGATGTTGATCTTTGCGTCTGCAACTTCACCGATGTTTCCATGGTAGATCGCCAGCGCTCGATAAGCAGCCGCAAAGGTCGAGTCCAGCTTTACGGCCTCTTGCAGCGTCGTGATTGCCGCGTCGTAATCACCACGTGTGCCGAACTCTACGGCTCGGGCATAGTGCTGCAGAGCCTCCAGCGAGGCGGTGGTCACCTTCGGAAGCGGCTGACTGCGACGAATGCTGGGCAGCGATTCACCCAGGTGGCGACGCGTCAGGCGCGACAACCGCTCCACCGTCGGTATAACATCGGCGTCGTCGGCTGCGGTCTCACGAACCCGCACGGCCACGTCGCCCGTAGCCACCTCGATGATCGATACGGTGAGTTGGTACCCGGAGCCCAGCTGAGCGACTTCACCGGATACCACCGCCGGATACCCTTCGCGCCGAGCGATGTCCAACGCTTCGTCGACGCCGATGCGCGCGGTGTCCGGCAGCTGCATCCGTCCCAGCACCTCGCCGAGCTCGGTGCGGTTGATGACGGCTACGTACTCCGACTGCTCCAGGTCGGTGACTATGGCCGATCGCACCGCGAGGCTGAGTGCTTCCTGGTCGGTCTGATTGTCGAACTCAGCCACGACCACGAAATCATGTGCGCTGAAGAAGTCGGCCGCCTCGGCTCTCACCGCCAGGCCCGGCACCGCCATCAGAATCCAACCAGCCGAGACAACGCCCCATACGGCAAAGATTAGCACGCCCACGACGAGGACGTTCCGCCAGCGGAGAAGTCGGCGCACCCCTTCCGGTTCGCCGGCGACGACGGCCGTTTCGGGCTCGACTGGGGCAGCCGCCGCCTCCGGCTCAACGGCAGCTTCCGCAGCAGCCGGCCGCTTCTTCTCGGAGCGGCTCGAGACGGGGCCGCCCTCCTGGACGAACGCGGTCGCCAGCACGATGGGCAGCCCGGCGATGAAGAGCACGACGGCGAAGCCGGGGAACCACTCCGGCAAGCCGAGGCCTTCGGTCAGGCCCTGGACCGCCTCGTAAGCGATCCAGGCGGCCCCCACGTAGATGGCGAGCACCTGCCAGAGCGAGCGCCGGTGCATCT
>JAZGAL010000215.1:0-2106 GCA_036475815.1 Gemmatimonadota bacterium
TGATGACGTTCGGGAAGTACTCGCGCCTGGCCGGACCAGGACTGCGTTTCAAGTGGCCGAGCCCGATTCAGACCGTGACCAAGGTGCCGGTGCAGGAGCAGCTCAAGGCTGAGTTCGGCTTCCGCACAGAGAGGGCCGGCGTGAGCACGCGCTATGCGCAGGGGGCGTTCCTCGGAGAGTCGCTGATGCTCACCGGCGATCTGAACGTCGCGGTGGTCGAGTGGACGACACAGTTCCGGGTCAACGATCCCTACAAATACCTGTTCAAGGTGAGAGGCCTGTTCGACATCAGCCAGAGAAGCCGCCTGGACACCTTCCGCGCCATGAACGAGGCGGTGATGCGCGCCGTGATAGGGGACCGGAGCGTCAACGAGGTGCTGACCATCGGCCGACAGGAGATCGCCTCTGAGGTGGAGCGCCGCCTGCAGGAGCTCGCCGACCAGTACGAGACCGGGATCAAGATAGAGCAGATCGTGCTCCAGGACGTCAACCCACCCGATCAGGTCAGGCCGGCGTTCAACGAGGTGAACCAGGCCCAGCAGGAAAAGGAGCGGATGATCAACGAGGCGCGGGCCGAGTACAACAGCGTGATCCCTCGCTCCCGCGGCGAGGCGCTGCAGACGGTCCAGCAGGCGGAGGGGTACGCCACCGATCGCGTCAACCGAGCGAGGGGTGACGCCGAGCGTTTCACGGCGCTGCTGGCCGCCTATCGGCGATCGCCCGAGGTGACTCGCAGGCGCATCTATCTCGAGACGATGCAGGCGGTGTACCCAAACGTTAAGCAGAAGATCGTGCTGGATGAGAGTTTGCAAGGCATCCTGCCGTTGCTGCCGCTGGCCCAAGAGGTGAGGCAATGAGAAAACCACTGGCCATCATAACCGTTATCCTGGTGCTGTTAGGCGTCATGGGCGCGGCCGGGGGCGTCTTTATCGTCGACGAGACCGAGCAAGTCGTGATCACCCAGTTCGGTGATCCGAGAGGCGAGGCGATCACTGATCCCGGATTGAAGTTCAAGACACCCTTCATTCAGACGGCCCATTACTTCGACAAGCGCTTCCTGGAATGGGATGGCGACCCGAATGAGGTGCCGACCCGGGACAAACGGTTCATCCACGTCGACACCTATGCCCGCTGGCGGATCACCGACCCGCTCAAGTACTTCCAGCGGCTGCGCACCGAGGCGGGGGCCCAGTCCCGGCTCGACGACATCCTCGACGGCGAGACGCGCAACGTGATCGCCAGCCACGACCTGATCGAGGTGGTGAGGAGCAGCAACCGCGAGTTCGCGGCCGCCGAGGAGATCGCCGAGGAGATCGCCGGAGAGAGAGGGACCGAGAGGCAGGAGACGATCGAGACTGGGAGGGGCGTGCTCGAGGCGGAGGTGCTCGCGGCGGCGCAGACCCGCACCGAGGATCTGGGGATCGAGATCCTCGACTTCCGCTTCAAGCGGATCAACTACGTCGAGCAGGTCCGCGTGGAGGTCTATTCCCGGATGATTTCCGAGCGACAGCGGATCGCCGAGCAGTTCCGTTCCGAGGGAGCCGGTGAAGCGGCCCGGATCAACGGTGAGAAGGATCGTGAGCTCAAGATGGTAACCTCGGAGGCCTATCGCATCGCCCAGGAGATCGCAGGCCGGGCCGACGCCGAGGCGGCGGACATCTACGCCGCGGCCTACAACGCCGACCCGGAGTTCTACCGCTTCGTCAAGACGATGGACGTGCTCAAGGAGACCATGGATGAACAGACGGTGCTGCTCTTGAGTACCGACAGCGATCTCCTCCGTTATCTCGGCCGGGTCAGGTAGCGCGAACGCGAGTCGGGTAGTTAGCTATGCTTGGGCGTTCCGGCATGGGTTATGGTCACCGGACCTTCGCTGGTGAAGAATCGCGTACCGAAGTCGATCGCGTCGGCCTCCGGCGGCGTGACGTGCTCGCAACCGGCCAGCCCAAACGCCACCATGGGAGAATCGCCTCGGCACCGTCTCCCGCCGCCAACAGCGCGGCTTTGGCTGTGAGCTCCCCGAACTCCATTCGCTCGAACGCCTCACCAACGCTGCGCCCCACCGCGACCGCGCCGTGACGCTCGAGGATCATGAGCGCCGCCCCG
>JAZGAL010000216.1:0-30262 GCA_036475815.1 Gemmatimonadota bacterium
TTCGGAAGCGATCTTGCGCACCTGAGCTTCCAGCTCCGGGTCCTGGGCCACCACCTGCGCGGCGGCCGGGTGGCCCGTCTGTGGATCACTTTCCTGAACCGAGTTAGCCGGCAGCGCCGTGGCCGTCAGGCCTGCGATCGCAAAGAGCGCGAGAAAGACGTATCGACGTGGCTGCTTCAACGCTGACTCCCGCCTGCTTCCGCATCGTGCAACTGCTCTGGAGCCTCACTCACGTGGCCGGCGCTACGCCCGATGGGCACGCCACCCTCCCGCGCGGCGGTCTCCGACGGTTCCGAGGCCAGCGGCGCGGCCAACAGAGAATCGACCAGCTGTCTCATCAGCATCGAGTTGACCGGGCCGATCTGCTTGTGGGCGACCAGCCCGTCCTTGCCGATGAAGTACGTCTCGGGCACACCGTACACGCCATAGTCGATGGCGATACGGGATTGGGGATCCAGCAGACTCGGCCAGCTTCCGCCCCTGCGTTCCATCCAGCGGCGCGCGTTTTGGGGTTCATCCTGGTAGACAACCGCGAGCATCTGATAATCGCGGCCGGCGTAATAGCGTTCCGCATCGAGAAACACTCTGTGCTCGTCGATACAGGCGACGCACCAAGAGGCATAGAAGTTCAGGACCACAACCTTCCCCTTCAATTCGGAAAGGCTGATCGTACCACCATCCAACGTCTCAGCCGAGAACTCGAAGGCAGCACGGCCCGGCAGGGGTGACTCGACAAGGTTGGGATCGCGAGTCAGCCCGTAGGCGAGCAGGGCGACAATGGGGATCGCCGTCGCGGGTATCAGGATCTTCCTCCAACTCATCAGTCTGCACCTCCCACGCCGGCTTTCATCGGCTCCGCCTGTGGTTCGGCCACTGTAGCTGTTGGCCGGCCGGTCCCCAGCCCCACAGTGGAGATAGCGAACAGCGCACCCAATGTAACGATGCCGCCTCCAATCCAGATCCAAACGATCATCGGGTTGAAGATGACGTTGACCGTTGCCGTCGAACCGTCCTGGGCATACGCCATCAGGCTCAGGTAGAGGTCCCCGCCGGGCCGCGTGCGCACGCTTGGCGTCCCGATCGGCTGCTGGGAGTTCGGATAGTAGTTGAGCCGCGGACGCATCACGCCGGAAATCGAGCCCCCTTTCCCAACGCTGAAAGCCGCCTCCACAAAATCGCGATGGGGTTCGCGACCGGCGTACAGCGAATCGAGGCGAACCGTGTAGCCCGCGTACACAGCAGATTCCCCGGGCCGCAGCGTGACTTCGGCGTCCTGTCGATACGTCGACGACAACGCGATTCCCACCGCGATGATCACGATGCCCAGGTGGACTATGTAGCCGCCATAGCGCCGCCGGTTCTTCGTCACCACGTTCACCAGCCCCCGCC
Organism: Gemmatimonadota bacterium; assembly: GCA_036475815.1. GTDB lineage: Bacteria > Gemmatimonadota > Gemmatimonadetes > Palauibacterales > KS3-K002 > JBDHGH01. Next base: position 1,390 of record JAZGAL010000216.1, read on the forward strand.
CCCAGCCCTCGCCGTGCGCCTGCCTTCGAGCCTGAACCGGCCGCCACACCTCGCCCAGCACCAACCCGATCGCGAACACCGCGAGTATCAGCGTCAGCAAGGTCATGAAGTGGCGAACACCTATGATGAAAAAGATGACGCCACCCACGAGCCCAGCCACCGTAGGCCAGAGGAACTTCTTCCGCATTTGCTCGGGTGAACCGCGCCGCCACGGCAACGCCGGCCCCACCCCCGTCAAGAAGACCAGGGCCAGCGCGATCGGCACACTCATCTGATTGAAGTACGGCGCCCCCACGCTCACCTTGACGCCACGTATCGCCTCAGCGATCAGCGGGTACATCGTGCCCAGCAGTACCGTGAAGGTGAACGCCACGAACAGCAGGTTGTTGACGAGGAAAGCCGTCTCCCTCGACGCCAGCGAATCCAGTACCGGCTCACTCTTCAGTTCTTCGCTGCGCCAGGCCACCAGCACCAGCGAGACAATCAGTACCAGCGCGATGAACCCAAGGAAGAACGGGCCGATCAGACCCTCCGTAAACGCGTGCACGCTCGCCAGAATGCCGGAGCGCGTCAGGAAAGTGCCGAACAGCGTCAACACGAAGGTCGAGATGACCAGCAGAATATTCCAAGTTTTGAGCGTCTGGCGCCGTTCCTGTACCATGATGGAGTGCAGAAAGGCCGTCGCCGTCAGCCAGGGCAGGAAGCTGGCGTTCTCCACCGGGTCCCAAGCCCAATAACCGCCCCAGCCCAGCACTTCGTACGACCACCAGGCGCCCGCTACGATCCCCGCGGTCAGGAATATCCAGGGCGCCATGACCCATCGTCGCACGGCACGGATCCAGTCGCCGTCCACCCTTCCGCTGACCAAGGCTGCTATCCCGAAGGCGAAGGGCACCGCCATACCCACGTACCCCAGGTAGAGAAGCGGCGGGTGAAGTCCCATGAAGGGGTGGTTCTGGAGCAACGGGTTCGGGCCCGGCCCATCAGCCGGGACGGGAAACACGGCTACGAACGGATTGGCCGGCCAGGCCAGGAGCAGCCAGAAGAACACGTTCACGGCCAGCAGGGTCCCCGTCACCGCCGGCATCAGTCCCCGATACTTGTTCCGGTAGACGTAGACGACCGCGGCCGTGTACCCGGCGATGATCCACCCCCAGAACAGGATCGAGCCGTCCAGCGAGGACCAGAGCGATATGATCGTGTAGAAGAGCGGCGTGGAGCGGCTGCCCACCTGCGCCACGTAGCTCACGCTGAAATCGTGGGCTATCAGCGCGTACAGCATGGTCCCGATGGCGAGCGTCGCCAGCGCGAATACAGCGTAGGCCGCGCGGCGCCCAAAGGCAGCCCGGCCCTCAGCGCCGGTCTTGACGGCGGAAAAGGACACGACGGCTCCTACCAGTGACAGCAGTAGCGCGCCGCCGATCGCGATGTACCCCAGAGCGCTCATCATGACCGGCTCTTCGCTCCCTGCTCCTGGAACAACTCCCGGTAATACTCTTTCCTCTCACCGGAGTGCTGGGGCGCGCGATACTGCTCCGAGTGCCTCACCATCAGATTGGTAGCTCTGAACACGCCCTCGCGGGTCAGTGTCCCCTCCACCACCGCACCGATCGGCTCCTCACGTTCCGCCGCCTCCAGGAACATCTGCGGCGGAATCCCGGCGTTGTACACCTCGATCGCCTCACCGTCATCCGCCAGCAGGAATCGTAGTTCCCGCGTCTCCGGGTCCCAGCGTACGCTGCCCGGCTCAACCATACCGCCCAGGCGCACCGACGTGCCGTAGGCGGCATCCCCCTCGGCCAAGAGCTCCGTGGGTGTCCAGAAGTAGACGAGACTCCGGCCAAGGCCTCCGAACGCGAAATAGCCGAAGATGATCAGCACCACGATCACGCCAACGGCTAGAGTGAGTTTCTTGTTCACTGTTGACCCGCCTGTTCGTGAGCCAGGGGTTGCGGACCGAGTCCACGCCGGCCACGCGAAAACCCCATTGGTAATCCTCTCCCAACCCACCCTTCGCACTGTAGTGAGTCGCTATAACTTACAATTATCGCGGCGAACGGCTAGGTTTTCCATCGGCCGTCCACCACGCCGATCACTGGACCTGCATCGATCTCCTAAGTCACCTAATAGCCTAGGCTTAGGCAAAACTTGTCGGGATTGTGAAAAATCTTGCCAGATTTCAGACTTTCTGGCAGCGCGAGCCGACCAGCTAACTCCTTGTAATAACTTGAGTTGCGCAGCATAGCCCCACTTGGGAACGCCCTTTGCCACTAACAGGGCACGAAGAGCGGAGTCTCGAGCGTCTTAGCCGGACAGGGAAAACGGCGGGGGAGGGCGACTCAGGGGCTCCGTTCTTTATTCCAGGAGTTTTCTTCCGGCCCGGTCATGTCGTGTTATGTCTCACGCTGGAGGAAGCCCTCGCACCTACCGCATATTCTCGCCTCGAGCGAACGCCCCGCGGGCCCGGGGCGTTTGCTATAGTACAGCATGTCAGATGACGCTTTACGCGCCGGCCGGCCGCCGCGAATCCTCCTCACCGGCCGTCCCGGCTCGGGCAAGACCACGGTAATCCGCGGTGCTGTCGAGATGATCGGCCTGGACCTCTGTGGGGGATTCTACACCGAGGAGGTACGCAGCCGAGGCGGCCGAATTGGATTCGACGTGGTAACCCTCAGCGGCCGCCGAGGACCTCTGGCACGGATTGGAGCGTCAGGGCCCTGGGTGGGCCGCTACGGCGTGGACCTGCATTCTTTCGAGAGTCTCGGCGTCGAGGCTCTGGAGGAGGCCATCGGGGAGAAGTCGCGCCTCCTTGTTGTGGACGAGATCGGAAAGATGGAGCTGTACAGCGACCGTTTTGTGGAGCTTGTAGGGCGTATCCTCGACCCGGCGGCGCGGTGGCCGGTGCTCGGTACGATCATGCAGAGACGGCACCCTCTTGTGGATCGCCTGCGTCTGCGGTCCAACCTGCAGATCATCGAGCTGACTGCCGATAACCGAGATGGGCTACCGCGGCAACTGAGTGAGATCTTCGAGAGCTTCTTGGAGAGCGCCGCTCCGTAGAGCAGGCATATGACCGAAGGTTAGAACAACTCGACCCAGGCCCTCGGTGAGATCAGGCGCGGTCTCGTGAGCTTGGACAGGCGCTCGGCACGTTCAGTCGCGCAGCGGCTGAGCCAGAAACGCGGCGTGGCACCGCTGAAGTGGACATCATCGCCTACCACGGCTCCGCCGTAGAAGTCGACCGGCCCACCCATGAAGAGGTCACGCTTGACAAGCACTATCCCATAGAACTCGAAAGGACCGGTAATCGTCAGGTCGCGGTCTACCAGGAGTATGCCCTGCGCTTCCCCGCTTCCCGTAAGAGAAAGATCACCGGTGACGTGGATGATCGGGAAGTAGTTGAAGCAGGGGCTGGACGGAGTGGACGGAGCGCCCCAATTGAGCGGGTTGCTGCGATCGCACTTCCCGTCCACAACGGTCGGCTGCGAGTTGTTGAGCGAAAAGCCGTCCGGGAACTCGTGATCCGCGAGGGCAACGAGATCGTCGTAGTCGAGATCTCCGAAGTCGAACATAGTGGGAAGAGTAAAAGTCGGGTCTATCCATATCGGAGGTTGCCCCTGAACACGGGTCGGATCGTTGACATTAGCCGCCTGTCGGACGATAACGCCGGGCGCACTGTCCCCGGGAATACCCGCGCAGGCCGAGGCCGGCCATGTGCCGGGTGGATCGTCGTTGAGCCCGGAGATGATCGGCTGTGCGCCACCGCCGAACAGGACCTGGTTGTAGGTCTTCACTGCCCCGTCACAACACAGTTCCGGGAACGTGGCACGCACAACGACGGCCTGACGGCGCTCCCCGACCGTCGGACTCGGCGGCCTGCCGACGGACTCGATGTAGAAGTAACGCTTGGCTGAATCGGCGGCGCTGCCAACCCGAACGACCGAGGCTGTGTAGCTTCCCCCGCCCTCGAAAGCGACCGGCCCGACCGTGATCGTGTCTCCGGGCAAGAGAGCGCCGTACACCGCCGGGTCCCAATCCTCGAGAACCTGCCGGATCCCCGCTTCGCCGGCGTAAAAGCTCGTCGTAGTGCTTCTCATGCCGCGGCCGATGTGGAACTCCTGGGAGGCGGAGAAGTAGCCGCCCGCAACGATGACGGCCAGGAGGACGAGCGCGAAAATGGCCATGGCCAGGGCAAAGCCGCCGGAGTCCTTCAAGCGGGCCGGCATCCACACTTTCACACCCCTAAGCTCAGCCATCGTTCCTGAGATAGGTACTGGTGCTGAGGTCTCGATAGGCGGGATCCGCCAGCGTGCGATCCGTTGGTGCACGTACGCTGATGTGCACACGCGATACGAGGCTCGGGTTCACAGTTGTCGCGCCGTCCTGCCGATAGTACGTCAGCTGTAACCCACCGTCACCCGGGGGTGCCAGCGGGCCGGCCACCGGCACGTAGTCCGGACCCGAACCACGGTTCCTTCGCCCCAGCCACCAGCGCCCGTTGAACTCAAAGAGCCCGAACACATAAGCGCGGAACAGCCGTAACGGAGCACCGACCCAGATCCCGCTCAAGTCTCCCGTCACGGTAACCACCCGATCCGCGGTCTCACCCGAGTCGCAGTTGGAGCCTGCAGTACTGATGCCCACCACCGGCAACGCCCGCCAGACGTCGTCCGCGTCCGATGCACCGTACTCAGCGAATACGAGCACGCTGTCCGCGGCGTCCAACCTGAAGTGCCCGGACAGGTGCTTCAAAGAGAGCGTGCCGCTAACGCCGCTCACGTTACAGACTATGGCGAAACCTACGGTCGATCTGAGCGCCACACTGTCTGCGGCTACGGCGTAAAGATCACCGCCGGTTGCGCTAGCCTCGCGGAACTCGGAGGCGAGGATGATCGTCGAGGCGCGCATGGCGTGCCTGGCATCCAGGATGCGCGCCTGCCGGGTGTAGAACTTCCTCTGGGCGGTGAGCGCTTTCAGCGTCCCGGCCACGACTATCCCCGTGAGCGTCATGGCGACGATAACCTCGACGAGGGTGAAACCGAGCGACCGGGCCGGAGGCCGGGGCATCATTGCGGGATGTATATGACTACTGTGTCGGCCAGTTGCCCGCCTCTGCGGCGGGAGTATGTGGCTTCGAGGATGACTTTCTTGGGGTTGCCGCCCTGGACGTTCCAAGAGAGCTGGTACTCACCTTCCGTGCGCGAACCCGACTGCACGGAATCATAGGGGATCGACTTGAGGTACTCAGCCTGGCCTGCTACAGCCATCGATACTTTCGTATCCCGGTTCCCGATCCACAGTTCGGTTGCCGCCAGTCCCACCGCCGTCGCAAAGCCAACGACCCCGATGGCGAGGATGATCATCGAAATCAGCAGCTCGATGACCGTAAAACCGGTTTGGCCCTGCATCTTGTTCGCCAAGGTCCTCACCTGCGCCGGACGACCGTTCCGCCCAGAGACAGCTGGACGGTGTCGGCGCGATCCATGCGCGAGAATACAATTATAGCATCGTGGGGCTCGCACGCGCCACCTGAATAGGCAAGCCCACGTGAGTCGAAGCACAGTTGCTGTCTGGGCGAGAACATCGTTACACCGCCGTAGTCCCTCCTGACGTTCATCACCCGCCCAATCGTATCGGCAGCCATCGCGCCCGGTACTCCCGTATCCACCTCCACCCAGAACTCACCCTGGTCCGCCCGGATGTGCAGCCGCCCCTCACGCCCAAATTGAACCGCAGCCGCCCGAGCCCGCGCATACGTATTGACAAAAACGTCACGCGCGCTGCCGACCTTGAATCTGCCTGCCAACCCAGATGCGAAGGGCAGGGTAAGGCCCAACAGCACGCCGATCACCAGCATGACCATGACAAGCTCAAGCAACGTGAATCCGCGGTTACACTCGAACTGGCGGGGGGGACACAACACAGCCACAGACGAACGGCCTCGGGGCACGACTCGACCGCACTCAAAGCTGGCGAAAACTCGTCTGAATATCAAGCTCTTCGTTCTAACACTCAGTCTGCCAACACGTTAACGAATGGACTCGGAGCCCAATCACTCACCCAACCACGCCCCCAGACTGGTACGTTGATTCCGTGGGGCCACCGCCCTGCTCGCGCCCGGGACACGGCTCTGGCCGCGCTCACTGCGCGAGAGGAGGCGCCGGTGGGATTCGAACCCACGAATAGGGGCTTTGCAGGCCCCCGCCTTAGTCCACTTGGCTACGGCGCCCAGCTACGTACGCCTGATGCAAATTAGGCGCGAGCCGGCTGACATGTCAATTTTGCGCTCTCTGTCCTCGACGCGTGGACCAGTACATATTATCGGCCACGCATGAAGCAACGCATAGGTTTTATCGGACTTGCGATCGTTCTCCTCTGGCCCGCTCAGCTACACGCGCAGTGGTGGGACGCTCAGATGCCACTGCGCGGGGAGCTACAGATCGGGTTGTCGGGCCGGAACAGCACCATCGATCACCGGTTCACCGCCGACGGGTCTTTGCAGCCGCTCAGCGACGCGTTCGGCGCCGAACTCGATTCTCGTTTGGTGCCGCCGCTTGACAGCCTCGATGCCGTCCTCGCCGCGTTCTTCCCCACCCTTGGCCTGTCGATGCCCGAGGCCAGCACCCTGGGCGACCTCCAGTACGACGCCCTGCTGGAGCGGACTTTCGCCCCGATCTCGCTGAACTTTGGGGTGACCAACTGGCTCGCCGCGTTCGCCGTCGTTCCCATAGTCGAGGGGAAATCGTTCGTGGCCACGCAGCTCGATTCGCTGGCGGCCAGCGCCGGCTCTGCTGGCACCGCCTTCGCCAACAATCCCGACTCGCTGTTCCAACAGTTGAACAGCGGGATCAGTGAGCTCGAAGCCATCGTTGCTGCGGACACCCTCTCCATCCCTCTGCAAGCGGAAGCCGCGCAGTTGCTCTCGGACGCCCGCACTTACGAGGTCGGCATGTTGCAGCTCCAGCAACAGCCGTATGTGCCAACCGATTCCGGGGCGGCGGGCCGGGAGCTGAGCGGATTCTACCGTGACCTGCGGAGCGGTTTCCTCGCATTCGAGATCGATCTTCCGGTCATCCCGCTGGCGGGACCGATCACCACTGCGCAGGCGGTCGCGCTGACCTCGGGCCCGGAGTTCGGGATCGAGCCGCCGCAGGGTCGCTCTACCGGAATCAAATTTGGGGATATCGAGGTCGGCGTCAGCGTTCAGCCGCTTAACAGCTTCCGTCAACGTCCCGGACGACCGCGGCCGAAGGTGCCGATCCGGGCCAAGCTGGACGCTCTGTATCGGTTCGCGACCGGCAGTCCGCCCGCGCCGAACAGGCTATTTGACATAGGCACGGGAGACGGGCAGCCGGATGTCGAGCTCCGAACGACCTTCGACCTGGCCTACGGCAGCCGGTTTTGGCTGTCGCTTCTTGCGGGATACAACATCCAGTTGGAAGCGGAGGTCGACCGGCTCATTACCTCACCCGTGTCGCCCATCCAGCCCGGCGCCTATACCGCGACAGTCCTGTGGAACCCGGGTAACGTCCTTACCCTCATGGCGGCACCTCGTTTCAACTTGACGCCCGTCATCACTTTCTCGGGGCTCATCATGCTGACCCGTCACGGCCGGGATCAGGTCCAACCCGTGGGCCCGGTCGACAGCGGGGCAGTATTCCTACCAGAGGACATCGAAGAAGGGACGAGGTGGAACGCCCGCTCCCTCGGCTTCGCTGCGCGCTACTCGACCACCAATTGGTCGGGAGACCGGCGGTCAGGGATCCCGGTTGAGGTCGAACTGAGCTACCTGCACACCACGAGCGGTAGCGACGGATTGACGCCTCAGCGCAATGTCTGGCAGGTAGGCCTGCGCTACTACCAGAGGATCTTTCGTTAGCCGCGGCTGGGGCGTTCAGGAACGGGATTCTGCCCCGGACGTGGTGCCGGCCTGATCGAGGAGGGCCCGGGCATGCTCGAGCGAGGCCTTCCGCTCCGGATCACCGCCCAGCATCCGCGCCAGGTCGCTGACCCGGTCGTCACCGCCAACTTCGGAAACCCGGGTTACCGTCTTATCCCCTTTCGAAGCCTTCGTGACCAGCAAGTGGTGATCGGCCAGAGCCGCGATCTGAGGCAGGTGCGTTATGACAAATACCTGGTGGTGCTGAGCGACCAGCTTCAGCCGTTCAGCGACCTTCTGCCCGACGATCCCCCCGATCCCAGCATCGATCTCATCGAAGATGAGCGTAGGGGTGTGGTCGAGCCTGGCAAGAATGGTCTTGAGCGCCAGCATCACCCGGCTCAGTTCGCCGCCCGAAGCCACCCTCGCGAGGACACGCGGATCGAAGCCCTTGTTCAGTGTGACCCTGAACTCCACCTCCTCGGCACCGGTTCCCTCGATCGTGGAGCGTTCTTGCATAGCCACATCGAAACGCCCATCGGGCATGCCGAGCTCCGGTAGAATGCTGGTGACGTCGGCGGCCAGCGCCTCAGCGGCCTTCTTTCGTGCCTTGCTCAACCTGACCGCCAGCTTCTCCAATTGTCCCTCGAGCTCCTTCTCCTTTCGTGACAGCTCTTCCAGCTCGAATCCCGCCACATCCAGTGCATCGAGCTCGCTCCGTGCCCGCTTCCCGGCTTCGATCACGCCCTCCAGCGTCGGCCCGTACTTCGATTTCAGACGATAGAGCGTGTCGATCCGTTCACGCACGTCTGCCAGCTTCGCAGGGCTGAGGTCGATCGACTCTTTGTAGGAACCGAGCTGCTCACCCAGCTCCTGCAGCGTATAATACGCCGTATCGAACAGCTCCGAGAAAGCGGCGACCGCCTCCGGATCGACCTTCCCCAGCGCGTCCAGCTCGCGGCGGAGCTTGCCAAGCCGGTCGTAGATCGCCCCCTCCGACCCGTAAAGCTGATCATGAAGAGAACCCGCCCTTTCGAGGAGCTCCTCGGCATGGGCGAGACGGCGCTCTTCATCGGCAAGCCGCAGGTCCTCGTCGATCTTCACGAGCCCGGCACCCTCGATCTCTTCGACCTGGTGCCGCAGAAACTCCAAGCGCTGCTCTGTCCGCGCCTTCTGTTCCTCGACCTCCGTCCGCTTTCGCCGCACATCATTGAGCTTCGACCAGCAGCTGTGCAGCTCCCGGGACAGCTCCGTCGCGCCGCCGTACTCGTCCAGGATCCCTCTTTGCGGCCCGGCATGGAGCAGCGCTTGATGGTCGTGTTGACCGTGCAGGTCGACCAGCGCACGGCCGAGCTCTCCCGTCAGCGCCGCCGTCGCCGGAGAACCGTTGACCCAGGCGCGGCTACGCCCGCTGGCGTTCACCTCACGCTTCAGAATCAGCCAGCCATCCCGAGCATCGATACCCGCCTCGTCGCAGCGCTGCCGCAGGTTCTCACGATCGCTGATATCGAAGACCGCCTCGACCACGGCGCGCTCTTCACCTGCTCGAATCACATCGGTCGTCGCCCGCTCACCCAGAACGAGCGAGAGCGCGCCGACGATAATCGACTTCCCCGCCCCTGTTTCGCCGGTGAGAGCAACCAGGCCGGGCTCGAGACGCAGGCTCATGTCCTCGATGACCGCGTAGTTCTTGATCCTCAGTTCGGTCAGCACGTTCGCCCGCAGAAGCTCAAGGAAGCTTCTTGTTCATCGGTTAGGAGTCGAACGCGATCCGCTCAGAGACATCACCCCATCTGAGCTTGCGACGCAGCAGTGAGAAGAAGGACTGTCCCGGCAACCTGACCAGTCGAACCGGCTGGTCAGCTTTGCGGGCCGTCACACGGTCACCCGGCTTCAGCGTGGCCCCGATCTGGCCGTCTATCGTGAGGATGATCTCCTCGCTGCGAGAGCCCACCTCGACGGTGATCTCCGATTCCTGCGGCAGAACCAACGGACGGACGGCCATCGTGTGCGGGCAGATGGGAGTGACGATGATGGCGTCTTGACGCGGATCCAGGATCGGTCCACCGGCCGATAGCGAGTAGGCGGTTGAACCCGTCGGGGTGGCCACTATCACTCCGTCCGCCCGGTAGAGTCCCACTTCCTCTTCATCGACCCAGACCCGCACGGGCACCATTCGAACAAGCCCACCCTTGTGCATGACAGCATCATTGAGAGCGTAGTAAACATCGCTGCTGCCGCCCTGGTGCACCGACTGTACCTCCAGCGCCATGCGCGTGTCCAGCACGAAGTCCCCCGCCACGATGCGGCCCAGAGCGTCCTCCACTTCCTCCAGGGTGATGGCGGTGAGGAACCCGAGGCGGCCCAGGTTCACGCCCAGCACGGGCGTCCCTGCGGGGCCTGCCCAGCGGGCCCCGCCCAGCAGGGCGCCATCACCGCCCAGGGTGATGAGCAGGTCAACATCTCTCGGGTCTTCCGGCAGCTCGGAGACGGTGACCTGCGCGCTGGTGCGGAGATCGGAACCCACGTAGAGCTCCAACGCGTGGTCGGGTGCGATCTTAGCCAAGCGCTCAAGCGCCTCGATGACAGTCCCGTACCGCGGGTTACCCATCACACCGATACGTTTTATCCCACTCATCGAACGTGGCTCCAGGACTATGGCAAAGGAGGATCAACGCAGCGTCAACGCGCTGTCCAGGCGAAAGCTTCGTCTAACTCTCGCGCTCTACAACGTGAACGGCCAGTCCCTCCAAAGCCTGGCTCTCAACACCCGCACGGCGCAAGGCGGCGATCGCCTCCCCCGCCAGGCGCCGAGCCGTTGCGCGGGCCCGATCCATACCATACACACCCGGGTAAGTCGCCTTGCCGAGCTCGCGGTCGCTTCCAGGGTCCTTCCCAATCGTGATATAGGAACCCTCCTCGTCCAGCAAGTCGTCGGCGATCTGAAAGGCAAGACCGATCTTCTCCCCATAATCGCTCAGTGCCGCCAGGACTTCACGCTCCACACGGCCGACCCGTCCACCGAGCGTGGCTGAGGCACGTATCAGAGCGCCGGTCTTAAGGCGATGAATCTCGCCCAGCTCCTCGCCGGTCACCGACTGCCCTTCCGCGATCAGGTCGAGGACCTGACCACCCACCATGCCCGTTGGTCCCGCCGCTTCCGACAACTCGGCCACCAGCCCGGCGCTCTCCGCCGGGCTGAAGCCCAGTGCCCGCGACTCCGCCGCTACAACCCAACTGGCCAGCGGGACCATCGCCGCTGCGGCGATCGTCGCCCGCTCGACGCCGAACGCGCGATGGCAGGTTGGGCGGCCACGCCGCCAATCGTCGTCGTCCATGCAAGGCAAATCGTCATGCACCAGTGAGTAGGCATGAACGATCTCGAGCGCGGTCGCCAGCCGAACGACGCGGTTGCTCGGTGCGCGCCCGGAGACCTCATAGCTGGCAACGAAGAGGATTGGCCGGAAGCGCTTGCCGCCGCCTTCGCAAGCATAGCGGATCGGCGCTGCCAACCACTCGTCCACACCCTCCAAGTAGTCGTCCAGCACCTCGGCCAGCGCTCCATCTACTCGCTCCCGGGTGTCCTCGACGTACGCGTTGAAGTCTTCCACCTTCTGTGACAGCGACCAGCGATCAGTAATTGCTGAGGGTTGATTACGATTCTCTGTCCTCATCCAACTCGAAGTCTACGTGACGTTGCCGTCCGCTTCTGTCGATGAGCACCTGCTTGAGCCGCCCCTCCGATTCCGTCAGCTCCTGTTCGGCGCCGCGGACCAGTTCCATTCCCTCGTCAAAGAGCCGTAGCGCGTCCTCGAGCTCCAGCTCCTCGCGCTCGAGACTCGTGACGATCTCTTCCAATCGGTTGATGGCCTTCCCCAAGCTAAGCTTCATCGCTCACGGCCTCTGTTCTAGCCTGCACGCGCCCGTCCTTCAAGCGCAAGGTGAACGCCATCCCGGGACGAAAGCTCTCGCTACTGCGGAGGATCCGGCCCTTCTCGTCGAGTGCCAGAGCGTAACCGCGTCGCAGAACCGCCATCGGGCCCAGGGCCTGGAGGTGCTGTCGCAAGCTGGCCACGGCAAGCCGTCGACGCCCGATCACCCCGCGCATCGATTCGACCATTCTCTCCTCCAGACGCTCCACCCGGCGCATGCCCCGGCTCACACCATTCCTCAGCGCGGCCACCATCCGTTCGCCCGCGCTCGCCAGCTCCGCGCGCAGCCGTTCCAGGTCCGGCACGGCGAGCTCCGCCGCCGCGGACGGGGTCGGCGCCCGGTGATCAGCCGCCAGGTCAGCAATCGTGACGTCCGTTTCGTGACCGACAGCGGATATGACCGGCACCGGCGAGCCAGCGATCGCACGCGCGACCTGCTCCTGGTTGAACGCCCAGAGATCCTCGGCGGAGCCGCCGCCGCGACCCACGATCAGAACATCCGCGCGCTTGGCTCGAGAGGCGGCGGCGATGGCCGTGACGATGCTGCCCGGCGCCTCGTCGCCTTGCACCCGCGCAGGGTAGATCAGAATATCGATCCAGGGCGCACGCCGGCGGATGACCGACACGATGTCGCGCACGGCCGCCCCCTCCCGAGATGTCACCACACCCACGCAAGCCGGAAAAGCCGGGAGCGGCCGCTTACGAGCGGGATCGAGGAGGCCGTCGGCTTCCAGCTTCTTGCGAGTGCGCTCGAAGGCGATGCGCCACAGCCCTTCTCCACGGGCCGAGAGCTCACGAACAACGAACTGGAAACGGCCGGCACGCTCGTACAGCGACGGGTATCCGAAGGCATGGACCGCCATACCCTCCGGCGGTTCCGCCGGGAGGGCGCGTGCTTCGTCACGCCACATGACGCAACTGAGCTGCGATCGCTTGTCCTTCAGCGTGAAGAAACAGTGGCCGGCGGGATAGCGCTTGAAACCCGACACCTCGCCGGCCACCCAGAGGGGTGGAACTGAACCTTCGAGCAGCTCGCGCGCCAGGGCGTTGACCTGGCTGACACTCCAGACCTGTGGAACCCGATCGCGACCGAGCGCCCGCGTGTTCGCCGCCTGAAAGAACAGGTCGTGGTTCACGAGTCTCCGGAAATCGCCCGCGCCGCCTTGACACAGTTGGCCAGCAGCATAGCGATCGTCATTGGACCCACACCACCTGGAACCGGAGTGATCGCACTGGCAACTTCAGCCACTTCGTCGTAGGCTACGTCGCCAACCAGGCGATAGCCCTTCTCGGTGCTCGGGTCATCGACCCGATTCACGCCCACGTCGATCACCACCGCTCCCGGCTTCACCGCATCGGCCTTCACGAACTCCGGCACGCCTATGGCGGCGACCAGGATGTCCCCCTCACGCAGCACGGCTGTGAGATCGGGCGTGCGGCTGTGGGCCAGAGTCACGGTGGCGTTTCCACCTTCCATCTTCTGTGATAGCATCACGGCCAGGGGCTTTCCAACGATGTTAGAGCGCCCTACGATCGTGACTCGCTTACCCGAAGGATCGTTCCCGGTCCTCATCAAGAGCTCAACAACGCCTGCCGGGGTCGCGGGTCGAAAAGCGTTGGGATCCCCGATCATCATCCGGCCGACGTTCATCGGATGAAAGCCGTCTACGTCTTTCTCAGGGGCGATCCGGTTGATGATAGCATCTTCCTCGATCTGTGACGGTAGAGGGAGCTGGACGAGCATGCCGTGTATCGCTTCATCCGCGTTGAGATCGTCAACCACGGCCTCGAGCTCGGCCTGGCTTGTCTCCGCCGACATCCTGAGCACGCGCGAGTAGATCCCCACCTCCTCGCACGCCTTGGCCTTCATCCGCACGTACACCGCACTGGCAGGGTTGTCGCCCACCAGCACGACGGCCAGTCCCGGTGTAACGCCCCGGCTCCTGAGGTCATCTACGTCCTGCTTGACTTCCTGGCGAATCTCCCCGGCTATCCGTTTGCCATCGATCACCTCTGCCACCGTCATCGCTCCTCCTCGTAGATCATTTCGATCCGTTCTATCTGCCGTGCTTTGCCGGAGGCGACATCAACGTCGACGATCACGCCCTGGAGGCGCAGATCGCCATCGGCAAGCTCCAGCCGAATTCGCCGTCCCAGCATGGCCCTCTGGATCGCCTTCTCGGCCTGATATCCGATCACACCAGCGTGAGAACCCGTCATCCCCAGATCCGTCACGTAGGCCGTACCACCCGGCAGGACACGGGCGTCCGCTGTCGGCACGTGAGTATGCGTGCCAACCACGGCGCTAGCCAGACCATCGATGTATCTGCTGAAGGCGATCTTCTCGGCTGTGGCTTCCGCATGAAAATCCACGACAATGATGTTCGTTTCCGCACGAAGCTCATCTACGGCGGCTCGGCCGACCCGGAAGGGGTCATCGATGTCGGGCATGAAGGCGCGGCCCTGCAAGTTGAGCACGGCCACTTTCGTGCCCCCTGCAGACAGGACATGCGAGCCGTTTCCGGGATTGCTGGGCGGGTAGTTGGCAGGTCTCAGCAGGCGGGGCTCTTCGTCGAGAAGCACGACGCCATCCTGGCGGTCCCAGATGTGGTTGCCCGACGTGATGACATCCACTCCCCAGTTGAACAGGTCCGTCACCAGGGACGGCGTGACTCCATAGCCACCCGCGAGGTTCTCACCGTTCGCCACCACGATATCGACCTGGCGCTCGAAGCGGAGATTGGGCAGCAACGCCTGCACAACCCGGCGTCCTGGCTTCCCGACTATGTCGGCGATGAAGAGGATCCTCATAGATCCTGGCAGCGTGGTGTCGCCGGAACGGGAACAGCCGGTACCCGGACAGGCGGCCGCTGTGGCCTAGCGCGCGAAATCGACCGCGCGGGTTTCCCGTACGACCACGACTTTAATTTGTCCGGGATACTGTAGCTCCTGCTCTATGCGCCGCGCGGTCTTTTCACTGAGCACTGCCATCTCTTCGTCAGATACGGCTTCCGGTGTGACCATGATGCGAACCTCGCGGCCGGCCTGGATAGCGAAACACTTCGACACGCCGTCGAAGGAAGTCGCGATCTCCTCGAGCTTCTCCAAGCGCTTCACGTAAGCCTCGAACGATTCCCGGCGCGCCCCCGGGCGTGCCCCAGACACCGCATCAGCCGCCGTGAGCAAGAAGGTCTCCGGGTAACGGGCCGGCTCCTCGCCGTGGTGTGCCCGGATAGCGTTCAGTACCTCATCCGACTCGCCGCAGCGCTTACAGAGCTCGTAGCCCAGCTCGACGTGCGTGCCCTCGTGCTCATGCGTCATACCCTTGCCGATATCGTGCAGCAGGCCCATCCGCTTGGCCATCTGTGTGTTGAGCCCGAGTTCGGCCGCCATGTGGCCCGTAAGGCGTGCGACTTCTTTCGAGTGCTGCAGCTGGTTTTGGCCGTACGAAGTACGGTACTTCATCCGGCCCAGCGTTTCCATCAGCTGGTGATGCAGGCCGTGGATGCCCAGCTCATAGCACGCCTCTTCAGCCGCTTCCTGCATGCTCTGCTCCACCTCCTTCTTCGCCTTCTCCATCACTTCTTCGATCCGGCCGGGGTGGATGCGGCCGTCTGCTACAAGCTTCTCCATGGCGATACGGGCGATCTCGCGCCGTACCGGGTCGAAGGCGGAAACGATCACCGCCTCCGGCGTGTCGTCCACGATCACATCCACGCCGCTCAGATTTTCGAACGCGCGGATGTTACGGCCCTCTCGCCCGATTATCCGGCCCTTCATCTCATCGTTGGGCAAGGGGACCACGGAAACGGTGGCTTCGGCGGCGTGGTCGGCCGCGATCTTCTCTGCCGCCATCGCCACAATATTGCGAGCCTCGCGCTCAGCGCTGCGCGTGGCTTCCTCCTTGATCTGGCGGACCCGCTGCGCCGCCTCCGCGTGCGCCTCTCCCTCGATCCGGCGCATCAGCTCGCGCTTGGCCTTTTCAACCGACATGCCGGCCACTCGCTCGAGCTTGCGTTGCTCTTCAGCTATCAGCTGTTCGTAGTGCGCCCGGTGTTCCTCCGTTGCCTTCTCACGCCCTTCCAGTCCTTCAGCGCGCTTCTCGATCTGCTCCTGCTTGTCATCGAGGATCGAGTACTTGCGGTCGAGCATACTCTCCCGATCGTCTAGCCGACGTTCCGTGCGCTCGACCTCAGCACGCCGCTTTGTGAGTTCCTTCTCCCAGCCTTCTTTGGCCCGGAGTATCTGTTCCTTCGCTTCCAACTCCGCGCTGCGCTTCAAGCTCTCAGCATCGGCCTGCGCCGATTCGACGATCCGTGCCGTTTCCGCGTTGGCGCGTTCCCGCTGCTCCTTTATCCGACCAAACTCAAATCGCCGCACGAGGAGGAATGTGACGCCCCATCCGATGATGAGGCCGGCCGCCAGGGCGGCTAGGGACACGATCCAATCCACAGCGTTTCCCTTTCTATATCCGTCGGGCCGAAAGTCGACCGACCCGAACAGAAAAAGCGGCGAGGCGATACGCCCCGCCGCTGGACAACCTTGATCGGGAAACTGTTTTGCCCGCCGGCTAGATCCAGTCGGCGTCAATATCGAATTACAGCCCGATGGCTCTTTCCCTTCTCACTCCAGCGCCGCCGGGCGCCGGGACGATGAAGAGCCTCGAGCGGTCTCGATGCTTATGCAAAACGGCTTCCAAGCGATTATTGGCGTTTCCAGACAGCCACAGGGCCGCCAACAACAATAAGCAGATCCTGAAAGGTTGCGCAAGCTAGTCACCCAACGCCTGCTCGACCACGGCCAGGATCTCGCCCGTCAGACGTTCCGCCCGCTTCTCCGCCAGCCCTTTGACTACTTCCACGCCGTCGCGCATGCGAAACAGCTGGTCGGTCACCGCCAGGGCAGCGAGGATCGCGATCTTCTTCTGGTCCATCACACCGCTCTCCTCGCGTATCTCACGGGCCATCCGATCCACGTGCTCGGCCACGCGCTGCGTGTACTCGGCGCTGGTCTCCGATCTCAGAGCGTAGGTTTCACCCAGGATCTGGACTTCCACCATCTCCCTGTCCCGGCTCGCTTCATTCGTCATCTGGCGTCCTCCAGGAACTCCACGTCACGGGCCAGTTGCTCGGCCATGCGCCGTCCTCCCCGCAGTTGACGCCGCAGTCTCTCGTTCTCTTCCCGCAGTCGCCGGAGCTCGCTGGCTGCCTCCGACGGGTCAAGGTCCCCGGAGACGTCCCTCATGTCGTCGAGCACCTGCTGGAGACGCCGCCGCTCGGCCTCTGAAGCTGACGCGCGCCCGCGCCAGACCTCCAGTTGACGCAGGGCACGCCGAACCGCCGCGTCGAGCTCATCGAACTTCGGGAAGTCGATGCTGGGCTTACGCCCCTCGGATTCCGACATCGAGCTTCTCCTCCAGTGCGGAGGTGATCCGCTTCATGGCCGCGTCGACCTCTTCGTCTGTTAGGGTACGATCAGGCGAGCGGAATCTCAAGCGCCAGGCGATGCTCCGCATACCGGCCGGGATGCTCTCGCCCTCGTAGACATCGAAAACGAATAGATCCTCCAGGTATTCCGGTGCCACCCCGCGGATCACCGCTCCCACCTCAGCAGCGGGAGCGCTCTTCTTGACTATCAGCGCAACGTCCCGCTCCACGGCCGGGTAATTCGGTAGAGGCTCGTGGACGACCGGCCCAGGCCGACCCGGAAGAACCTCGAGCTCCAGGCCCCACACCGAGCCGGCCCAGCGAGGTGCTTCCACGGCTGCTGCCGCTATCAGCCCGGCCCAGCCGAGCGTCCGCCCATCCGGTGTCACAACTGCCAGCGGCTCCTGGAAGCTCCCATTCCCGTCGCCCGGGTCCACCGGCCGCACCTCAGCGTCCACGCTCAAGACGGGCGCCACGGAGCCGACGAGCCACTTGAGGTCCCACAGGTCCCAGTCGCTGTCCTGGTCGGACCAGTGCGATGGCATCCTCCGCCCCGTCCATGCGGCAGCGATCCGGATCCGTTCCTCCGGCAACGGGCCATCGGAGGTCACGAAGGCCGTGCCAAGCTCAAAGAGGCGAATATCTCGCTGGCCACGGGCGAAATTGTACTCCACACGATGAACCAGCCCGGTGAGCAGGTCCCTGCGCAGGTGGTCTTCACGTTCCGAGAGCGGGTTAAGCAAGCGGACATCCCCCTCGGTCGCCGGAGCGAAGGGCGAGCTCTTGGCCTCGAGGAAGCCCAGGCCAGCCATGAGATCCTGAAGGCGATGGAAAACATCGACGTAGCCGTCCTCGCGAAGGCTCGTGGGACGGAAACTCTTCATCTCGTCCGGGAACTTTCCATATCCGTGCCGCCGGGCCACTTCTTCGATCAGGTCAACTTCACGCTCCACATCGGGACGCCAGCTCGGCACCCGAAAGTTGAGCGTCTCCGGGCTCGCCTCCCGAAGCTCGAAGCCGATGGGCTCGAGGCATGCCTTGATCATCGCGCTGTCCAGGTCGACGCCCAGCAGGTGACTCACACGTCGAGGCCGGAGATCAGCCGATCGGGGCTGTGCGGGCATCGGGTTGACGTCGATCGCGCCACCATCCACGGTACCCCCGGCCGAGGTGAGGATCAATTCGACGACCCGCCGCAGTGCCCGCGGTAGCCCATCCGGATCTATACCGCGCTGGAAGCGGTAGGACGCGTCGGTATCCAGCCCGAGGCCTTTAGCAGCCCGGCGAACTCGCTTGGGATCGAAGTAGGCGCACTCGATGAATACATCGGTAGTGCTCTCGACCACCTCGCTCGTCTCGCCGCCCATCAGACCCGCCATGGCGCAAGGAACCTCGGCATCGGCGATTACCAGCACCTCGGGATCCAGCGTTCGGTTCTTACCGTCGAGCGTGCGGAGCACCTCGCCCGCTCTCCCCCCTCGGATCACGACCGCCGGACCTCGCAGCGTCGCAAGGTCGAATGCGTGTAGCGGTTGGTTGAGCTCGTGCAGAACGTAGTTGGTCGAATCCACTACGTTGTTGATCGGCTGCTGTCCGATCGCCCTCAGACGATTGGCCAGCCACTCGGGTGAGGGGCCCACCGTCACCCCGCGGATCACTGCACCCATGTAGCGAGGGCAGCCTTCCGGATCCTCGATCCGGACCGTTACACCGGCAGTCTTTCCCTCATCAACCACGGTCTCGGTGGAATACTCAGCCCGCTTGTGACCCGGGAAATCCGGTAGCCGCAGGTCCGCTTCACCACCCGGAGCGACTTCACGGGCAACCCCCCAATGGCCCAGCAGATCCGGGCGATTCGCCGTGACATCGAGATCGAGGCGGTAATCGTCGAGCTCGAGCGCCTCGAGCAGAAGTTGACCCGGGGTGAACTCGCCGTGAAGCCGCATAATACCGGCAGCGTCACGCCCAACGCCCAGATCACGCTCGGAACAGAGCATCCCTTCGCTGGACTCGCCACGCAGCTTGACCCGCTTCACGAGCTGCCCCCCGGGCAGCGCCTGCCCGGCTCCCACGTAAGGGTAGAACGCGCCCTCCACCACCACCGGCGCGCCTGTCACTACCTGGACCGGCGCGCCGCGACCGGCGTCGACCTGACAGACGACCAGACGATCCGCCTTCGGGTGTTGGGTGACCACCTCCACACGGGCCACCACCAGCTCGTCGAGGCCCTCGCCCAGCCAGGTGACATCATCAACCGGGACGGCCGTATATGTGAGCCGCCGGGCTACCGCTTCGGCGGATTTGCCGATCGTAGGCGCCAGCGCCCTAAGCCACCGGTACGAGATGTTCATAGCTCGCGCGAGAACTGTGCGAGGAAGCGTACGTCACCTTCGTAGAGCAACCGGATATCGGGGATCCGGTAACGCAGCATGGCGATCCTGCCCACGCCCATGCCGAACGCGAAGCCCGTGTAGCGCTCTGAGTCGTAGCCGACATTATCGAAGACCGCAGGATCG
The DNA here is from genome assembly GCA_036475815.1 of Gemmatimonadota bacterium. Classification (GTDB taxonomy): domain Bacteria; phylum Gemmatimonadota; class Gemmatimonadetes; order Palauibacterales; family KS3-K002; genus JBDHGH01. Next base: position 21,143 of record JAZGAL010000216.1, read on the forward strand.
ACCATCCCCGCCCCCATGATCTCGATCCACCCCGTGCCCTTGCAGGCGGAGCACCCCTCGCCGTGGCAAAGCACACACGAGACGTCGACCTCCGCCGATGGCTCCGTGAAGGGGAAGAACGAGGGTCGGAAACGCGTCTCGCTGTCCTCGCCGAAAAACCTGTGGACGAAGTAACTGATACTCGCCTTGAAGTCGACGAAGCTGATCCCCTCATCCACTGCCAGGCCTTCCACCTGCTCGAATGCCGGCGCGTGGGAAGCATCGAAGGGATCGCGCCGGTAGACTACACCGGGTACCACAATCCTCACGGGCGGCTGCATCTTCTCCATCACTCGCGCCTGCACTGGCGAGGTGTGAGTGCGCAGCACGGTGTCGTCCGAGAGATAGAACGTGTCCTGCTCGTCCACAGCGGGGTGATCGAGCGGTGTGTTCAACGCGGTGAAGTTGTACCAGGTCGTCTCGGCCTCCGGCCCGCGGGCGCGGACGAAACCGAGCTCCTTGAAAATCTCGCAGATCTCGTCGGTGACCAACGTGCACGGGTGCCGCGCGCCGCGCCATCGAGCCCGGCCGGGCAGCGTCAGGTCGAGCTCGGTCGAGACTTCGGCGGGGGCCGCCGCCAGCTCGGCGGCACGGGCCTCCAAACGCTCCAGCAAACGCTGCTTGACCCGGTTCGCTTCGGCGCCAGCGGAGCGCCGCTCTTCGTCAGGGAGCTGTCCTACGCTGCGCAGCAGTTGGGTCAGGGGGGCCTTGCGGCCCAAGTACTCCACGCGCAAACGCTCGAGGTCGTCCGGGCTGTCTGCACCATCGATCGCAGCCAAGCCGGCTTCCTCGAGCTCGCGCAGCCTGGATAGGAAATCTCGCATCACGGCGTGGCCGCGCTATTTTGCCAGAGCTTCCTTCGCGACGGCCACCAGGTTCCCGAAGACGTTCGGGTCCCGCACGGCCAGATCCGCCAGCGTCTTACGGTTAAGCTCAACGCCGGCACAGTGCAGACCGTTGATGAAGCTGGAGTAGGGCATGTCGTGCTGCCGCGTGGCAGCGTTGATGCGCGTAATCCAGAGCCGGCGGAAGTCCCTCTTACGATTGCGCCGGTCGCGGTAGCTGTAGCTCCACCCCCGCTCAACGGCGTTCTTGGCCGAGCGATAGAGCTTGGACCGCGCGCCGCGGTAACCCTTCGCCAGCTCACGTACCTTCTTTTTCTTCTTGTGCCGCGCGACCTGATTCGTGACCCGAGGCATCTATAGAACTCCTTTCTGAATCGATCGTGACCGATGACACGGGGCCCCGATCACAGACCGAGCATTCGCTTCACACGCTTCAAATCGCCAGCGGACACCAGCGTTGACTTGCGCAGCCCGCGCTTACGCTTCCGCGTCTTCTTGGCCAGGATGTGACTCTTATATGCCTTTCGGCGCTTCACCTTGCCGCCGGCCGTCTTTCGGAACCGCTTCGCTGCGGCCCGATGCGTTTTCATCTTAGGCATCGCTACTCCGTCTCTTTCTCTTCCGTCACAATGCTGTCACCGCTTGGGTGCCAGCACCATGGTCATGTTTCGGCCTTCGAGCCTTGCCCTTTCCTCTACCTGGCCGACATCCGATAGAAGTCCAGCGAAGCTCTCCAGAACCTCGGCGCCAAGTTCCGTGTGCGTCATCTCGCGTCCCCGGAAACGCATCGTCAACTTGACTTTGTTTCCTTCACTCAGAAAGCGGCGAGCGTGCTCCGCTTTGAAGTTAACATCGTGATCCTCGATCTTCGGGCGGAGTTTGATCTCCTTCACCTTGACCTGGTGCTGCTTCTTCTTCGACTCCCGCGCCTTTCTTGCCTGCTCGTACTTGTATTTCCCGTAGTCCATGACCCGGACCACGGGCGGCCGGGCTAGCGGCGCGACTTCCACCAGATCGAGGCCCCGCTCCGCAGCGGCCGCGCGGGCCTCCTCGATCGAAACGATCCCTACTTGCTCGCCCTCTGCATCGACCAACCTGACCGGGCTAATCCGGATCTGGTTGTTTACGCGGGGCTCATTTTTATCGATAATCGGTCTCCCTTCGCTACAGGTCCTGCCGGGACATGAACAAAAAAGCGATGGACCAAGCGGAGAACCGCCTGCGCTATCAACCAATCCAACCGACCACGCACAGGCTTATCCGTTTGGACCCGGCAGCGCCGCACCCCAGAGTGCAGGCCGAAAGGTGGGCGGCGTCCATCTACCGCCACTTTCATCATTGTGGGCAGGAAACTTGGGCAAACGCCCCCGCTTGTCAACGGGTCTCGCACCGGCTAGCAGCTAGCTGAGCGCCCTGGAGCGGTCCTCCCCGGCCACCTGCTCCACAAATTCGTTGACCGGCATCACTATCTGCTTCTTCTCGGCACCGCGCTTCCGGACCGCAACGGTACCCGCCTCCGCTTCCCGGTTCCCGATCACGGCCAGGTAGGGGACCTTCTGCAGCTCGCCGTCGCGGATCCGGTAAGACAGCGTCTCGCCGCGGTCGTCCAGCTCGACGCGCAGCCCCTCAGCCCGCAACGCGTCCTGAACCGTGCGGGCCGCGTCCGTCAGCTCGTCGGAGATCGGCAGCAGGCGTACCTGCACAGGCGAAAGCCAAACGGGGAAAGCTCCAGCGAAGTGCTCGATCAAGACAGCGATGAAACGTTCCAGTGTGCCGTAAATGGCGCGGTGAATCATCACCGGCCGGTGTTTCTGGTTGTCCGAGCCGACATAGTTGAGGCCGAAGCGCTCAGGCAGCACGAAGTCCAGCTGGATGGTCGAGCCCTGCCATTCACGGCCGATCGCATCCAGGAACTTCACGTCGATCTTTGGACCGTAGAACGCGCCGCCACCCTGATCGACAGCGTAGGTCAGCCCCCTGCGCTCGATGGCGATCCTCAACGCATTCTCAGCCTGCTCCCAGACCTCGTCCGACCCGATCCGCTTCTGAGGCCGCGTAGCGAAGTCCAGCCGATATTGAAGGCCGAAAGTGCTGTATACGTAATGGACCAGGTCGAGAATCGCATAGATCTCATCCTCTATCTGGTCCGGCCGGCAAAAGATATGCGCATCGTCCATGGTCAACCCGCGAACGCGCATCATGCCATGCAGCGTACCCGACTTCTCGTTCCGGTAGTCGCTGGCGATCTCAGCGTAGCGCTGCGGCAGATCACGGTAGCTCCGCTGGCGCGAGGCATAGATCTCCATATGGGAAGGGCAGTTCATCGGCTTGACCCGATAGCTCTCCTTCTCGCCCTCCATCTTCATGGCCGGGAACATCACCTCCGAATAGGCCTGGAGGTGGCCCGATCGGCGGAACAACGCCTCTCTGGCTATGTGGGGCGTGTAGACGAAGTCGTACCCACGACGCAGCAACTCGTCTTCGATGAAGCGCCGCAGCAGGAACTGGATCATCGCACCTTTGGGATGCCAGTGAATCAGCCCCGGCCCGACATCCTCCTGAATGCTGAAGAGGTCGAGCTCCTTCCCGATCAGCCGGTGATCGCGCCGCTTGGCTTCCTCGAGTCGGCGCAGATACTCCTCGAGGCGAGACTTCTGGAAGAAGCTCGTCCCGTAGATGCGCTGCAGCATCGGGCGACGCTCGTCGCCCCGCCAATACGCGCCTGCCGCGTGGAGCAGCTTGAAGTTCTTCACCCGGCCGGTAGACGGCAGGTGAGGGCCCCGGCAGAGATCGAAGAACGACCCGTCGCGATAGACAGAGATCGTGTCGCCTTCGGGAATCTCCGCGAGCCGCTCCAGCTTGTACGGGTCGTCCGAGAACAGTCTTTCCGCCTCTTCCCGCTGGACCTCGCGCCGCTCGAACGGCTCGTCGCCGGCGACGATCTCCGCCATCTTCTCCCCGATCCGCTCCAGGTCCTCCGGGGTGAAGGGCTGCTCAACATCGAAGTCGTAATAGAAGCCGTCGGCGATCGGGGGACCGAAACCGATCCCTGCGTTCGGCCATAGGCTTCGAACCGCCGTGGCCAGAACGTGCGCCGCCGAGTGACGCAGTACGTAGAGGGAGTCCTCGTCCTCATCGTCTTCTGTCAGGAATCTGATCTCGCCCGAGCGCACGATAGGCCGGGCAAGATCGACGATCTCGTCGTCCAGCTTGGCGGCTATCATCTTATCGACGAGCCCGCCGTCCAGTCGTTCCACCAGGTCTCGCGCCGAGATACCAGGCTCGACCTCGATCTGGGAACCGTCTGGGAGTGCCAGTTTCAAGTTTTCCCCGCTCACTTTCGCCTCGAACACCGTTCAGTTGACCCTGAGCCAAAAACCGGGGCGCCCACGGATACCACCCGGGGGCGCCCGGCACGCGGCTTGTGGCCAAACCTGTTGCGACCGCAAAGACGTGTCAAGACGGGAATTCGAGGGAACAACTGACGTGAAATGGCGCCGCCCGGCATTCCACGGTTCTATTGTCCTATTGCTCAATTACTCTATTGTTCCTAATTCCCGATGCAACGAATTCCGACTTCGGAAACGGAGGATACGGGTGAGAGTGGCGTGCGCGCAGTTCCATCATGAAGGGGACCGGACGGCGAGCATTCAGAAGGCGACGGAGTGGATGAGGCAGGCGGCCGACCAGGGGGCCGAGCTCATCGTGTTCCCGGAGTTGGCGTTCGATTTCTTCTTCCCCCAAGTGCGCGCGGACGCGCAGTACTTCGAATGGTCGGAACCGATTCCGGGGCCCACCACCGAGCTGTTCCAGACAGCCGCCGCGGAACACGGCCTGGTGACGGTCATCAACGTGTTCGAGCGGGCGGCTCCCGGGCGCTACTACGATGCCTCACCCGTTATCGACGCCGACGGGAAGCTTCTGGGCACCAGCCGAATGCTCCACATCGCTGAGGAACCGGGTTACAACGAGAAGTTCTACTACTGGCCGGGTGATACGGGCTGGCCGGTGTACGAGACGCGAGTCGGGAAACTTGGAGTAGCGATCTGCTACGACCGGCACTATCCGGAACACTTCCGGGCGCTCACTCTGCAGGGCGCGGAGATCGTCGTTGTCCCCACAGCCACATCGATGTCGGAGCAGGCGTTCAAGGACGTGTGGGAGATCGAGATTCAGGCGGCGGCGGTCGCAAACCAGATTTACGTGGCCGTCGCGAACCGCGCGGGTATCGACGGTGAGCTGCAGTTCTTCGGCGAGAGTTTCGTCGCCGATCCTGCCGGCCAGATCATCGCAAGGGCCGGAGCAGACGACGAAGAGCTTCTCGTGACTGACGTGGACCTGGGACAAATAGAGCAGGTGCGCCGTCACGTGCCGTTCCTGCGCGACCTCCGCTACGACCTGTACGGGTCGCGTTGGCGGGCGGGGCGTGATTAGTGACGGCAGCCGGGAGCTGGCGCGAGCGCGGAACTTAGCCTCGACAGGAGGTAGAGGATGACTCGCAGGCTGGCGCAGGCCGCCGTGCTACTCGCCATCTCAGCCGCGCCGCTCCAGGGGCAGGTGCGGGTCGGACTTTCCGCCTTCGTGGGTGGCTACCTCCCGACCAACGATCTCTTCAATTCGGTTCGACTCAGGCCTGACACATCCAGCGCGATCATATTCAACCTCGGCCTGGAACCCGGTCTGCTGATCGGCGGTCGCCTGACCGTTCGGTTTTCACGCCTTTCGGTCGAGGCTGAGGCCGGGTACGCCTTCTCCAGCCTGGACATTCCCAACGTGCTCGTTGATGCGGGCGCGAGTGACGACGCTTCGGTGGTCCTGGGCAGTGTGAACGCCCTCTACGACATCATCAGAGCAGCCTTCAGCCCACTGAGCGTCTATCTGTCCGGAGGTATTGGGTTCGTGGCTCGGAGTGGTGACTTCCTCCGTACACTCGAGGGTACGACCGACCTGGCGCTCGCTTTTGGCGGCGGCTTCCGTTACGGCCTGAGCCCGACGACCTTCCTGCGTGTCGATATCCGGGACTACATCTCGTCCTTCGCGCCCAGAGCGAGAGGTGGATTCCAATTCGACTCGATGGCTCAGCACGACCTGATCGGCACCATCGCGGTGGAGTTCTCGCTCTCGCCGACGCGATAGCCCTTCTATCGCTCCAGCCTGAGCAAGCGCCAGCCCTGCTCTTTCCTCTCGAAGAACATTTGGAGAGACAAATCGTACTTGCGGTCTTCGTGAGTGCGGGCAAGCTCGTATCGCATCTTCTGCTTTATTTTCGCCCGGGCGACATCGTCGGCGATCTCCAGGTTCTCCAGCTCGATTGTCACCTGGTATTTTTCGCCTCTCCGGAACAGAAGATCCAGGAACTCCTCATCCTGCCGCGGAATCGGGCCCCGATAGACCTCCTGAGCGAGGCGATTCAGATCCTCCGCCTCGACCGACTCTCGGTAGACCTCGAGTAGCGCCGCGATTGCCTCCCTCGGCGGCATCACCACCGGCGCTTCATCCCCAGGACTCGCTTCGCCGGCTTCGGCCGCGAGACTGTCGGGCTCGGGCCTGGCAGCTTGCGCCAGCCACCGGCGCGCTTCTTCCGCCAGAGTGTCAAAGCGGTGAATCGCAGCACCGAAGCCCGCTGCTGCGGCAACGATCTTGCCATCGCGCAAAGCGCTTCGGGCGCCGGAGAACTGGTCATCGATCGCAGAGAACTTGTCTGGAAAGAGGGTGTCCGCCCCCGCGTCCAGAGCAGCCCGCCGGGCATGTTCGGCCTGCGCTCGAGCCGCCTCAGCCTCGGTGCGAGCCGCGAGCATCTGCTCGTCGCGTCGCTGTCCCGCGTCAGAGACCGGGATCGATACCGCCGCCTGTTCCGGTTCATCACGTCCAGCGGCCGGCTCACTCGCCACCGTGCCCGAGTCTGGAGTCTCAGCACCGCTTTCGGCACTGTCCAGCTCCGCCGGAACCAGCCCGAACGAGAGCTCTTCGCCCCCAGCCGGCTGGGTGGCCTCCTCCCCCGGCATACCTAGCTCCGCCAACCGCGCATCCCCGGAGCCGGCGGATGACATCCGCTGCTGCAAGACGAAAGCACCGGCGACGGCGATCGCAGCGACAGCAGCTACTGCCAGCCAGCGCCGTCTTCCCGGGGCTTGCGGCTCCGGCGCGGTCGCAGCCATCTGCTCACCGACCACGCTCCTCGCACCAGACTCCTCCAGCGCTTCCCGGAAAGCGGCCATTGTCGGAAACCGCTCGCTGGGGTCCTTACGAATCGCGCGCTCGACGACGTAGCGAAGGTCACCCGGCACATCTGGCCTGATCGTCTCGAGCGGCTCGGGATACTCGTGCAGGTGCTTGTAGACGATGCCGGCCAGGCTGTCCGCCGTGAAGGGGAACCGCCCCGCGAGCATCTCGTAGGCGACCAGCCCAAGGGAGTACTGATCACTGCGACCATCAACGCTCTCGGCCCCCTCACACTGCTCGGGCGACATGAAGTACGGCGTTCCCATCATGTCCCCTGGCCCGGTGAGCGTGGTTGCCACGCCCAGCGCTTTGGCGATGCCGAAATCGGTCAACATGAGTCGACCGTCCCGGCTGCCTTCCATCAACATGTTCTCCGGCTTGATGTCGCGGTGGATGACGCCGCGCCCGTGAGCATACTCGAGAGCGTCGGCCGCCTCACGCAGGTAACGACGTGCGACCTCGAAGCTCAATTGTGGTGTCTGCCGCAGGATCTGGCGCAGGTCGGGCCCTGCCACGTACGGCATAGTGAAAAAGTACAGTCCCGTACGCTCCGACACCTGATAAACCGGCACGATGTGCGGGTGGTTGAGCTTCCCCGCCGTACGAGCTTCGCGCTGGAAACGCTGGACGATCGCCGTGTGATCCGCAAACGCCGGTGGCAGCACTTTCATGGCTACCCGACGCTCTAGGGCGATTTCGTGCGCCAGGTAGACGCGACCCATGCCACCTCGACCCAGCTCCCGGATGATGGTGAACTCGCCCGCCGTCGCCGCCCGCACCCGATCGAGGAGTCCCGTCGGGTCCGATGCCGCCGAGGCCAGCAGCTCGTCCACACTGGCGTCCGCGGCCGGTGTTCCGCAGCGAGGACAGAAGAGACTGTCCCTGGGTAGCTCGGTGTCACATTGTAAGCAGTTGGCCATCAATTACGAACCGATTCATGTGACGAGACAACGGCAAGAGGAGTCGTACCGCGCGCGGGGGAGGGTGCGGCTAAGTTACTCCGATTGCAGTGCTTAGACAAGCGAAAACAGCTGTCAGGCCGGTTCCGGTCCAGGGCGCCTCCACTCGAACCCACTTCCTGCGGGGCGGGAAACTTGCTATCTTGGATTCCGACCGACCCCCCCTGCCGGTCGTCCACCCCCAGCGACCTACTTTCACGGAGGTGCCTCATGCGCCGGTACCGTGCGGCAGTTCTTACGCTCCTCATAACGCTCGCGCCATCCACCCTGGCAGCCCAAACGACGGTTGGTATAAGCGCCTTCGGCGGTGTCTACCTTCCAACGGCTGACCTGTTCGACGGCGTGGTTCCCACGCAGGAACCCGGGAACATCTCGCTGAAGTTCAGCCAGTCGACGAGCTGGACCGTCGGTGGCCGATTGGCGGTATGGCCTTCCGCCCGGATCGGCATCGAGGCCGAGGCTGCGTATGTGCCCAGCAGCGTCGAAGGAGACATCCTGGGCATTGTTGACGGCAACGTTATCCCCGTCAGCGGCGACGTTGATGCCAACCTGTTCCTTGGCAGCATCAACCTGATGTACGCCTTGATCAGGCCGCCGCTGGAACCGCTATTGATCTACATCTCGGGTGGAGTGGGACTGGTCAGCCGCAGCGGAGACTTCTACGATGACCTCCAGGACACAAGCGACATCGCTGGAGTCGTCGGCCTCGGCCTGAAGTACGGGGTAGCGAGGGCTCTGTGGCTCCGGGTTGATCTGAGGGACTATATCTCCTCGTTCAACGAAACGATTCTGAGCGATGCGGCCTTGACGGGCGGTGGGTCTAAGTTGCAGAACGATCTTCTGATCGTCGCCTCCATAGAGCTGTTCCTGAGTCCGGGGAACTAGCGGCGCGGCCGCACGCTCTCCAGCCGCCAGCCGTCGGGGCTCGAGGCGAAATTCATCTCGAGTCTGAGATCGCGCTCGCCCGGTACGCCCGTTCTCGACTGTTGGAAGCGCATGCGGAGGCGGACGTCAGCGGTGGCTGACGTCCCCTCCACATTCAAGTTCCTCTCCAG
>JAZGAL010000217.1:0-20987 GCA_036475815.1 Gemmatimonadota bacterium
TTCCTATTATCACGGCTGACGGCAGCAAGGTTTTCCGCGGGCCCGAGCTGAAGGTCAGGCCGGAGAAGGGCGGGGAGGTCGACGAGCGATTGATTGCGCGGGGCTGGGTGGACCTGCGGCCGTCGAACTGGAAGGCCTGGCGCGACCGCATCGACCGCTATCTGAAGGAAGTGACTCATGCGCCGGGTCCGGATGAGGGATCCATCGCCGACGTGGACCTGGCGAGTCGAAAGAACGATATTCGACCTGGAGCTGCAGCCGCCTGGATCTTCAAGCGGGAAGACGGCGGCGAGCGGGTCAAGCGCTGATCGGGGGACGGAGATTCCTGACAAGAGAACCGATGTACGTGGCGACGACCGCGCATGACTGACGAGATCACGCTGGAAGAAACACGCGACGAGGACGAGCGGACCGTCGAGTCCGAGGGACGCGACGAGCAGGTCCTGGGTCCGGTGGCCGGCACGGTCGGTATCGAGCTCGCCGAGGCGATATTCGGTGAGGTGCGCAAGCGCATCGTTGGGCAGGAGTACATGGTGGAGCGCATCCTGATCGGCCTGCTCACGGGCGGCCACGTGCTGCTGGAAGGCGTTCCCGGACTCGCCAAGACGTTGACCATCCGCACGATCGCGCAGACGATCAACACCAGCTTCCAGCGCATCCAGTTCACGCCAGACCTCCTGCCGGCGGACCTGATCGGGACGATGATTTACAACCAGAAGACAGGGGACTTCGAGCCGAGACAGGGTCCGCTGTTTGCCAACATCATCCTGGCGGACGAGGTGAACCGCGCACCGGCCAAGGTGCAGTCGGCGCTGCTGGAAGCGATGGAAGAGAAGCAGATCACGTTTGGCGGCAAGACGTTCAAGCTCGACGAGCCGTTCCTGGTCCTGGCGACTCAGAACCCTATAGAGCAGGAGGGAACCTATCCGCTCCCGGAGGCGCAGGTCGATCGGTTCATGCTAAAGGTGACGATCGGCTACCCGTCGCGCGCGGAGGAGAAGGAGATCATGCTCCGCATGGCCTCGGGCGACGTGATCGAAGTGGACGTGGTGACGGGACCTGAAGCGATTCTGGAGGCGCGGAACGAGATCGCCCGGCTCTACATGGACGATAAGATCGCCGACTACATCGTCGACCTTGTGCAGGCCACCCGCGAGCCGGCCGACTATGGTATGCCCGAGCTGGAACCGTTGATAGAGTATGGCGCCTCACCCCGGGCCACGATCTACCTGGCTCAGACGAGCCGCGCGTACGCCTATCTACGCGGCCGGGGGTACGTCATACCGGATGATGTCAAGGCCGTGGCGCCGGATGTACTTCGCCATCGTATCATCAGCACGTATGAGGCGGAGGCGGAAGAGGTCACATCAGACGAGATCGCACGCCGCATTCTCGAGGCAGTGGAAGTACCTTGACCAACGTGCAACAAACGACCGAGAGTCGCCCCTCGACTGTTGACTGTTGAGTATGGCCGCAACCACGCAGACGGTGCCTCGCGAGGTTCTGCGCCAGGTGAAGTTGATCGAGCTGCGTACGCGCGGCCTGGTCAATACTCTCTTCAGCGGCGAATACCAATCCGTATTCAAGGGACAGGGGATGGAGTTTGCCGAGGTGCGTGAGTACGCACCCGGTGACGAGTACCGGACCATCGATTGGAATGTCTCGGCCCGTATGGGCCACCCGTACGTGAAGAAGTACTCGGAAGAGCGGGAGCTGACGGTCCTTTTCGCCGTGGATTTGTCCGGCTCGGAGCAATTCGGCACCCGGGGCCGGTTCAAGGGTGAAGTGGCAGCGGAGATCGCAGCGGTCCTAGCGATGGCCGCCATCAAGAACAACGATCGAGTCGGACTGCTCTCCTTCACCGACCGGATCGAGGAGTTTGTCCCGCCCAAGAAGGGTCGCCGGCACGCGCTGCGCCTGATCCGGGATCTGCTCGCCTTCGAGCCGACGGGACGCGGAACTGATCTGTCGGTGGCCCTCGACTATCTTGGCCGCATACTGCGGCACCGTGCCATCGTCTTTCTCATCTCTGATTTCCTCGACACCGACTTCGAACGATCGCTGAAGGTTCTGAGCCGGCGGCACGATCTTGTCGCGGTTACGGTGTCCGATCCACGGGAGCGGTCGCTACCTGACGTCGGTTACCTGGAGTTGATCGATGCCGAGAGCGATCAGCGGATCGTGCTCGATTCCGGTAACCGCTATGTGCGAGAACAGTTCGAACACTTGGCCGGCGAAGACGATATGCGCCTGCGGCGAATGCTGCGACGCCTGTCCGTCGACCAGATCGAGATACAGACCGATCGGTCCTACGTGCTGCCGCTGATCAACTTCTTCCGCGCCAGGGAACGGAAGCTGGCGCGATGAGATTCCTGGCCCTCGCCATTCTGGCGCTCGGCACGCAGAACGGCTCCCAGAGCCCCGGAGCGATAGAGGTGGAGGCGGTGCTTGAATCGGATTCGGTGCGTATTGGCGAGGTCTTTACCTTCAGCGTCACGATCGCGGGCGTCTTGGAGAATGCCCGGGTCTCGTTTCCTCAGTTCCCGGACAGCGGCCCGGTCACCGGGCTCGGCCCTGCTCTGTTGCCGCGTGATGCTGGCGGGGGAGTGCGGTCGGCCCGTTATCAGCTCGTTGCCTGGAACGTGGGCGACCTTCTGCTGCCGGCGGGAGATATCCGCGTGGTGAGCGAACTTGCCGAATTGCGGGTCCCGCTACCGCAGAGGTCCATCCATGTCGCATCGGTGCTGCCGGAGGACGCTGATGCCGACACCCTCGCGTGGCAGCCGCCGGCCGACGTTGTGGGCGGCAACTGGAGCCTCTCAGAGAAGCTGGCAGCTGCCGGGCTGGTTCTGCTCGCCCTGTTGGCGATGCTCCTTTACGTGCGGCGGCACGGCAGTACCTCAGCCGTGCCTGTACCCTCCGGAACGCCGGCCCGCGAGCGTGCGTTGGCCGCGCTCGATCGCTTGCAGGAAGGCGGCCTGGCCGAGGCGGGTGAGGTCAAGGGGTTCTACTCGGCTCTGTCGCAGATCGTTCGTGAGTTCCTCGCCGGCAGCGAGGAGCGCTGGAGACTCGACTTGACTACTCCTGAATTGGTGGCAGCCGTAGGCGGCGGTGGAGTTGATCCATCGGAGGTAGTGCTGCTAGGCGAGCTACTGGTCGAAGCTGACCTGGTCAAGTTCGCGCGGCGCCGGCCATCGCCGGAGGAGGAGGCCGATTCGCTCGAGTCGGTGCGAAGATGGATTGCAGAATTCGAGCTTCCGGTCGAGGAGGCGGCAGTATGGGAAGAGGACGATTGGGCCGAAGGGGCGGTGACCGTCCTGGAAGAGCTTTTTGCCGGCGTTGAGCAGTCGGATCCCGACGAGAGCTTACGAACACATGACGTTTGAGACTCCCTGGGCGTTCGCGCTGCTGATCATCTTTCCGCTTTGGTGGTTCTGGCGGAAGGAACGCAGCGGTTTCCGCTACTCGCGTGGCGACATCGCCGCTCGGGCCAGCCGCAGGATCAACCGTTGGCTGGCGGGCCTGCCGTCAGTGTTGCGTGGCCTAGCGCTGCTGTCGCTCATCGTGGCTCTGGCCCGGCCTCAGACGGGAGTGATGACGGAGGAAGTGGAGGCTGAAGGGATAGCGATCGCCCTGGTCGTCGACATCTCGAGCTCCATGCTGGCGCTGGACATGCAACCGCTCGACCGCCTGGAGGTCGCGAAGAGCACCGTCCTGGAATTCGTCAAGAACCGGCGGTACGACCGGATCGCGCTGATCGCCTTCGCCGGTGAAGCGCTCACGCAGGTGCCGGTGACTATCGACTACCAGATTCTCGAGCGCGCGATCCAGAACCTGCGGGTCGATCTGCTGGAGGACGGAACGGCGATCGGAACGGCCCTGGCCACTGCGACGAACAGGTTACGCCGCACACCGGGCAGCTCGAAGGTCGTAATCCTGTTGACCGACGGTGAGAATAACCGGGGTGAAGTCGATCCGATCACCGCGGCCCGGGCCGCGGCGGCCTACGGCATTCGAACCTACACGGTCGGGGTGGGCAGCGAGGGAGTGGCGCCGGTGCCCATCGGGCCGGGCCCGCTCGGCACGGAGTACGCCAATATGCGGGTACGTATCGATGAGGACCTGCTGCGCCGGATCGCCGCTATCACGGGCGGGCAGTACTTTCGCGCCACCAATGCCCGCGCACTGGAAGAGATCTATCGGCAGATCGACGAGCTGGAGAAAACGCCGGTGAATATCCGCAGGTATGTGGAATTCAGCGAGCGCTTCCGGCCGTTCGTTCTGCTGGCCGGTTTGCTGGTCGTCGCCGAATGGATCTTCCGCGTCCGCCGCTATCCGTTGTACGTGTGATGGGGACGACTGGTTCGATGGAGGGTAGCCAGTGAGGCTCGAGTCTCCGCTCTGGGTATGGGCCGGCATGATGGCCGCCGCCCTGGGTCTGATCCTGGTGTATCTGTGGCAGCGGCGGCGCCGGATCGCGCAAGATGCGCTGGGCAGCTCGGGGATGCTGGAGCGGCTGACCCGGATCGACCTCACCGGCTCGCCGTATCGGCGCGGGGCGCTGGTCGCCGCGGCTCTGGCGCTGCTGGGCCTTGCCATGGCAGGTCCGCAGTGGGGCGCTCAGGAGGTCGAGGAGCAGACCCGGGCGCTGAACGTGGTGCTGGTCCTCGACGTATCGGAATCGATGTGGGCGGAGGACGTACGGCCCAGTCGGCTCGAGCGCCAGCGCCTCGAGGGCCGTCGCCTGATCAACGAGCTGAAGGGTCAACGGATCGGACTCGTCGCGTTCGCGGGTACCTCCTATCTCCTGTCTCCCTTGACCATCGATCATGGAGCGCTCGATCTGTATTTGGACGCGCTGGACCCAACGATGGCCGGCACGCCGGGGTCTTCGCCCTCGGCCGCGATCAACGAGGCGATAGCTCTGTTGCGAGAGGATGGCTCCGAGGGCGGCGATCGAGCCATCGTCATCTTGAGCGATGGCGAGTCGCACGATGAGGAAGATCAGGTGCTCAACGCTGCCAGGGCGGCTGCAGGCGAGCGGATCCGCCTGTACGTCGTGGGCATAGGCAGCGATCGTGCCGAACCGATCCCCAAACATGATCGTCTGGGTGAACGGATCGGCGGCTACAAGCTGGACCACGAGGGCGAAGTCGTGTTGAGTCGGATGGTCACGGAACCCCTCTCCTCCGCAGCGCGAAGGACCGGAGGGTTCTGGGCTCGCGCCGATGAAGGCGGCGTGACGCGAGTGCTCGCCGCGCTCTCGGAGCTGGAGCGCGGCCGCGGTCAAGTGACGCGCGGCGTGCGCTGGACGCCGAGGTTTCAGTGGTTTGTGGCGGGCGCCTTGCTTTTGCTGCTCATGGATCAGGCGTGGGCCTGGAGGAGACAGCGGTGAGAGCCACAGCGTTGGCATTGCTGCTCGGGATCGCCGCTCTGGGCTTCCGTGCCTGGGGTCAGGAAGAGGCGGGGAACCGTGCTTACCGCAGGGGCGACTACCCGAAGGCCGTGGAGCGCTATCGCGAGGCGCTTGCCAGGAGCGGTGGTATGGCCGAACCGCGGTACAACCTGGGCACGGCGCTCTTACGGATCGGCGAGTTGGAGAGCGCGCGGGAGAATCTCATCGAATCGCTGCAGGCTCAGTCTCCCGAGCTGCGGGCGCGCGCTTTCTACAACCTGGGCAACGCCCTGGCACAGGAACCCGAGGACGGCGGAGCGAATCCAGAGAGTCTTCGTGCCGCTATAGAGGCCTATCGCAGATCGCTGTTGCTCGATCCGGGGCGGGAGGATGCCCGTTGGAATCTCGAGTTGGCGATGCGCCGCATGGACGAGCTGGAAAGAGAGCGTCAGTCGCTGGCTGGCGAAGAGGGTGAACCTCCACAAGAGCAGCAGCAGCAGCAGGGTGAAGGGAGCGCTGAGCAGCCGCGGCCCCGGGAGGGAGACTCGCGAACGACATTTCCGGGTGCGGGCGAGCGGCGGCGGGAGGGTTCGGACCTGGGTACCGCCGATCAGCCGTTGCCCAGAGAACTGGCGGAGCAGATCCTGCGGGCTGTGGAAGAGAACGAGCGCAGCCTGCAGCGTGAGAAGCTTCGTCGCCAGCGCCAGCGAGTGAAGGGCCCGGACTGGTGATGAAGCCGCTTCTCTTCCTGCTGATGGCATCAGGGTTCGCCGGCCAGGCAGATGAGGTCGAGGTCAGTTCATCGTTGAACCGACCCACGGCGCTGGTGGGTGAGACGGTGCTATTGACGGTTAGTCTGCGCGCGCGAGGCGTGTACAGGCCCGAGATCGAGGATCCCCAGTTGGACGGGTTCGAGGTGCTGTCTGTCTCCGACCGGTCTACGTTCCGGTTTTCGGCGTCGTTGGGCGCGATTCGCGAGTTCTCTCGCGAGTACACGCTCAAGGTCCTGCAGTCCGGCGAGCTCACCATCCCACCGATCCGGGCCACGGTGGACGGGGCGCTCTATGAGACCCAAGCCCTCAGACTGGTGGTCGAGCGTGAGGGTGCGGCCGCTGCCATTCCAGGCGGCCTCGGCCCGAGGGCAGAAGAGGAAGTCGCGGTGCGCCTGTGGGTCGAGCCCGAGACGGCGTACGTGGGGCAGCAGGTCACCTTGACGGTGGGCGCATTCTTCGATCCGACGGTCCGCAGTCGTCTCCAGCGCCAGCCGGAATATCGCGCCCCCGAAGTGCAAGGGTTCTGGACCGCGGATCTGCCGGGGTCGATCAGGCCGGAACGGCAGATCGTGAACGGTCGCGAGTACTTCGTGCAGATCTACAGACGCGCGCTGTTCCCGCTGAGCCCCGGGATTCTCCGCATCCCGCCCGCCGCGGTGATTTACGAAGTCCGACGCGGGCTCATCTACGCTCCTGAAACGTTCCAGGTCGAGAGCGCTCCAGCCGGTATTGTCGTCCGCCCGCTGCCTCGCGAAGGCGTGCCCCCAGACTTTGCCGGCGCCGTTGGCCGCTACGAGACGGAGATCTGGTTCGATCGGTCCGATATGCGAGCCGGCGAGGCTGTGAGGCTGGTCCTCGAAGTGACCGGCTCGGGAAACCTCAGCTCGCTCGCGCGCCCGGAGTTCCCGGAAATCGCCGGTGTGCGAGTCTACGACGGCGGCGAGGATGGTGAAGTGCAACTCCGCGGCGTCGAACTTGCCGGCTACAAACGCTTCTCCTGGGTCCTGGTCCCCGAACGAGCCGGCGAGTATGTGATGCCCGAGCTGCGCTTGCCCTACTTCGATCCTGTCGAAGCCACGTACGTCGTGGCGCGCACCGAGCCGGTGACTTTGAGGGTCGGGCCCGCTGCGCCGGGGGCGGTGGCATCAGGGGCCGTGGGCTCGACGGCGATTCGCTACGTGAAAGCACGAGTCGGACGCCAGCCGATGCGTTTCCCGGCCAGACGGTCGTTCTGGATCATCCAGGCCGTCCCGGTTCTCATCTTGCTCGCTTCACTGGCTGTCGGCCGGTACCGTCGGCGCAGCCCGCCGGTCGCTCGCCGGCGACCGCAGCGGCGGCGGCAACTGCTGCGCCACCTGCGCCCGCTGGCCGAGTCCGGCGATCCGGCTTTCTACGGCCAGCTTCGTGCGGCCGTAATGGGCTGGTTGGAGGCCAGGCTCCATCAGCCGGAGCTCTCCACGCTGGGTGTCGCGCAGGTACAGCACGCACTCGAGGATGCGGGTGTACCGCCGCCTGTCGCTCTGGAGATGATCGATCTGCTCGAGCGTTGCGGGCGCCTACGCTACGCGCCGGATGCGCCGGACACGGCGATGGCGCTGGAGATGTTGTTGAAGGCGAACCGGCTGCTCGCGTTGGTGGACAAGGAAGCAGTTTCCGAGAAGAGCCTGCGCTGGGGTCCGGGGAGGGGCGGCGCGGCGGCCGCGCTGGCTATCGGACTCCTGGTACTGCTGCCGGAACTTGCAGCCGCGCAGGAGAGCGATGCCGCCGGCGCAAACAGACTCTTCCAGGAAGGAGTAGCCGCGTACAGCCGCGGTGACTACGCAGGTGCGGCCGCGTTGTTTGAGGTGGCGCTGGTGGAGAGGCCGGCGGACCCGAACCTCATGTACAATCTGGGCAACGCTTACTACGAGCTGGACGAGCGGGGGAAGGCGGTCGCCTACTGGGTCAAGACATTGCGGGTTCGGCCCCGGGACGGCGATGCCCGTTTCAACCTGCGGCTGGTCGTCGGCGAGGATCCCGTGGTGGGGAGCGCACTTCCACCCCTGCCGCTGTCGAGAGATGAGCTGGCCCTGTTGTTCACACTGCTGTGGTTCGCGGGCTGCGCCGGGCTCATCGCCAGACGGCGCTGGCGGAAAGGGTACCTGACCTTCGGCGGGGGAGCCTCACTGACGCTGGCTGTGTTCGCCGCCGCCCTCATGCTGTACCCGCAAGCGAAGTACGCCGTAATAGCGGGTAGCGATGCTGCTCTGCGTGCCGGGCCCGTGCGCCAGAGCGAGGTGTTGGCGACGCCGGGCCCGGGGACCGGTTATCGAGTGCAGGAGAGGCGCGGGGATTGGCTCAGGGTGTCCGCCGGGGGAGAGAGCGAGGGTTGGGTTGAGCTGGCGCACGTGGAACTGATCGAGTAAAGACTCGTTCGGGTGCGCCTGGTCCTATTCTTTTTCCCTGTCTTCGATCAGCGGCACGAACCTACAGCGCGTGATGAATCGCCGCTCGAATGAGTCTCCTTCGCGTCGTATTTGATACAAATCCTGGTCGGGCGAACTGCCCACGGGGATCACCAGACAGGCTTCGTCCGCGAGCTGCTCGAGCAGCGCCCGCGGGACCTGCGCGGCGCCGGCCGTCACCATGATGCCGTCGAAGGGTGCCTCGTCCGACCAGCCCCTGGACCCGTCTGCGATTCTGAACTCGATGTTGGTGTAGCCGAGTGACGCGAGCACGGCCTGGGCATCGAGAGACAACTCTGGAAGGCGCTCGATGGTGTACACTGGAGTTGCCAGTTCCGCCAGTATCGCCGTTTGATAACCGCTGCCGGTGCCGATCTCGAGAACGCGGCTGGTGGGAGTCAACTCGAGAGCCTGGGACATCGCGGCTACCATGTAAGGTTGCGAGATGGACTGGCCCAGGGCGATGGGCAGAGCGCAGTCATCGTAAGCCAGGCGCTCATACTCGGCGGGGACGAAACGACGGCGCTCCACGCGTTCCATGGCTTCGAGCACCCGGCTATCGGTTATCCCGCGCCGCCGGATCTGTCTCTCGACCATGTCGTGGCGCGCAGCTGCGAATGCGTCGCTATTCAACGGGCATACCGCCTCCGGTCAGGTGGGACGGCTGAGTGATTCTGCCTGAACTGAGCTGGTTTGGCAAGCGTGCTTGACCCGCGATCGCGCGTGTGGGTAGGTTCGCTTCCATATGAACACACCCAGTTCGGCGCGGGTGCGCCTCACACAGTACAGCCACGGCGCGGGTTGAGCCTGTAAGCTAGGTCCGGAGGACCTGGCCAGCGCGCTTGATGCTCTCGGGAGCGGGGTGGCGAAAGATGTGCTCGTCGGCCTCGAGGCGCCCGATGATGCGGCGGTCTACAACCTGGACGGCCGGCACGCGCTCATCACTACGGTCGACTTCTTCACTCCCATCGTCGATGACCCTTACGAGTTCGGGGCCATCGCGGCGGCCAACGCGATGAGCGACATCTACGCGATGGGCGGCCGACCGCTCTTTGCCCTGAACATCCTCGCCTTCCCGATAAACGACCTCGATCGGTCTGTCCTTGTGGAGATTCTGCGCGGTGGTCGCGATAAGGCTGACGAAGCTGGTGTCGCGGTCATCGGCGGCCACTCGATCGACGACAAGGAACCGAAGTACGGGATGGTCGTGGTAGGAGTCCTGGCAAACGAGCGGATCTACCGGAAGAGCGACGGGCGGGCCGGTGACAAGTTGATTCTGACCAAGGCGATCGGGACGGGAGTGATCTCCACCGCCATCAAACGGGGTGTAGCGTCAGACGATGCGGTCGCCGTGGCCATGCAGTCGATGTTGAGGCTGAACGAGCGCGCATTGGAGTTGGCCAGGTCGCGTGACGTGGGTTGCATCACCGATGTCACGGGCTACGGTCTGCTCGGCCACCTGTCGGAGCTCGCGCGACTGAGTGGCGTTGCGGCGGTTGTAGAGGCGGCGAAGGTCCCGATGCTCCCGGAGGCCGGGGAGCTGGCGGAGGAGGGTTGTGTGCCCGGAGGGTCGCGCCGGAATCAGGAGTTCGTCGAGCCGGTCACGCGATGGAGCGAGTCGGTCACGGAGACGGAGAAGCTCCTGCTCTGCGATGCCCAGACATCGGGAGGGCTGCTCATCTCCGTCGCTGCCGGGGACTCTGCGAAGCTCGTCGAGGCGCTCGAGGCCGAGGGGCATGCGGCGGCCCAGATCGGTGAGCTCAGATCCGGTGACGCGGGTACGATCGAGGTGGTGTGACCTGACAGTCGAGTCGGGCGCTAACGGCGCCAGAACTCCGGGTGGAAGAGCACCAGGACCGTGTAGATCTCGAGCCGGCCGAGGAGCATCAACAAGCTGAGGACGATCTTGCCCACTGCCGGCATCCAGGAATAGTTCTCCGCCGGCCCCACGCCGGCCAGACCCGGCCCGATGTTCGCGATGGCCGCCGCCGACGCTCCCGCCGCCGTCACAAGATCCACGCCGAGGGCTGTGAGCAACAGCGCGCCGATGATGAACGAGGCGACGAACAGCAGCATGAAGGCCAGGATGTTGAGCATCACACCTTCGTGCACGACTTTCCCTCCCACACGTGTCACTATGACCGCACGCGGGTGGAGGTGCTTGCGCAGCTCGACCACGCCCTGCTTGAGAGCTGCCCACATGCGCATCGTCTTCATGCCACCGCCCGTCGAGCCCGCCATGCCGCCAACGAACATCAGGAAGAAGAGCACGACTTGGCTGACGGCCGGCCAGGTCACGTAATCGGCGGTGGCGAAACCGGTGGTCGTACCGATGGACACGACCTGGAAAGCCGAGGCCCTGAAGGCGGCCTCGAGTGAGCTGTGGGTCCCGGCGACCAGGTTCGCCGCCAGCACGATCGCCAACGCCGAGAGCAACAACAGCGTGTAGAATCGCCACTCCTCGTCCTCGAGAATGGATCTCGGCTGGCCTCTCAGAGCGCGATAGTGAAGCGCGAAGTTCACGCCGGCCAGGTACATGAACACAACGGTCACGTACTGGATGAAGGGCGATGTGAAGGCCCCGATCGACGCTGTCCGCGTCGAGAAGCCGCCGGTCGGCATCGTACCGAAGGCGTGCGTGACCGCATCGTACAGGCTCATCCCGCCCACCAGGTAAAGGATCACCTGTGCGGCCGTCAGGCCCACGTAGACGCGCCACAGGATCGAAGCCGTCTGTCTGATACGGGGCTGCAGCCGCTCCGGGGTCGGCCCCGGCACCTCGGCACGGAAGAGCTGCATGCCACCGACGCCCAGGAAGGGGAGCACGGCCACAACCAGCACGATGATGCCCATCCCGCCCAGCCACTGGCTCAGGTCCCGCCAGAATAGAATTCCGCGCGGTAGCGACTCGGGATCCGGGAAGATAGAGGCGCCGGTGGTAGTGAACCCGGAAATCGACTCGAAGAACGCGTCGAGCGGTGAGGCGACGCCCGCGAACCAATAGGGGAGTGCGCCGAAAACGGCGGCGCTCAGCCAGGCGAGGGTGACGATCAGGTAGCTTTCCCGGATCGTCAGGTCCTTGGGCCGCGGTGTGAGCTTGTTGGCGGCGATGCCCAGCACGACCGCGATCGCCGCCGCCGCCAGCAGCGGAAGCGCGTCCGGTCCCGAGTAAAGAAAGGCCACGATCGCCGAGAAGCCCATGGCGGCGCCGACGGCCGCGACGATCAGGCCGATGATGTGGAGAGCGGTGCGCGCGCTCACAGGAGTCCTATCACTGGAACAGTTTCTCGACCGCTTTCACCGCGTCGGGCAGCGCCAGGACGGTGACCTTGTCGCCGTTGGCCAGCTTGACCTGTCCGGATGGCACGATCACTTCATCCCCCCTTGTTATCGCGCCCACCAGGCTGTGGTCGGGGAAGTCAATCTCGGCCAGGGTCTTGCCGGCAATGTCGGACGCCGGCTGCACATTGAACTCGATCACCTCCGCGTCGATCCCGCGCAGCGCCGCGACCCCGACAACGATGCCCCCGCGCGCATGTCTCAGAATACTGTTCACCGCCGAGATACGCGGCGAGACAACAGCGTCGATGCCCACCCGGCTCACCAGCGGGATATAATCGATCCTGTTGATGAGAGCGACGACCTTGGGGACGCCGTGACTCTTGGCCAGCAGGCTGGCCAGCATGTTGGTATCGTCGCTGCCGGTGAGGACCACGAAACCCTCGATCTCCTCCACACCCTCCATCTCCAGCAACTCCATGTCAGTGGCATTGCCGTGCAGGATGAGGGCTTTCTTCAGCAGCTCGGCGAGCTTCACGCAGCGAGCCCGGTCCGACTCGATGATCGTGTAATCGACGTTGTGCTCCTCCAGGATCTTGGCGAGGTAGACCGCTGTGCGGCCCCCGCCACCGATCATCACGCGGCGCAGCTTGAACTCCGGGTAGCCTGCCAGTTTCAGCACCAGCGGCATCTGCGTCGACTCGCCGATGATGTAGATCTGATCACCGGCCTGGAATCGATAGTCGCCGCGCGGGATGATGGTTTCGCCGTTTCGCAAGACCGCTGCGGTCAGGAATCGTCGGTCCTCGACCCGGGTCGCCACTTCCTGGAGAGATTGGCCGACGATGGGCGCATCGGGCTGGACGCGCAGACCCATGAGTTGTACGCGACCACCGGCGAAAAAGGCCAGCTCCGTGGATGCTTCCGACTGCAGAAGCTGGAACGCCTCACGGGCGCATTCCAACTCGGGGTTGATCATCAGGTCAACGCCCTGCTGGGCGCTCTTCAACCGGCCTGCTTCACTGAAGTAGTCCGGGTTCGAGATGCGGGCGATCTTGATCGGTATGTCGTACTGTGCCGCGGACATGCATGCGATGAGATTGACCTCATCGACGCTGGTGACGGCAGCCAACAGGTCAACATCCTCGATGCCCGCTTTCTCCAGGACGCTGATGCTCGCGCCGTTGCCGGTGACGGTCATGATATCCAGCTGGTCCTGAGCGCGTGCGGCACGCTCGGGATCCTGATCCACCAGCACGATATCGTGACCCTCCTCCGACAGGTGCTCAGCGAGGCTGAAACCGACGGCGCCTGCGCCGACGATCAGTATTCTCATGAAGCTTCCTTTGCCAAAGAAGTGCGGCAGCGGGCGACGGAATCACCCTGCGGCGGCCCCGACTAACTTCGCCCTGGCATGTCCACTGTCAAGCCGAGCAGGCTTGACGTTGTATCGGCCCTGCGGGTATAGTCGAAGGTGGTGCGGGCCCGTAGCTCAGTCGGTCAGAGCAGCCGACTCATAATCGGTAGGTCGCAGGTTCGAGTCCTGCCGGGCCCATTCGCTTCCTTTGTTTGCATTTCTTCCTGAGAGAGGACCGATGCCGGTAGCCGCTCGACGGTTCGTCTACAGTCTGCTCGCTGCGCTCGGGTTCGCCATGATGGTGCCCTTCCTGGTGGCCATGCGGCGCTTCCAGTCAGCGCTTCTCCAGGTGGACGCCATGGACATGGAATCGGTGCTGGGTCCCGTCGGCGCTTCCTTCTCTGAGGGGCCGATGCTGCTCTTCCTGATCGGCCTGACTGTGGCCAGCGGCTTTCTGTATCTCGCGCTCTCTACTGGCTATCCCAGGGCGTGGCGGCCCCGGGAAAACGGCTCACCCCGCTGCAGCCGATGCGGCGCCGAGGTGAGATTCGGGCTGCCCCGTTGCCCGACCTGCGAGCAGCAGCTCGCCTGGTAGTCCGGTCTGATTTCGGTGCCGCCGACAGGATTGACAAGGCGGGCCACCCAGTCCACGTTTCTCGCGCTGGATTCACTAATAAGTCGGTGCCGGTCACCCCTGGCTGCGCAAACCTGGCGTGCCGGTGTGGTTTGCCCGAGCGGATACACAGGGAAGGAACGTAAGTAGAGGATGTTCTCCGGAATACGCGGACGGCTGGTCACGATCGGTGTCATTTGCCTCATGTGCCTCTGGGCGCTGTTTGGCCCGTCTCTGCGGGGGCAGGGAGGTTCGCCGCTCAAACTGGGTCTCGATCTTCAGGGCGGCACCCACCTGCTCCTGCAGGTGGAAGATCCCGAAGGTGTGATGAGCGCCGAGGCGCGCTCCGACGCGGCCGATCGGGCGCGGGAGATCATCGGCAACCGCATCGACCAGTTCGGCGTGCGTGAGCCCATGATCCAGAGGATCGGGACGGATCGGATCATCGTCGAGTTGGCCGGCGTCCAGGACGTAGGCCGCGCGAAGGCGATCATCGAGCAGACGGCGTTCCTCGAGTTCAAGATCGTGACCGACGGTGGGACGTTCAGGGAACGCCTGCCACAGCTCGACGGCCTGATCGTTGAAGAGCTGGGACCGGGGGGGCTTCCTGAAGAAGCGCGAACCGAAGGCGCACCGAGCCTGGAGGAGCTGTTCCAACAGCGCGATAGCGCCGAGGTGGAAACGCCCGAGCGCCGGGAGGCGCAACTGCGGCCGCTCACGCTGCTGCTTCTGAATGCCGGCGAGCCGGGCGTCTTCCTGGTCGAAGGGCCGCAGGTCGAGACGGTGCAGGGCTACCTCGCCCTGCCCGGCGTCCAGGTTCGGATCCCCAGCGAGATCGACCTGTTGTGGGGCACCGAGACTCGCGGCGTAGCCGGCAAGATCTATCATCCCCTCTACGTCGTCGAGGCTGAGCCGCTCATCACGGGCGAGTACCTGGTGGACGCTCAGGCCATCCGTGACCCGGAGACCGGCCAGCCGATCGTGCCGTTCCAGCTCACGCGCCAGGGTGGCCGCATCTTCGAGCGCGGCACAACGCGGCATGTGGGCGATCGCATGGCGATCATCCTGGATGGGAAAGTGCAGGGCAATCCTCCGGTGATCCGCGATGTGCTTCGCGAGAGGGCGCAGATCGAGCTGGGCGCTGGCTCGTCGCTGGAAGAGGCGCAGGATCTGGCGCTCGTGCTCCGGGCCGGTGCGCTGCCGGCCCCGATGGAGATCATCGAGGAGCGCACCGTCGGCCCCTCGCTGGGACAGGACTCGATCGACCAGGGGAGGGTAGCGGGGATCATAGGGTTGATACTGGTCGTCGTGGTCATGGTCGCCTACTACCGGATGGCCGGCGTGCTTGCGGTGCTGGGGCTGTTGATCTACGTGCTCATCGTGCTTGGCGGCCTGGCTGGCCTGCAGGCCACGCTGACGCTGCCGGGGATCGCAGGTCTCATCCTGACTGTGGGCATGGCGGTGGACGCCAACGTGCTGATTTTCGAGCGCATCCGCGAAGAGCTGGAGGGCGGCAAGACACCGAGGACCGCGGTGGATAGCGGCTTCCAGCAGGCGCTGTCGGCGATCATCGACTCGAACCTGACGACGCTGATCACGGCCATCATCCTGTACCAGTTCGGTACGGGACCGGTGAAGGGGTTCGCGGTGACTCTGTCGATCGGTATCGTCGCATCGTTCTTCAGCGCAGTCTTCGTGGTAAGAACGTTCATGCTGACCTGGCTCGAGCGACGGTCGCCGACCGCCGAGCTGCGTATATAGAGGCAGAGGGAACAAGCGATGCGGCTATTTGCCACCGCAGATTACAAGTTTCTGGAGCAGCGCAAGATCGGGTACGGGATTTCCGGTACTCTCATCATCATCGGCCTGCTCTCGGTGCTGCTTCACGGCGGCCTGAACTACGGCGTGGACTTCACGGGCGGGACCCTCTTCCAGGTGCGCTTCAGCGAGGACGTGTCCGCGTCCGACGTTCGTAGTTCCCTGGGCGCCGTAGGCTTCACCAACATCCAGGTTCAGGATTTCGGCACGCGCGGCGAGTTTCTCATCAGGATGGCCGAGTTCATCGAGGGAGGCGACCGCGAGCTCGCGACCCGAGTCGATCGCGAATTGACGAACAAGTTCGGCGAGGGCTCGTACGTGGTTCTGCGAAGAGAAGCCGTGGGTCCCAAGGTAGGCGTAGAACTGAGACAGCGCGCTATAGGTGCGGTGCTCATATCGTTCCTGCTGACCTTGCTTTACCTGGGCTTCCGTTTCGAATGGCGGTTCGGGCTCGCCGCGATCATCGCGACGATCCACGACGTCCTCATAGTCTTCGGCATCATCTCGGTGTTCAACATCGAGATATCGCTTGCCACGGTGGCGGCCATTCTGACGATCATCGGGTACTCGCTGAACGACACGATCGTCGTCTTCGATCGCATTCGCGAGAACCTCAAGAAGCTGCGGCGCCTGCCATACATCGAGATACTCGATCGCTCCATCAACGAAACGCTGCCGCGCACGGTGATGACGAGTGGCACGACCCTGGCGGTTCTGCTGGCCCTGGCCGTCTTCGGTGGTGCCGTCATACGCGAGTTCACCATCGTGCTGATCGCAGGGGTCGTCGTGGGTACCTACTCATCGATCTTCGTCGCATCCCCGGTACTTCTCGAGGTGGAGCAGCGGTCCGGCGGGGTGCGAAGTAAGACCGATCGGCGAAAAGTAGCCGCCAGCACAGGCTGACGTGTGAGGCTCTTCGACTCGCACGCACATCTGACGGACCAGAGCTTCGCCTCGGAACTGGACGCCGTTCTTTCGCGGGCGGCGGGGCGGGGGGTCAGGACGGTCGTTTCGATCGCCAGCGATCTGGAGGACGCTCGCGACGCGATCGGGCTGGCGGAGAGAAGCTCGCAGCCGCAGGTGCTCGCCACGGCGGGCATCCACCCGCACGAAGCTCACCGCTGGAACCCAGAGGCGCATAGCGAACTGGAGGACCTGGCGCGGT
Source organism: Gemmatimonadota bacterium (assembly GCA_036475815.1). Classification (GTDB taxonomy): domain Bacteria; phylum Gemmatimonadota; class Gemmatimonadetes; order Palauibacterales; family KS3-K002; genus JBDHGH01. The sequence continues at coordinate 16,845 of JAZGAL010000217.1, forward strand.
CCAGTTTCGTGGTGGCGATTGGTGAGACGGGGCTCGATCTCCACTACGACAACGCGCCGCGGGACACGCAGATCGAGGTCTTCCGCTCTCAGGTCGAAGTGGCGGAGCGCCTCGGCATGCCGGTGGTCGTGCATTCGCGCGACGCGGACGTCGAGGTGGCCGGAATCGTGCGCGATTATCGTGGCCGGGCCATCGGTGTCCTGCACTGTTTCAGCGGAGGGGCGGAGTTGCTGGAGGCGGGGCTGGAAGCCGGCTGGTACGTCTCCTTTTCCGGGATCGTAACGTTCAAGAACTTCAAGGATGTCCAGCAGGTTCGGGCGGTTCCCGCCGACAGGCTCCTGGTCGAGACGGATAGCCCCTATCTCGCCCCCGTGCCCCGGCGCGGCCGCAGGAACGAGCCCGCCTTGGTGAGAGAGGTGCTGGAACGCGTGGCCGAGATCCGGGGCGAAGAGCCGGAAGAGCTTGCCGAGACAACCTACCTCAATGCCTGTCGTTTCTACGGTCTCGGTCGCTAGATCCGCCGGCGCGCCTCGCCCCGATAGTCCAGCCGCCTCGCTTGATGGCGGTTGGCATGCCCGATAGCTTCGGGGCATGCAACGTCGCATTCACATCCTGCCCGACCATATCGCTAACCAGATCGCGGCCGGCGAGGTGGTCGAGCGACCGGCGTCCGCGATCAAGGAGTTGGTCGAGAACTCCCTCGATGCACTGCCCGGTCAGATCGAGATCGAGATCCGTGGCGGAGGGAAAACGGAGCTGCGGGTGGCGGATGACGGGCACGGGATGGTTCGTGACGACACTTTGCTCGCTATCGACCGGCACGCCACGTCGAAGATTCGGGACGAGAAGGACCTCAGGACGGTCGGCACGCTGGGGTTCCGTGGCGAAGCGCTGCCGTCCATCGCGGCGGTTTCGAGGTTCGAGCTGGAATCCGCACCGGCGGGAGGAGGGGCGGGAACCCGCATAAAGATCAATGGCGGCCGGGTAGTCGCGGTGGACGAGATCGCCAGGCGACCCGGGACCACCGTCAACGTGCGATCACTCTTCTTCAACGTTCCCGCTCGGGCCAAGTTCCTCCGCTCCGCGGCGGCCGAGACGCGAGCGGCCTCGGAAGCCGTCATCGCTCTCGCCCTGGCCAACCTCAGCACCGCCTTCCGGCTGATCTCGAACGGGAGGGAACTGCTCGATCTGCCGCGCACGGGAGACCTGGCGACCCGGGTAGGCGCGATCTGGGGTAAGGAGCTGGAGTCAGAGCTCATCCCGTTGGACTACGTGTCGGGTGGCGTACGGGTGGCCGGCCTCATACAGCGGCCTGCGGACACCCGGCCCGGCGCCCGCAAGACCTATCTGTTTGTGAACGGCCGCCCCTTCCTGGACCGATTCATCGTGCGTGCCGCCCAGGAGGGCTACCGCACGACCATAGCTCACGGCCATCGCCCGGCGCTGTTCCTCTACCTGGAGCTGCCGGCGGAAGAGGTGGACGTGAACGTGCACCCGACAAAAGCGGAAGTGCGGTTCCTCAACAAAATGAAGGTGGAGGCGATGGTGACCGCGGCGGTACGGGCTTGTCTGGAGGGGTTGGAGAGCGCACCGGATCTGGGTCGGCACGTTGGCGGGACGAGCCAGCTCGTGTCCCGGACGGTCGTTTCCAGCCCGGTGCCGCCGCGTTCGGCGGAAAGCGGGCCTGGAATCTCCCAGATGGCTCTCTTCGTGCCGAGCGAATCACGGGCCGCCGAGCCGGCGGATGAGCAGCAGGTCCCCGCGGCGTGGCAGGCGAGCAGCCCCGGGGCGATGTGGCAGCTCCACAATTCCTACATCCTGGCAGAGACGCGGAGCGGACTGATCATCGTCGACCAGCACTCGGCGCACGAGCGGGTGCTGTTCGAGCGACTCATGCGGGACTTTGACGAGGGGAAGGCGACTTCGCAGCGTTTGCTGTTCCCAATCACCGTTCGCTTGTCGCCCACAGAGTCCGAGGCGGTGGGAGAACTTACCGGGGTGCTGAGGCGGGTGGGTTTCGAGCTGGAGGCCTTCGGCGCGAACACGGTTATCATTCACGCTGTGCCCAACCCGCATTCCCATTTCGACGCCGAGAGTTGCTTCCGTGAGATGATCTCCGAGCTCGCTCACGGATCGCCGCTGGTCGATTCGGCCCGCAACCAGCACGAACGGGTCGCGAAGTCGTTCGCCTGCAAGGCGGCGATCAAGGCCGGACAGCCGCTCTCGGAGCTCGAGATGATGGAACTGTTCGATCAGCTCTTCGCCTCCGAACTTCCCAGCCACGACGTGCATGGCCGTCCGACCATCCTCCGTTTGTCGTTGGAGGAGCTCGCGCGTCGGTTCGGCCGCAGCTGAAGACTTCTGAGCGGCGATCCGAGGATGCCGGCACCGACGCCCGACGCCATCGTCATCACCGGCGCTACCGGCACCGGCAAGAGCCGGCTGGCGCTGGATGTCTCGGAACGTCTGGCCGGCGAGATCATCTCCGCCGATTCGCGGCAGGTTTACCGGTGCATGGACATCGGGACGGCCAAGCCGGCGGCCCCGGAAAGGAGTCGCGTCCGCCATTATGGGATCGACTGCCTGGACCCGGAAGAGAGTTACAGCGCGGGCCGTTTCGCACGCGATGCGTGGCGCTGGATGGGTGAGATTCGCGGCCGCGGCCACGTGCCGGTGATCGTCGGCGGTACCGGATTCTTCGTCCGCGCGCTCCTGTCACCCCTGGGGCCTGAGCCCGAGCTCGACCCCGAGCGCCGGGCACGCCTGCGCCGCTACTTGATGAGGCAGCCCACGGGGCAACTGAAGCGCTGGCTCGAGCGGCTCGACCCGAAGCGGGCGGAGGTCCTGCAGGGAGAGGGAGGCGCCCAGCGCCTGGCGCGGTCGCTCGAGGTGGTGCTCCTCTCGGGGCGCGGCCACTCCTGGTGGCTGGACAGGCCGCCGGAGACCCCCACCCCCACCCCCACGCTATCGGCCGCTGTCTTCTGCCTGCAACTGCCGCGTGAGGAGCTATACCGGCGCATCGACGGCCGCTTCGAGCGGATGATGGCCGATGGGCTGCTGGATGAGGTGCGAATGTTGTTGGAACGATACGCCCCGGATTCTCCGGGACTCAAGTCGGTGGGGTATGCCGAGCTCGTCGCCTGCCTGCGTGGCGAACGGACGCTTGAAGAAGCGGTGCAGGAGGCGAAGCGGAACACGCGGCGTTTCGCGCGCCGTCAACTCACCTGGTTTCGGCACCAGCTCCCGGAGGATACAATCCGGATCGACGCGAGCCGGCCCCGCGAGGAACTGGTGAGGGACGTGTGCCGGATCTGGGGCGAGCGGGTGGGACAGGCTGGATCAGAGACATCTTCAGCGATAGCTTGGGGCGAATGACATGAGGATCGGAATTAGCTGTTATCCCACGTACGGCGGAAGCGGTGCCGTCGCCACCGAGTTGGGCATGTCCCTGGCTCAGCGTGGTCATGAGGTCCACTTCGTGTCGTACGCGCATCCCTTCCGGCTGCCGCGCTTCCTCAGGAACACTTACTTTCACGAGATCGAAGTCTCGCACTATCCGCTGTTCGAGTACCCGCCCTATTCGCTGGCCGTGACCGTGGCGATGCACGAGGTGGCGACTCAACGGCACCTCGATCTCTTTCACGTGCACTATGCGGTGCCTCATGCAACGTCGGCATGGCTAGCCAAGCAGATGCTCGAGGAGCCCGACGAACTGAAGGTCGTCACCACGCTGCACGGCACCGACATCACGCTCGTCGGTCAGGATCCTTCATACAGGTCGATTGTCAAGTTCTCGATAGAGCGGTCCGATGGACTGACTGCGGTGTCGGAGTTCCTGAGGACGGAGACGGTGGCGACGTTCGGCTGCGACGAGTGCGACGTGCGGGTGATCCCGAACTTCGTGGATACCGAGCTCTTCCAGCGCCGAGCCGACGTTGGGGATCGCAACGCGCTCGCCAATCCCGACGAAAAGATCATCATGCACATCTCCAACTTCCGGCCCGTGAAGCGTATCGATGACGTTGTGCGTGTCTCGGCCCGCGTGATGGAGAAAGTGCCGGCGCGGCTCGTGTTCGTCGGAGATGGACCGGATCGTCCCATGGCGGAGGAGCGCGCGCGTAATCTAGGCATCGGTGACCGTGT
>JAZGAL010000218.1:0-2213 GCA_036475815.1 Gemmatimonadota bacterium
GCCCGCCCGTCGTCGCCGGCGTAGTACGCAGCCAGGTTCGCCCGCTCCACGATCTCGTCCACGTCCGTCAGATCCTGCGCGCCGAGGACGGTGGCATCGAGGCACGAAGCGATCGCGAACAAAAAGATCCATCTCTCAGCGGGTCTCATACGCTCCCTCCCCCAGGGCGGTCTACGGCGGGCAGCGCCGCACCTTCTCCGAACAGTCGTGGCTTCAGAAGCTCCATCGCAGCCGGCAGCAGCAGCAGCGTCACCATGCAGGAGACCGCCATGATGGCGGCGAGGAAGAAACCGACCGTGCTGTATGGCGTGAGCGTTGATCCGAGGAGCGGGAGGAAGCCGATCGCGATCACGATCGCGTTGCGCGTAATCGCGCGCGCCGGCTCGCTGAACATTCTCTCGACCGTGTCGCGCCAGCTACCCGTTTCACGCTGAATGGCGCGGGCCCTCTGGAGGAAGTGGATCGAGAAGTCGATGGAGAGGCCGAGCGTGAGCGAGCTCAACACGGCCACCGGCATGTCGTAGTCCTTCCCTGTCAGTCCGATCAGCCCGTAGATGAAGGCAATCGTGATGGATAGCGGCAGCATGGCGAGCAGTGCGAACCAGAAGGAGCGAAAGAGCACGACCATCATGATGAACACGACGATGAAGCTTCCCAGCAGTGCCTTGAGCATCCCGTTCACCATCGCCTTCTGCCATACGACGTTCAGGTAGGTGAGACCCGCCCAGCCTGCCGTGACACCTGGAGGAGGAGGATTCTCCGCCATGTAACCCGCCACGTGTTCCGTAACGCGCGTCATGTCCCGGTTGTCGCCGCTCTTGAGCTGCAGCCATACGTTGGCGCTCCGATAGTCCGGAGTCACGAAGTGCCACAGGTCGTGCGGCCGGTGGGACGACTGATAGGTGAGAAGCGTCTGCGCCACGCCTCCGGTGCTCGGCGGAATCGTGAAGAAGTGCGAATCGCCTTCGCGCAGCTCCCGGTGAACGGTTCGGACGATGTCGCTGAGGGAATTGGACTTGCCCACGAGGCCGGAGCGTAGCAGATCGGCTTCCAGTCCCTCGATATAACCGAGGGCCTCTGGACTCTTGAAAGGCTGCCCGCTCATCTGAGCGGCCTCCAACACGGCGAGGATCTCATCCCATAGCTCGGCGACGGCCTCGCTTCCTGCGTCGCTCGCTTCATCCAGCTTCAGGTACGCAGCCTCCACGAGCTCATCGACCCGCCCATCGCTCGCCTCCGTGCTCACCGATTCGGTCAGCTCCTCCCAATCGGGCCGAACGTCCGGGGAGCCCGTCGAGACCGCCTCTTCGAGCAGCGCCCGAACGCGGCCATCCACCTCGGCCAGCCGATCGATTGCGGGATCGTCGGTAAGCACGAGAAACGCGTTGTACGTGCCACCAAAATGCTCGTTCAGGACGCGATCTGCTACCCGAATCGGGTGATTGGGCCGAAACCAGCGCACGGGATTGTCGTTGATCTGGATGCGCGTAATGCCGAACACGCTCACGAAGACCACCACGGCCGTCGCTGCCAGAATCGTCTTGGGAAACCTGACCGTGCGGGGGCCGAATCGGGCGAGAACGCGAGCCAACCATCGTTCGTCTCCAGTCGCCGCGGGGTCGCGTGAGAGCCTGGCGATCCTGGCGTCGTTCAGGAGAGCAATATACGCCGGAATGAACGTGATCGTCAGAACGAAGGCGACCATGATTCCGATCGCGACGAAGATGCCGAACACGCGCACTGGCGGGATCGGAGCCAGGGCGAGAGATGCGAAGCCCACCGCCGATGTGAGGGAAGTGTAGAGCATCGGTGTGAAGAGGCGTCGCATGACCTGCCGTATCGTTTCCTCCCGGTTCTTAAGCTGCGGATACCGATCGGCGAACTCGCTCAGGATGTGCACCGAGTCGACAACGGCGATCGGCATGAGGAAGATCGGAATCATCGAGCTCATGATGTGGACCGTGAAGCCCAAGCCGATCAGCAGGCCCATCGTGATCATCACGGTCACGATCGCGACGATCATCGGCGCCAGGACCAGCGCCAAGCTGCGGAAGAAGAACCACATGAGGAGGAAGACGACCAGGCCGGCCAGTGGCGCCGTGATCCCCATCTGCTTGAACATCTCGACGCCGAAGGTGTCCTCGGCCACCGGCAGTCCGGTAATGAAGTATTCCTCATCACCGTCGAATCCGGCGATGATATCCTCGATCTCG
>JAZGAL010000219.1:0-5545 GCA_036475815.1 Gemmatimonadota bacterium
GAAGATAATCACCATCAGCGAGGCGCCCAGCTTGGAGAGAGGTGGGAAGCGGTGATCGAGCCAGAAAGCCAGAGCTGTGACTCCGGCGATCAGCCCGGCGATGGTCAGCGGATCCTGTATCAAAGGCCTTTCACGATTTGAAGATCTGATGACGGAAGGGCGTATTGTGTGGGCACAGGTCACGGTGGGCAAGCGGCAAGGGATGTGGGGATGATGAGCCGACCGGGGCCGGAGTCGGGCGTGTCCGGTGGCCGGCGGCAACTTATTTCGACATCATTCAGGGCCGTAACCAGCGCGCCGGCGCGCCCGTTTCTTCGGGAAACGTCCGCACTCGGGCAAGAACCGATTACGTTGGGTGTCGGTGGATGTTAGTTCTCGCGGATCACCGTGAACGTTCGGGTTCGGCTCGCCAGCTGCTGGCGCTGGTTGTCCCAGACCTTCAGCGTGATCTCGTATTCTCCCGGCGGCGCCTTGCGAAGGTCGAGGCTATGGTACTCGGTGGCGCGGTCGCGGTCTTTCATGTCCAGGGTGCGGCTGAAGCGCAGCTCGAGGCGGTCGTCGCCGACGATGGTGAAGCCCCAGGCGTCGGCGAGGACTCCGAGGATCGCGAGCGGGTTCCTGTCGCCTCCCAGGATGGTACCCTCGCGGCTCAGAGATCTAACGGTCACGGCCAGCGATACCTCGTAGGAGGCGAATCCCTCGGCGTCTCGATCGAGGCCGTAGAGTTCGTAGTACATGAGCACGGGCTGGTCGGGGACGTAGCGGCGGGCGGCGTTGGCGGCGATGTCGAAGTCGGAGCGGCGCTTCGGCTTCCGGGACAGCAGCCTGATGTTGTCCGCCAGCAGGATGTCGCTCACGCTCAGCGAATCGTCCGTGAAGAACTCCGCCGTGAACGTGTCGCGCGCCACGGCGGCCCGCCACGACGTGACGTCGCGCGCCTCGACGGCAGCCACCAGCCTGCCGGCAGCCGGGAGGTGCAGGCGCCAGCTGCGCAGCGGATTCCTGGCGGGAGCATCCGCATAGGACAGGACTTCCGTTTTCACCTCACGGACGATCTTCTCGCCTTGCATGTTCAGCAGGAAGAAGCCCGTCTCGATCTCGCTCTCTTCCAGATCCAGGCCCGCCGCCAGACCTTCCAGCGGCAACTCGGAGTGGATCTCCACCGCCAGGTCCTGCGGCGAGTCGCCACGGAAGCGGGCGACCTGGACCGGGATCTCCAATAGGAGCGGAATCGATGGGATATTGGCGTAAGCCGCCGGCTGATGATACCGTGCCTCGTTGGCGAGCCACTCGTAGTCGCCGGCGAACCTGGTGTAGAAGTAGCCGGGTTGTTGCCTGAACATGAAGGCGGTACTGCCACTGTAGGCCCAAATGATGGTGCTGGTAGCACCCTGCGAGATCGACCGCGTCACTCGCGCGATCACATCAGGGGGCCCGTAGCGGATGAAGATGATCCCGCGCTCCGTCTCCCAGCCGCGCCGCCCGGTGGCGGGCTCGGAGAAGCGAAGGTCGGCGTATGCCACGCGCGATAGATGCTCGAGCTGGCGCTCGTTCGCGTCCGTGAGATAGAGTGGATCGCTCATCCGCCAGAAGAGATCCTCGAATCGCCCCCTGGACTCCTGGTCGAGCTGCTTGTAGGCCTTAGCCGGCCTTGGCCGCATCACGGGCTCCGGGCTCAGAAACGGCGCCTTTTCCTCCGGCGACATGGCGGCGAGGGCTTTGTCGAAGGCTTCGCCCGCCTCTTCCTCGCGGCCCAATGCGTGGAGACCCAAGCCGAGATACAGGTTGGCCTCGGGGTGGTCGGGGTGCGCGTCGGCCAACCTCCGGGCTATGGACATGTACTCGGGCAGCAGGTTGTCTTCCAGGTTGTAGAGGAGCAGTCGCTTCGAGGCCGCGATGTGCGTCGGATCGTAGCGCAAGGCGCTCCGGTAGTACTTGAATATCCGTTCTTTGACGGCCAGGCCCGATTCCGGGATTTCCGGCGCGTTCTCCAAATAGGCATGGGCGTCGATGTAGCGGCCCAGCCAGGGTGAGAGGGTAGGTGTGACGGTGGTGGTGGGTGCCATCCGGGTGGGCGTGACCATGTGCTTATCGCGGAACCGCTCGTAATCCCTCTCCTCGATGAATCCCAGGTTGAAGTACAGGTCGGCCAGCAGCGCCCTGTCCGCCGGCCCGCCGGCGCTCAGCCGCTCGATCGCTCCTGCCAGGATGCTGTCACCCTTGCCGGGCAGGTTCCGCCCGAGACGCAACTGGCCGAGCTCCGCCAAATACACCGGGTTGCTCGGATCGAGATCGATCGCTTCCAGCAACTCTCTCTGCGCCCGCCGCCGGTCCCGTGAATCTTCTTCATCTTCGGGTGTGGTGTTCCGGGCGAGAAAGCGGCCAAGCTGGTAGTGGGCTTCGGCGAAGTCAGGGGCGACCGCGACGGCCTCGGCGAGCTGGGCCAGGGCGGCCGGCGTGTCGCCAGCCGCCGCCAGGGCATGACCATTCCTGATATGGGCTCGTGCGCTGTCATGTCGTGCCGTGCCCTCCTGGGCCCGGCTGGGGGTGGGCCCAATGAGGAGAGAAAGGACAAGCAAGAGGTACAGTCTACTCAAGTTCGTAACCTGGCGTGTGGTCCTGCATCATCCTAGTATGGAGCCTGCAAATCGGCCAGTGTGAAGGATTCCCCGGTTCCCGGCAGGCCTGAAGACAAAGGGGTGTTTCTGAATCGGCGATCAGGTGATGTGTGGCGGAAGACACTGTACGCCGCGGCCGGCGTCTTGGTCGCGGCTTTGCTCTTCCTGGCGGGTGGGCGGCTGATGCTGAGCGCGATCGAGCGGCAGCTCATCTACTTCCCGACCCGCGTGAGCGGTGATGCGCCGACCCCGCGGTTACCCGGCGCCTCCGCCGTAGAAGAGGTCTGGCTCGATACCGCCGACGGGGTGCGCGTGCATGGTATCTACGCTGCCGCCGAGAATTCGTTCGCCGACCTTCTCTTCTTCCACGGAAACGCCGGGAACCTGTACGACCGGCTGGACAACGTGGCGCTGCTGGTAGCGTCGGGCTTCAATGTGCTGATCATGGAATACCGTGGATACGGGAAGAGCGAAGGCGAGCCGTCGGAGCGAGCGCTCTACGACGATGGGTTGACGGCCTACCGTTACCTTGTCGAAGAGCGAGGCGTGGATCCGTCGCGGCTGGTGCTCTTCGGCCGGTCGCTGGGGTCCACCGTGGCCATCGAGCTGGGCACGCAACATCCCTCCGGCGCTGTGATCGCGGAGTCGGCGTTCACCTCGGCCTTCGATTTGGGGCGACTGCATTACGCGTGGCTGCCGGCCATGCTACTGCGCTCCATGACGCACCAGTTCGATTCAATCGCGAAGGTCCCGAACCTGCGCGCGCCCGTGCTCTACATCCACGGCGATGCGGACACCATCGTACCGGTGCAGATGGGCCGGCGGCTGTACGAGGCGAGTCCGGAGCCCAAGGAGTGGTACGAGATCCGTGGGGCCGGTCACAACGACACACTATCGATCGATGGGGATGACTACTTCCGGCGCCTTGTCGCTTTCGTGAGGAAGCATGTGGCGACCCGCGGTTAGGTCGCTGGCGGCGGTCGTGCCGGCGATCTGGCTTTGCACGGGATCGACCCAGCTCGCGCCGGCGAGTGGTCCCGAAGCTCCCGTGGATGTGCTCGCCTACCGGATCTCTCTCGACCTGGGTCCCGAGACGCCGTCGTTGCGCGCTGCCACCGCGATCACCCTGGTGGTAACGAAAGATGGGCTGGATGCCGCCCGCTTCGACTTCGCGGGTCTCGAGGTGGACTCGGTGAAGGTGGAGGGAGTCCGGGCGCCCTTTGCACGCGATGCGGAGAGCCTGGAAGTGCAGTTGGGCCGGCGGTCGGCCGGCGATACGGTCACCGTCGAGGTGTACTACGGCGGCACTCCCGAAGACGGGCTCTACTTCGTTCGTGACGAGCATGGCCTTACGGCGGTCTTTGCCGATAACTGGCCGAACCGGGCACACTACTGGTTCCCGGCGATCGATCATCCCGGCGACAAGGCGACGGTCGAGTTCCGTGTACGCGCGCCGCAGGAGTGGGCCGTAGTGGCCAACGGCCGCCTAGTCGCCGAGGAGCTGCTGGACGATGGCAGGAAGCTGACCGTGTGGGCCACCGATCAGCCGATACCGGTCTACACCATGGTGGTCGGTGCCGCTGACATGTCCGTGGGCGAAGTGGGAGCGGTTGGTTGCGAGGAGGGCGCCGGGCCGTGCGTGCTGATCACACAGTGGGTCTACCCGGAAGACGAAGAGCGTGCGTTCCGACTGTTCCGCGCGGCGCCCGAGATAGTCGCCTTCTTCGACAGCCTGATCGGGCCTTTCCCGTACGACAAATTGGCGCTGGTCGAGTCGACGACGCGCTTCGGCGGAATGGAGAACTCCAGCGTGATCTTCTTCTCCGAGCGAGCAGTGCGGGTCGGCGCCGGCAACGGCCTGGTGGCACACGAGATCGCCCACCAGTGGTTCGGCGATGCGGTCACCGAGCGCGAGTGGCCGCATATTTGGCTGTCGGAAGGGTTCGCCACCTATTTCAGCAGTGTCTTCTTCGAGTTCACTGCCGGCGAAACGGTTGCGGCCCGTGTCCGCGCGAACGACGAGCAGCGCTATGTGTCGTCACCCCGGGATGTCGCGCGACCGGTGATCGATGACGAGCCGGCCGATCTGTTCGAGCTTCTCAACAGCAACAGCTACCAGAAGGGCGCCTGGGTGCTGCATATGCTCAGGCAGATGGTGGGCGACGAGGCGTTCTTCGAGGGGATCCGGCGCTACTACGCGGGCTACGTTCACGGGACGGCGCTTACCGCAGACCTTCGACGCATCCTGGAAGAGACTTCGGGGCAGGAACTCTCCTGGTTCTTCGAGCAGTGGTTGTGGCGGCCGGGCTACCCGCAGGTAGAGGTGCGTCCAAGCTGGGAGGCCGGAAGCAAGAGCCTCTTGCTTCGGGTTCGTCAAACGCAATCCTGGGAACCGTTCCGTTTCCCGCTGGAGATCGAGGTGGAGGGTGAGGGCTACGGGCTTGCGCGCACGTTCTGGGTAGAAGATCGCGAGAGCGACTTCACGTGGTCGCTGCCTGGGGAGCCGGAGCGCATCGCCGTGGACCCGGAGAATGCGCTGCTCGGGCCTACACGCGTAGTGCATTGACTGGTGACGAGGAGGATGTGGGAAGTGAGCAGGGAAGCCGACGCCTATAAGCAGCAAGCCGCCGAACGGGCGGTCGAGTTCGTGGAGTCCGGCATGGTTGTCGGCCTGGGGCACGGCAGCACGGCACTGTTTGCGGCACGCCGGATCGCCGAACTGCTCGAGGCCTCGGAGTTGAAGAACCTGGTAGGCGTGCCGTGCTCGAGGTACATGGAGTCGGAAGCGCGGCGTCTCGGCATTCCGTTGACCACGCTGGCGGATCATCCCGTCGTCGATCTCACCATCGACGGCGCCGACGAAGTGGCTCCGAACTTCGACTTGATCAAGGGCGGCGGCGGAGCGCTGCTACGCGAGAAGATGGTGG
>JAZGAL010000220.1:0-5419 GCA_036475815.1 Gemmatimonadota bacterium
GCACCTTTTCACATGAGCTCGGCCACGGGATGCTCGACCTCAAGGACCACTACGATACCAGCGGGAACTCGGAAGGGATCGGATTCTGGGGGCTCATGGGATCTGGGAACTGGAACGTGCAAGCGAGTCCCGCACACCTCTCGGCTTTCTCGAAGGACTACATCGGTTGGATTGCAGTCGATGCGGTCAGCCAGTCGACGGGGACCGGTACACACGTTCTCAATCCGATAATCACCAGCGACACAGCGCTTCGTATCGATGTCGCCGGAACGAACGAGTACTTTCTGCTGGAAAACCGTCAACGGCTCGGTTCGGACGTCAACCTGCGCGGGCCGGGCCTGCTTGTGTGGCACGTTGATCCGGACAAGATCGCGGCGCGATGGAACACCAATACGATCAACGCGGTGGTACCGCACGGGCTCGACCTCGAGCAGGCCGACGGTCTGGATCACCTGGGCAACAACGTGAACCGCGGGGACGCGGGCGATCCTTATCCGGGTTCCTTGAACAACACGGCCTTCGGCCCATCTACTACGCCCAACTCGGAATTAAACGACAACTCGAACTCGGGAGTGCGAGTAGACAGCATCACGTTGAACCCCGACGGAAGTGTAGCCTTCAGGGTGAACTTCAACATCGTGAACGAGCTCATTACCACAAACATCAGTGCAGGTACCGAGGTGGTGGTGGATGGCGTGAATCAGGCAGCCCCCTACGTCGCGACCTGGGTTTACCCGAGCAACCACACGATTGCCGTTGACCCCATACAGGGCGACACGCTGACGCGCTACGTGTTCCAGTCCTGGAGCGATGGCGGCGCCATATCTCACAACGTATCCATCGACGCAACGCCAGACACGTTCACCGCCAACCTGCAGACCGAGCACCGTCTGCGGGCGACGGCGGATCTGACCGGGAGCGTCACCAGCTCGGTGACTCTCGATGCGAACGGCATCGCCTGGCTCTTACCCACCGACCAGGCACAACTGGTGGGGGTCCCGAACGCCGGCTTCTTCTTCGTCGAGTGGTCGGGAGACACGACCTTCACAGGCGACACTCTGGACCTCACCATGTCCAGGCCCTACACGGTACACGCGGTGTTCGGACTGGCGGTGACCGTCGAGACGACTTCTCTAGCGGGCGGCGTCATGGGTGCCGCATACCTGGACACGCTGATGGCGTCGGGAGGCTCGGGCAGCTACACGTGGTCACTGGTTGGCGGTGACGCGCTGCCGGCAGGGTTGAACCTGGCGGCCAGCGGCGTGATCAGCGGCGCCCCGGAGGAAGACGGTTCCTTCCAGCTCGTCTTCCAGGCGGTATCGGGAGCGCTGTCGAGCGAAGACACGGTTACTCTCACGGTGACGCGACCGAGCTTACTGCTGAGTAACGTCGTCAATCACCTGCTGGGTCCGATCCCAACGTTGACAGGCGATGAAGAGAACTTCCTCGACATCATCGGCAATAACAACGGCCGCTTCGATATCGGAGACTTCCGGGCCTACTTGCAGGATACCGGCGTGGTCACCGATGTGGTTCCTGCGGATCTCCTCAAGGCGCGGGAGCAGGCGAAGGCCCGTAAGGAGGAAGGACGATGAATATCAAGCGAGCGAACTGGAGATTGGCGCTGGTAGTCGTCTGCGCCTCCCTTCTGGCCGGCGCGTGCGGTGGCGACGACAACGGAACGGGACCGCCGGCACCCCTACCAGGCCAGTTGACGGTCAACGTGTCAACGAGCGGCAGCCCTGGAGCGGCGTTCAAGCTGACCGTGACCGGTGATGGAATCTCCAGTCCCGTGAAGGTGGGCACCAGTCACCAGCTCTACACCTTCGCCTCGGGCGATACCCTGAAGGCGGCGGTGATCGGAACGGTCTCGACGGGCGAACTGCTGAAGTTCAGCGTTCCCGACGTGAATCGGGCAAGCAGTTACAGGGTGACGTTGAACGAGGTGGCCGGAAGCGATAACGCGCTTCTACCTCTCGGCAGCTTCAGCGTCAGCGTCAGTCAGTAGAACCGGGAACCCGGATCGCCTCGATCAGCGCATCTGCGCGTGGATCCTGGCGATCCGGGGATCCTGACCTATCACCTCGCCGCCCTCGGGCACCTCGAGCCAGCCCCGTACCATCGTCTCGCTCATAACGGTATCGACCCGGAAGCCGTTCTCCTCCAGCCACTGGAGGTCCGTCTCCTCTACCGCCCGGGTGAACTCGATGAGCATCCAGTTCTTCATAGCCGGTTGCTCTACATCGGGCGCCGGCGCCACCGAACTGGGGGGCGTCGCCGCCGCTTCAGACTGCTCGGGTACTGCCTGCTGCCCACCGCCGCAAGCTGCAAGAGCGAGCGCCAGCGCGACGGCTGTGATCCGCCAGATGTGCGCCAGGTAACTCATCGTATCCCTCCAGTCTAGAACCACGTATCCACCGTGCCCGCCAGTTTCTCGTACTTCACCATCTTTCCCGACTCTACGGTGAGCCGGCACAGGAAGTCGTGTCCGAAACGCGTTCGAATGTATCGCTCGATCGGTTCGCCAACGTACTCCGCCACCAGGCCGGCGATCACACCGGCATGGGTGACCAGAAGCACGCTATCACTGTCATGCCGGGCATCTAGCCCCAGTACGAAGTCCACCGCCCGGGCCTGCACTTCACCCCACGACTCGCCGCCCGGATAACGGAACTCGCCCAGCACCGCATCGCTGGGCACCCGCTCGCGCACCTGCGTGAACGTGAGGCCGGTGAATTCACCCGTGTCGATCTCGGCCAGCTCATCCTCCACCTTCAGCGGGATGGGTCGGCGCAGCGTCTCGAGAACGAGCGCGGCTGTCCTGAGTGTACGCTGCATGGGACTGGTGTAAATGCAGGCGAGAGCACAGCCGTCGAGATACCGGGCCACCTCCACCGGCTGCTCCCGACCCCGTTCGGTGAACGGCGAGTCCTCCCGGCCCAGGAGGATCTGCCGGAGGTTCGCTTCCGTCTCGCCGTGCCGCATCACATACACTTCCATCGCCATCGTCCCAATCCTAGAGATCGCGCCCCCCATGACAAGCCCATGCCGGCCAACCTACCTTGCTGCGCCCACTCGCGGAGACTACGTTGGCGCCGCTCTCAACCCCGGACAGACGAGGAGGCTCCATGAACCTGCTGGTCGCGGTTGTATTCGGCTATCCGCTGATTCTCATCGCTGTCAGCATCTGGCGCTCGCGCCGCGTGAAGAGCCATGAGGATTTCATGGTCGCCGGGCGCTCGGTCCCGGTGCTCTTACTGGTCGGCACCCTGGTGTGCACCTGGATCGGCTCCGGATCGCTGTTCGGCGGTGCCGGGCTGGCCTACCGGACGGGGATCGCCGAGCTCTGGTTCTCCTTCGGCGCCTGGATGGGGCTGATCGTGGCGTATTTCATCGCGGGTCGCGTTCGCCACATCGCCGAGTACACCGTGCCCGACCTGCTCGAGAAGCGCTATAACGCCGCGGCGCGCCTGCTGGGCACGCTAGCCATCATTCTGGCCTACGTCACCATCGCCGCCTACCAGTTCCGAGGCGGCGGCTGGATCCTCTCCATCGTCACCGACGGCAAGATCACCCCTACCCAGGGGATGTTCATAACCGCTGCGGCCATCGTCATCTTCACCACACTGGCCGGGATGCTGTCGATCGTGACGGTCGACATCTTCAACGGCACGATCATCACGCTGGGCATCCTGTTCGCCCTGCCCTACATGGTCATCAAGCTGGGAGGGATCGGAGAGGTAGCGTCCCAGCTACCCATGGACCACCTGTCGATCTTCGGCGGCCACAATTTTCTGTGGGTGATCGGCGTGTCGTTGCCCACCTTCCTCCTGCTGCTGGGCGAGAGCGGCATGTACCAGAAGTTCTTCTCGGCGAAGGACTCGGCCGCGGCACGCAGGGCGGTCGTCGGCATGGTACTCGGCGTGGTTGTCCTCGAGACGGCGCTGGCGCTGCTGGCCATCGTCGGCCGCGCCGCCTACCCGAACCTCATACAGGACGTCTCGATCATCGGCCGTGCCGCCTCCGAGACGGTGATTCTGTACATCGCCCGACATGGCCTTCCGCTCCTGGGCGGCGCGGTCCTACTTGCCGCCGCCGTCGCCATCGTGCTCTCTACAGGAAACACGTTCCTGCTCGTCCCATCCACCAACGTGAGTCGCGACATCTACGAGCGCTTCATCAACCCGGTCGCGGACGAGAAGCGCAAGCTGGCGGTTCAGCGGATCTCGGTCGTGCTGTTCGGCCTGATCGGCCTGGTGCTGCTCACCCAGTTCGAGACCGTCCTCTCCATGGCCCTCTACGCCTACTCGCTGGTCGGTGCCAGCCTGACCCCGGCCCTGCTCGCCTGCTTCATCTGGAAGCGCGTTACCCCGCAGGGCGGCGTCGCCTGCATCGCCGGGGGCATGGGGACCATCATGGCGATCGGCGTGCTGAGCCGCGTCGGCGTCGCCTTCACGATGACCCTCGGCGGCACCGAGTTCGACTTCGCCAGCAGCGAGTACATCGTCATTCCCGGCGTGCTGATCTCCATCGGGCTACTCGTCGTGGTGAGCCTGCTGACGCCACGCTCGCCCGAAGCCGTGTGGAAGCCGTTCTTCTCCAGCGAGGAGGAGGCCGCCTAGAGGCGGCGGTAGGGAGGCCGATGTCAAACGGCCGTTGCCCCACGAGGCGACGGCCGTTCCTTCACGCACACAACCGCGTAGCGGAACCGCTAGCCCTCCGACTCCTCCTCCAGCTGCCGCTTGAGCTCGGCCAGCTGCTGATCGATCTCGTCCGCCTGCTTCGCGGCCTCGAGCTTCCGCAGCTCGACATCCGCTTCCAGTTCTCTGACCGGCCGGCGCTCGCCCAACGCCTCGTCCACCTCGCGCGAGGCCGCGGCTAGATCCTCGGCCATCTCGATATCTTCCTCGGCCCGCTCGAACCTGCGGAGCCCGCTCTCGGGGCCGCGAAGCATCTCATCCAGCTTTCGTGAGGTCCCCACCCGTCGCGAACGGGCCACCAGCGCGCTGCGGTTCCGCTCGGCCTCCTTGAGCTGCTCCATCTTCTCTTCGTACTCGAGCTTGAGACGCTCCGCCTCGCCGCGCACCTCCGCCGCCTGGGTCCGGAGACCCTCAGCATCCTGCAGCGCGCCGCGCGCCGCCTCCATCGCCGAGTGGGCCTCGTCGAGGTTGTCCGACCGCTGGGCCTCCTGTGCCTTGTCGTGGACAAGCTCCGCCCGCCGGATCTGCTGCTGGGCGCGAGCGGACAAGCGCTCCGCCTCCTTTTCCAGCCTGGGGATTTGCGCACGCAGATCTATGAGCTCATCCCGCATCCCGCTCAACAACCGGTCGACCTCGTCACGGGTGAGCGGGCGTTCGGCCTCTTTGCGCTCGAGGGCGCGCTCGATCTTCTCACGTAACCGCTTGAACATGAAGGCGCA
>JAZGAL010000221.1:0-19325 GCA_036475815.1 Gemmatimonadota bacterium
TGAAGGTCGACTTAAGGAATATAACCCGGCCAGATCGGCACCGGGGATGTCGGAAGCGAACGCATCAGGCTCCTCAAGCTCGCGCGCTTGCTGGAGGTCCACCGTGAGCCCCACCACGCTGAAGCCCGGCCGGTCGGGGCGCATCCCGAATACGACAAGAAGCTCGGCCTCGGATGAGCGCCGACCTCGGCCCAACCTCACGAACAGCCCCTCAGCGGGCTCGGGCGGCTCGTTCTCAGTTACGGCCGCCCAGAACAGGTTCCGCGGAAGCTCGATGTAGCACGACGGATGCGCGAGGCACGGTTGCCAGCCAGCCAGGCCGGGCTGATCACCCAGAAGGCTCCGGACCGCCGGTGCCTCGAGCGCGTACACGGGGCAGCCGGCCTCCCAGAAAGCGAAGCAGTGGTAGAGGATATCCAGGTGGTGATCGACCGCGACCGCATCGGCATCCTCGGGGACCAGATACTGCAACAGTTTCCCAACACTCTGAAGCCCGGCGAACTGGTCACGACTCGAAAGCAGAACACCGCGCCGCTCCGCCTCTTCGGCGATCTGCGGGAACTCAAGCTCGGCAAGGCGA
Source organism: Gemmatimonadota bacterium (assembly GCA_036475815.1). GTDB lineage: Bacteria > Gemmatimonadota > Gemmatimonadetes > Palauibacterales > KS3-K002 > JBDHGH01. Next base: position 581 of record JAZGAL010000221.1, read on the forward strand.
TCTGCGCCGAATACCGCCTCGTAGGGCGTGACGCGAAGCGTCCCGGCTTCATCGGCCATGGCAGGCGGCAAAGGATCTATTGTTCCGATAGCCTGTTCTTCTACGAATCATCACCCGAAACGCGAAACTCTCTACTCTCTTCCGGCACCCCCGATCGACGAGCGAACCAGGAGTTGATGAGCCAGAGCGCCACCAGCACGATGGCCCACTGAAGCAGGACAGTGCCGATGCTGAAGGTGCTGGCCGGGTTCAGCGACGCGCGCCAACCTTCGCCTCGCACCTGGAAGAACCACCAGGCGATGAGCACCACGGCCTCGACGAGGCACAGTGCGATCGCCCAGTCCCACCAGCGTCCGATCTTCATGTCGGAGCCCGGACCGTTTATCAGCTCCGTGCGGAACCGGCGGACGCCGAACTTCAACACGGCGAAGGCAAAGAAGAAGCCGGAAAGCATGAGGCCCACACCCCAGACAAAGTCCTGGTTGCGGAAGAACCCGAGCGACAGAGCGCTGGGCACGCCAGCCAGGAAGCCAACGATCCCCACCCACCAGATGGCGTGCCTCCTCGGGATGCCCGTATCCATCAGCACGCGTGCCGCCAGCTCGATCATCGAGATCAGACTGGTCCAAGCGGCGAAGACGAGCGCCAGGAAAAAGAGGGCCATGAAGAATCGGCCGCCGGGCATCGTCGCGAAGAGCTGCGGCACCCAGATGAACGTCAGCCCCTCGTTGCCGGCGCCGACGATATCGTTCGCGATGTCAGGGCGCAGGGCGAACGCGGTACACAGAACCATGATCCCCGCCAACAGCGACATCGAGTTGTTCCCGAACCCCAACATAAAGGCGTTGATCGTCGTGTCCTCGTTGCGCCGCATGTAGATCGCGTAGGTCAAGATGAGACCCCAGCCCGCGCCCGTATCCCACGCGTTTTGTGTCAGGGCAGCCAGCCAGATACGATAGTTGGCGAGCTGCGACCAGTCAGGCGTGAACATGAAGTTGAGTCCACGCACCGCCCCTGGCAGGGTGATTGCCCGGACGGCGAGTACCAGCACGAGAATCACCAGGCTGGGTATCAGTACGCGAGCCACCTTTTCGATTCCGCGAACGCCGCGAGCGACCACAATCACGCCGAGGGTCATGGCGATCGCGTGAGTGAACAGGGCACCGGGCGAGCTCGCGAAGCGCTCCCAGAACGCTCCGGGAGTAGCCCCCGGAATCTCGCCCGTGAGGCTCGCCGCGAAATAGCGGATGCACCAGCCCATCACCACGCTGTAGTAGAACATGATCGCGGTGGCGCACCATCCCACCCAGGCGCCCATCCAGGCGAAATTCTTTCCGATGAGCTTGCCGAAAGCGCCGACTGTGCCCGAGCGGGTCGCCTTGCCCAAGGCGAATTCGACGAGTATCAGCGGAATCGACCAGATCAGCAGGAAGACGACCCACGCGACCAGGAAGCTGCCGCCACCGTTCGTCGCTACCATGCGCGGGAAACGCCAGATGTTGCCAGTACCAACGGCCATTCCGAGCATGGCAAGCATCATTCCCCAGCGGGAACCGAAAACTTCAGATCGTGAAGCCAAGCCGATAGAACCTCACGCGGGTTCGGCGGGCCCCGACTGATGAGCGATCGATGGGTCGCTCTCGCGCTGCTGCTCCAGCCAGTCCAGCACCGCCTCGTTGAAAGTCTCTGCGTGGGATATGAGTGCGAGATGCCCGCCCTGCGGCATCTCGATGTAGGTCGCGTTCGGCAACAGCCCGGCGATCTCACGCTGCCACTCGATGGGCGTGAAGGTGTCGGACGCACCGACGATCACCAGAGAGGGCTGCCGAATCCGCCGCAGATCGTCCCGCAGATCGCAGTTTTTGAATGTGTCCATGCGACTGTTACCCACAGACATCGGCACCCGCAACGGCGCTTCCATTTCATACTCGATGATTCGCTCGTTGCCAGCAGAGGGATCGTACACCCAGATGCCCCAATGGCCCCAGAGCTCCGCCATCTTGCGCATCAACAGCCTGGGAGCGAATCGCGACGTCCAACGGGCGACCGGTATCAGCAGCGTCCGGTTCAGCCCCACATGCGAGAGGTCGAGCCTCGCCAGTGTGTTCGTGAGTATGAGCCCCCACACAAGCTCCGGGTAAAGCGTGGTTAAGCGAATGGCGATGGGCCCTCCGAACGACAGCCCGAGGACGCAGGCCGACGACACAGCGAGCGCATCCAGTACCGTGGCGATGTCATCAGCGAACTGGTCGAAGCGCTGCTCCACGCCCTCGAATTCCACACGGAGGTTCGGCGCGATGACCCTGTAGCCGGCGGAATAAGCGGCTAACTGGTGACGAAAAACCTGGCTGTCACCGTTGAGCCCCGGGATGAGCACCAGCGCAGGGCCCTCGCCCGTATCGATGACCGGGACGCACTCACCACCCGCAAGTTCCACCAGGGTCGGCTCCAACAAGCGACCGCGATGGTCCCTCAGAGCCCGCGGCTCCGTCGCCAGATTACGGCGACGTTTATCGACCAGGTACAGGCCCGCCGCGGCCCCGACGCCGAACCAGAGGAGCCGGCCACGTTTCACAGCGGAGCCCTCACTCGATCACCCCGGCTAGATATTCGGCCAGCTTGTCCGTGGCGATACGATCCTGCCTCAAGGTATCCCGGTCGCGGACCGTAACGGTGTCATCCTCGATCGTCTGCCCGTCGACGGTGATGCAGAACGGCGTTCCCGCCTCGTCCTGGCGTCGATAGCGGCGCCCGATGGAACCGGTGGCGTCGTAGAAGATCGGGTACCGAGTTCGCAAGTCTTCCGCAATCTTCTCCGCCACCTCGGGCATGCCGTCTTTCTTGACCAGAGGGAAGACCGCCACCTTGATGGGCGCCAGCTGAGGCTGAAGGCCGAGGACTACGCGGGTCTCACCTCCGATGTCCTCTTCGCGATAGGCGTCAGCCAGAATCACCAGCATCAGACGGTCGACACCACCCGAGGTCTCGATGATGTAGGGGATGTACCTCTCGTTCGATGCTTGATCGAAGTACTCCAGTTTCTTGCCGGATCGCTCCTGATGGGCACTGAGGTCGTAGTCGGTGCGGTTGTGAATTCCCTCGAATTCCTGCCACCCGAACGGAAACTCGTACTGGATGTCGTACGCGTCGTAGGCGTAGTGGGCCAACTCCTCACGGGTATGCTGAAGGAGCCGCAATCTCTCAGGACGTACACCGAGCGACTTCACCCATTCCATCCGTTCGTTCCTCCAGTACTCGAACCACTCCTTATCGGTCCCAGGTTTCACGAAGAACTGCATCTCCATCTGCTCGAACTCACGAGTGCGAAATATGAAGTTCCCGGGTGTGATCTCGTTGCGGAACGCCTTGCCGATCTGCGCGATCCCGAAGGGGATCTTCTGGCGCGACGAGTTCAGCACGTTGAGGAAATTCACGTAGATCCCCTGCGCCGTCTCGGGTCTCAGGTAGATCTGCGCCGCCTCCTCCTCCACCGGTCCTATGAACGTTCGGAACATGAGGTTGAACATCCGCGGCGGCGTGAACTGGCCCTTCATCCCACAGCTTGGGCACTGATCTTCGACCTCATCGGCCCGGAAGCGACGATGACAGTTTCTGCACTCTACCAGTGGATCGGTGAAGCCTTCAACATGGCCGCTCGCCACCCAGACTTCGGGATGCATCAGGATCCCGGCATCGAGACCCTCGATGTCGCGACGGATGCTCACCATGTCCCGCCACCAGATGTCCTTGATGTTCCGCTTCAGCTCGACGCCCAGAGGGCCGTAGTCCCAGACGGAGCCCAGTCCGCCGTACACCTCGGACGATTGGAAGACGAAGCCTCGCCGTTTACAGAGCGAGACAAGCTTATCCATCAGATCGGCGTTTGACATCAATCCTCTGTTACTGTTCAGTTGCTTTCAGTGGCAAGCTCAAGCCACAATCGGCACCCGGGGCCTCAAAGTCTATCCCCACCAGCGAGGCCGCGGCAAGCGCCTTCTGTGAGCCGGGCCAGATCCTGTTCATCCAAGGCCCGGCCACCGGCGTCGACGGCCTCGACTCCCGGCGGGATCGGGCCATCCACCCGTCCGCAAACGAGCAGCACCCTGACGCCGGCGGACCGGGCCGCGTCAACGATCCGGCCCGTCACTTTACCCATGGCGCTTTGCGCGTCGAAGCGACCCTCACCCGTGATGATGAGATCCGCGCGCTCCATCAGCTCTCTGATTCCCGCCCGCTCGATCATCCACGGGGCGCCCTGCACGAGCTCCGCTCCCAGAAACGCCCTGGCACCCGCACCCAGTCCGCCCGCGGCGCCCGCACCCGGAAGATCGGCCAGCGCCAGGCCCAAGTCCGCCTCCTGCACCACCGCCAGCCGGCAGAGGCCTTCCTCGAGTAGCGCGACCTCATCCGGCCGTGCCCCTTTCTGCGGTCCAAAGATACGGGCTGCACCTCGGGGGCCGACGAGTGGATTCTCTACATCGCACAGCGCCACCACCCGGCTCTCGAGGCCGTCGCGAGGAGGCTGCACGGATCGCAGATGGACGAGCGCGCCCCCGCCGGGCTCCAACTCGCGGCCCGCCGCGTCCAGCAGACGCCACCCCAGAGCACGCGCCATCCCCGCCCCACCATCGACGGTGCCGCTGCCCCCCAGGCCGAGGATGATCTCCGAGGCGCCACCCCGGACGGCGGCGCGCAACAACTCGCCAACGCCTCGAGTGGTGGCGCGGAGAGGATCCCGCCGCCCGGCGGGTATCAGGTGCAAACCGCACGCCTCCGCCGATTCCACCACAGCGGTCGAGCCGGCCCGCAGGAAGCTCGCGCGCGTCGGCGAGCCCATAGGGCCCATGACTTCGACCGTCTCGAGAACCCCACCGTGCATGGCGACCCAGGCCTCCAATAGGCCGTTCCCCCCATCGGAAAGTGGGCGCTGGACGACTTCGGCGGCGGGCCAGACCGCCGCCACTCCGGCCGCCATCGCCCCGGCGACCGCACTCGGTCCCAGTGTCCCCTTGAAGGCCGTTGGGGCAACGATGACCGACGTCGTCCCGCTACTTGTCATGCCGCTTCCAAGACGGTAAGATTGCGATCCTCTTCAATCTCCAATCGATGCCGGCGTAAGCCGAAAGCTGGAGTATGCCGATGTATCGTCACAACCGGAGTGCTCTGTCTCTCGCATCGCGCCAGGCGCTGTGGCGCCGCTCCCGGCCCATTCAGCCGGCGCTCAGCGGGGACGCGTTTATGATGCCGTGCCGGCACCGGCTTGGCCACCGTATCGGCAACGCGTGTGATGGGCGCCTGAGGCACAGGCTGCCAGGCTATTGCGAAACACGGGCCCAAAATGTTTCTTAGTGGCACTTTTTTGCGGGAGAAATCTCAGCCACAAGTACCGGAACCGCCAATCTCAACTCTCTGGGGGGGGTGACAATGTCCAAGGTGGCTCTACCGGAAGCAGCGACGCGGCGCGCTGTACTGACCCACGTGATGCTGGACATGTACGGCGTGGACCCCGAGACGCTCAATGACCCTGATCGGATTGCCGGGATCCTGACCGGCGCCGCGGCGGCGGCGACCCTGCACCCACTGGCCGAGCCGGCGGTCTATAACTACCCGGGCCAGGGGCTCACCGTCTTTCTCCCTATACGCGAGTCCCATTTCGCGATTCATACCTACCCGGAATACGGATACGCGTCCGTCGACATCGTGAGCTGCGGGCTCGCTGAGCGGGCCACGCGCGCGCGCGACTTCATGGTGGAACGGCTGGGTCCGGATCGCGTCGAGACCAATCTCGCATTCAGGGGCTTTCTGGAGGACGGCGACGCCTGAGCCAGGTCGCGTGGGCTGCTCCCGGGCTCGCGGAGGGCAGCTGGCCGACGACAACAGCCGGCGGATCCCGGAGTGTTCCCCGGCGTTCGCTCCTGGAGGCCGCTCTCAGTAGTAGAGTATACGCTCCTCGAAGTAATCGCGCAGGTAGGCGCCGTACCACTCCTGCACCTTCCCGTTCTCTGCCGTACTCACCTCAGTGACTTCCACGCGCGGCTCGTCCGGGGCGAAGTAGAACATCTGGTCCAGGGCTTCAGGCGTCAGGTGGCGTGTGCCTTGCGGAATCTCCCGACAGCGCTCGAGCGGTCTGAGGCCGCAAAGGCCGAAGCCAGCACGCACGAAGCTGTACATCCACGTTGCATACTCCTTCACGGCCGGGAAGACGGAACGGAGTGTGCTGAGCACTCCATCGAACAACGGCGGCAGGTAGACGATCTGCACACCGAGAAGTCCTACTTCTGGCACAAGCTGTGCCCTGAGGTGCTCGTAGAACTCACGGCTGTACAAACTTGCCAGAATCGGGCTCGTGGGATCCGGCAGGTCACACAGAATCAGGTCAAAGGACTCCGCCGAGCGGTAGGTTAGAACGTTGGCGTTCACGACCTCTACACGCTCGTCCAGCAGACTGCGCTTGCTCAATTCCAGCAAGCGCGGGTGTGTCTTCGCCAGCTCGGTAATCGCCGGATCGATGTCGATGATCCGTATAAGCTCGATTTCGTCACCGAAGTGGCCAAGTAGCTCACGCGCGATGAGGCCATCGCCACCGCCCATCACACCCACGCGCCGTACAGGGCCGTTGTGAAAGAGGAACGGGACGATGGCCAGCGATTCGTGAAAGCGGTGCTCGTCGCCGCTGTAGAACTGTATCTCGCCGTCCAGCAGGAGCAGGAGCTCCCCTTTCGGAGTCTCTAACAGCAGTATGCGCTGAAACTCCGTCTGCTCCTCAACCAGCGCCCGCGCTCCCGCATCGGCAAGAGCACTCAGCTTTGCATCTTCCGGCCTCCGAACGATCCCGGGCAGCTCAGTCAGTCGTTTCCAATAGTGATCCAATTCGGTCATCGACCTGCCAGCTGAGCGACGCATCATGATCGGCGGCTGGTGACTTCTACGACCCGTCCGCGGGCATGACCTGGCCACGGATCTCGCCGCCCGGATTGGCGTTCGTGTGCACGTTCACGTAGGCCTCGCTGCGGCGCATGACCGCCAGCAGCTCACTCAGGCTCGTGACGGCGCTTGAGACCACATCTCCATCCGTGATCGTACCCTGCGCCAGGACTCCGGTAAGACTGACCGGCTCGCCCTCGAACAGGAATACCGCGATCTCACCGTTTTCGCCTCGTCCCCCTAGATGGATGTGCGCCGCGAACACGCTTTCGATGTCGGCGACGGTCAGCTCGAACGTGAGTCTCTTCCCGTCCTCGCTGAGCTCGAATTCAGCAATGCCGCTAGCATCTGTCACAACGGGCATCGGCACCGTTTCCGAGCCGCTCAGCAGCGCGGTGAATGGCTCGGTAAGGTTGAACTCCTCCATTTCGTCGCCCGGCGGCATTTCCTCTTCCGCGCCGTCCGCCTCGGCGGGCAAGCTCTCGCTGCACCCGGGCACGACGGCAAACGTCAGTAGAACGGCGGCTAGGATTACGAGAAGACGCTCGTTGCCGTAAAGGGACAACAAGCACGAAGGACAGCTCTTGACTGAGTACAGAATGCCGTTCGCCATGAAGGAGACCTCGCGCAGTGGGGCCCGTCTGCCCAGGACCTCTATCTTGCTACGCGGATACCCTGAATATCAGGTGTTCACCGCCCAAGACGCAACAACGCACTCGAGGCCACTACTCGGTGTCAGGCACCGACCTGTAGCGATTGGTGATGGGAAGACGCCGATCCTTCCCGAACGCTCGTGCCGAGATGCGGATCCCGGGCGGCGCCTGCCGCCGCTTGTACTCCGCCGAGTCGATCATGTCCACCACGCGGTAGACCACGGCAGGGTCGAAACCCATCTTCTCGATCTCCTCCGGACTACGGTCTTCCTCGACGTACGCCATCATGATCGGGTCGAGCACCTCGTAGGGCGGGAGCGAATCGCTGTCGACCTGGCCCTCGCGGAGCTCAGCTGAAGGCGGTTTCTCGATGATCCGCCGCGGTATGACCTCCTCCTCGCGGTTACGCCACCTCGAGAGCCGGTAAACCCAGGTCTTTGGAACGTCCTTCAGGAGGGCGAATCCGCCGGCCATGTCGCCGTAGAGCGTCGCGTAGCCCACGCTCATCTCGCTCTTGTTACCGGTAGCGAGCACGAGCCAGCCGAACTTGTTGGAGAGCGCCATGAGGAAGTTGCCCCGGATGCGGGCCTGGATATTTTCCTCGGCTACGTTGGTTTCCGTGCCCTCGAACGGTTTCTCGAGCGTTCTTAGGTAGCACTCGAAGACGTCGTCGATCATGATCTCGTGGAACTCGACACCCAAGCGGCGCGCGAACTCAGCGGCATCTTCGCGGTTATGCGCCGCAGTGTACCTCGACGGCATCGAGACGGCCGTGACCGCATCGGCTCCGAGAGCATCCACTGCGATCACCAGCGCCAGCGCCGAATCGATCCCGCCGGAGAGGCCCAGAACGGCACGCTCGAAGCCGTTCTTGCGGAAGTAGTCGGACATCCCCAACAGCAACGCCTTATAGACCTCGGCCTCAGGGCCGAGCGGCTCGATCGGCCTCTCGAGCTCAAGCTCGACCTTCCTTCGTCTCGGCCGGCGCACCGGCGTCAACACAACTTTGTCCCTCGGGCTCGCGTGCCGCTGCCGCCAGCGCGGATCATGCAGCCGCCGACGCGATACGCCCCTCAGGTCGAGATCCACCACCAGGTGATCCTCCTCGAACTGACGAGCGCGCGCGAGGACCCGGCCGCGAGGATCGATAACCACGCTGTGCCCATCGAAGACCAGCTCGTCCTGGCCTCCCACTATGTTGCAGAACGCCAGGTAGCAGCCGTAGTCCTCGCAGCGGGTGGCGAGCATTCGCTCGCGCTCCTGTCCCTTCCCACGGCTGTAAGGAGACGCGGAGATATTCACGAGGACGTCGGCCTTGCCCTCGACCACCGCCCGTTGCGCCGGCCCACCCGGGTACCAAAGGTCCTCGCAGATGGTTACCCCGACCTTCACCCCATCCATATCGAGCACCAGAGCGTCGTTGCCCGGCGCAAAGTAGCGCTGCTCATCGAAAGGCCCGTAGTTCGGCAGATAGCGCTTGCGATACCTGGCCGCGATTTCCCCGCCGGTGATCACCGCAGCGGTGTTGAACAGGTCGTCGTGCAGCTCTGGAAAACCCACAATCGCCACTATGTCCTGTACCTCGGCCGCCAGATCGCGCAGCGCGGCCTCCGCTACCTCCGCAAAATGGGGCTTGAGCAGAAGATCTTCCGGCGGGTATCCGGTGACGGTGAGTTCCGGAAACAGGGCCAGGTCGGCGCCCAATTCCTTGACCAGGGCAAGGCTGCTCCTGACCATCTCGATGTTCCCGTCGATGTCTCCCACGGTCAGGTTGCGCTGGCAGAGCGCCACGCGAATCACCCGATCCTCGCCGGGCGCCGCCTTTCCCATCATGAACCGGTCCTTCCTGATTTCGTGATCTGTCACACTACTCTTCTACAAATCTGCTACAGAACAGCGCCGGCGCAATCGCTTCACAAGCCCCTAGCGCTGAACACTCCAAGAGTGCATAGTATATAGAGTTTCCCCTCCGCCCCCCAAGGCTCCAGCCTGATACCGCGAGAACTCGGAGGAATCAGCGATGGCTGAGCAACAGCCTACCCAAGAATCGGGAGTGAACTGGGCCATTGTGGGGCTGGGCGTCATCGTGCTCATGCTGGTCAATGTCGCCATCAAAGACAACTTCCTTCGCGCTCTGGTCACTGGCATCATCTTGCTGGCGATCGTGTTCTGGTCTCAGTCACGCACGGAGCCGGAGGTCGAGAATCCACTCCTCGATCAGCTTCACGACATAAGACAACACGGTCTGGATCGCCGCAGGTACGGACACCTTCGCGCCTCTACCGACAGTCTGCTCGGCCAAGTCCGGCAGATGAACCAGATCGCCGTCGAAGGCCGTGAAGGGAAGCTGGCACAGCGCCATGCCCAGGCCGAGCTGGATCGTATCGCCGCGAAGATGCGCGACCTTGTAGACGACATCCGCAAGACGGCTGGCGTTCCAACACCGATGGAAGCGGCCAGCGCACGCGAGAAGCCGGCGCAGCCGCAAGTCGTGATTCCCAAGGCGGATGCCGGGCAGGAGGGATCACCCGCAGCGGGAGCGCCGGAGCAACAGCGACCGGCTCCTCAGCCGTCCAGAAACGCCGACGAGGTGTTGGACGAGCTCGAGGCCCAGGCGGAAGCGGAGGCGCGCAAGAGGGGCGGACCCGAAGGCCGTAACTAGGCAGCGATCTCAGTGCTGTTCCGCAGACTCTGACACGTACCGCGAGATCAAATCAAACAGCTCTTCCAAATCCTCCCGGAGCCGATCGGCGTCCGGACCCCGCAAGCGCTGCAGCCGCACATCAATGCGCGTCCTGAGTGAAAGCGCCTTTCTGAGAGCAGCATCGGAGTCGAGTTCGACCTCTGCGACAGCCTGTTCCGGCTCCTCGCCGAGGACCGCCAGGTGCAGAGCGGCATCGGCGTCGCCGACCGCGCGAGTTCGCGCCACAACGTCGTCCGTCTCCAGGTACGCCTGCAGGGCAACGAAGACGGGCCCTAAACCGGTGGCCATCTCCGTCAGCCGCTTGGGCGGGCGAACGAGCTGAACCCTGAGTGCCGCCGCTGCGCGCCGCGTGATGCGCCCAAACTCACCGTGGTCGAAAGCCGCCGCTCGCTCGCGCAGGTGCCGCAGGGTGTGTGACAGCGATTCGCCGGCGAGCCGCATCTGCTCGGTGTCGGCCTCGAGCATGGTGCGGCGCAGGTTCTCGCTCCGTTCCAACCTCTGCCCAGCTTCATTCAGGAAGTACTGTTCCGTCCCACCCTGCTTCTCGGCCACCGGGCACGAGACGATGTGCGGCCCCTCGGAGTAGAACAGATCACTAACCCAAATGACCTGCCGGGCACGCCGGACCTTCTCCATCACCTGGTCCTTGAGCCGGTCAACCTCGACGGCTCGCCCACCCACCTGGGTAACGGAGGGCACATGCTCCCCACCGCCCTGCAATTCCTGGAGCACTTCGCGGGCGTGTGAGAAGACCGTCAAGTAGCCGGGTCCTACAGTCGCGTTCAGATCAGCGATCTGCAGGATGAGCTCCTCGACGGCGCCCAAAGCCTTGTTCTGAGGTGACAGGACCTCGATCCGGCCCAGCTCACGCAGGCGCCGGATCTTGCGGAGCATCAACTTCAACGGCTCCCGGTCGCGCGGGTCGCTCTCGAGGCGCTCGACCGCCTCGCCAAGATCCGTTATGAGGCCCGCGAGCAGGGCTTCTGCATCATCGACGTCAGCTACCGCCGGCTGCACTCCCTCATCTGCCTCACCCGCGCCTTCGGGCTCCCATTCCGGCTCCCGCCTCACGGTGTGATCAGAATGCTCGATGGGTGCGCGGAGCAGTTCGTCAGCCGCCTCACGCAGGATCACCTCCGCCTTGGCATCGTGACGGGGCAGGGCCGCGACGATCGCATCAAGCGCAGCCAGGATGGCCTGCATCGGGCGGTCCAGCTCACTCGACCACTTCCTCTTCCCGGCGATCAACTGGACGGCTGTTTTTTGCAAGGCCGCCGACGCATGGATGACGGGTTCGTGATTGGCCAGCACAGCGCTATGGTGGAGACGCCGAGCCGAGCGACGGATCACGTCCAGGTTCCGGTCAGGCTCCACCTCCATCCCAACACGGAGCCTATCCACATGACGGCGCGCGTCAGCCGCGAAGGCGTCGAGTAGGCTAGGACTCATCGGGTCACTTCACTCTCAGGGGACATCCGGCCCGCGGCGCTTCGGATATCCGCGATAATCTCCTTCAGCCGCTCTTCGATGGCGTCCATCTCGCGTAGCGCCTGCTCGCTGCTTCGAAAGCCGCGCTCAACGTCCACAGCCATCCAGTTGAGGCGGCGGATCTCGTGGAGGAGCTGCTGAACCTGTGAGCGCAAGAGGACGAAGCGGCGCTTATGGATCTGCTCGGTCGGCGATTGACTGAGGAAGCCAATGAACCCCAGGCGGGAAGACGACCATACAATCACCGCGAGTAACAGCAGGCCGAGAACAAGCCGCAGCAGGGGATCGCTGGCGAAGTACAGAACAGCAGCTTCTCCAAGGACAGCAGCGACAAGGGCGATAGATTCGAGGGTTGTACGACTCGGCATCGGAACCTCCGCCTCCGTATTAAGCGATCCTGCTTTCCGTCGTTTGAGAGGTTACCGGCTCTGAAGCGGCGGGATCCGGGGGGTCACCGATGTTGTAAAGCTAGGCAAATTAACGCGTTTGCGCCAGAATCTACGACCACTACCCGCCGGAGATGGCCCTCACTCCCCACCAGACAGGACCTTTTCTACTTCCTCGATCACCGCTGCCTTCAACTTCTCACAGTCGGCGAGCAACCCGATAACCTGTTGTCGCATCCTCTTGACGAAGTCATCGTCTGATATGTGGCGCAGGTTGATGCGAACATTGTATGCGGCAGCGTGCGCTCCGGCGTCCGCCATATGGGCCCCGGTCCCCACATCACTCACCATTTCGGCGTCGGCCAGTTGCGACATCTCCCCGCACAACGACAGTGTCTCCTTACAGAGCTCGACCGTCTCCAATGGAACGAGCGTCGCTGCCTTGTAGCCCTCTTCCATCGCCCGGGCCCGTTCCGCTCGCTCCGCTGCTGTATCCCTGGGCATCCGCATCGCCTGGATGACGGAATCGAAGGCCCGGGTGTCTTCATCCACGCCGCGTACCAGAGCATCCTTTACCCGCTGGGCCCGCTCCGCGATCGAGCACAGATTCTCGTAATGCTCGTCGAACTCGCTTTTGCCGACGCATAGATTGGCCACCATTCCGGCCAGCGCACCGCCCAGCGCTCCTGCCAGGGCGGCGACAGACCCGCCGCCGGGCGCCGGAGTATCACGCGAGACCTCGTCCACGAAGTCAAACGTCGGGCGCAGAACCAGCGGGCCCTCCACCCTGGGCATGCCGAGAACCTTTTCTTCCACGTCGAAAGGTGCCACTTCTCGCAAACCCATCGACTGGATAGCGGTCTCCATCAAGTCCGGGATCGGTATCCCGGAGGACTTGCGCATGCGGGTCAGATAGTGCATTGCCGCCAGCCGCATCGCTTCATAGGGCACCACGCCGACGATCTCAGACCCGGTGATCACGATGCCCCGTTTGCGCGCTTCCTCTCTGGCCGCATCCAGCACCTCATGAGGGGGGCTCACCTTATAGTTGGTGAGATTCATGCTGATCTGGGCCTTCTTGTAATCTTCGATGACCCAGCCGATCGCCTTGACGTCGGTGAACCGTCCGTCGGTGAAGACGGGACCGCTGGGAGCCTCAGGGTCGATTCCCAGATCCGCGTAGCGTTCTCGAAGATCCCCCCCATGAGCAGCGCGGTAGTGCTCGACCAGCTCCTCGAACGAATCGGCCACGAAATCACACGGCCCACATGGATAGGTCCCATCCTGCAGGAAGTGGACGACTTCGCCTTTGTAATAGAACGGCTCGGTATTGCCCCGGCGCTTCCAACGGCCCCTCTCTCGAAGGACGTAGGCGATCTCGTTGGCGTAGCGCCGGTCGGTCGTGTTGAGGTCTATGTTGTAGGCGATCAGGAACTCCCGCGCGCCCACGGCGGTCGCGCCGGCGGTAGCATTGAAGGTGGTGGGCCCGAAATCGGGCTTCCACTCGGGGTCCTTCAACTTCTCGGCCAACCCCTCGTACTCGCCCGCCCGCACCTTGGCCAGGTTCCTCCGCTCGGGTCGGCTGGCGGCATGTTCGTACAGATAGACGGAGATGCCCAGCTCCTCTCCAATGCGCCGGCCGACCTCTCGGGCCAACTCGACACAGTCCTCCATGGTCGCACCGGATACCGGCACGAAGGGGCAGACATCCGTGGCACCGAAGCGAGGGTGAGCGCCCTGGTGACGACGCATGTCGATCACGTCCGCTGCGCGCCTCACGGCTCGAAAGGCGGCGTCCGCCACGCTCTCAGGCGAACCCACAAACGTCACGACCGTACGATTCGTGTCTCTCCCCGGATCGACATCCAGCAGTGTGACGCCCGCGACCGCTTCGATTACATCGGTGATCTCCTTGATCACCGCATCGTTTCTACCCTCAGAGAAATTGGGTACGCACTCAACGATCCGCTCCATGCTACTCCCCTGACAGCTCTCTTGGTCGAACGCTTGTATGGCTGGCGCGAGCGGCTAATTCGCCCCGGCTGGCGAGCCGAGCAGCCGCCCGATCTCCCGTAGGACAGTGGATGTGCCGAACGGTTTAGGCAAGAACTCGGCCCGGAGCGACTTGATGGCGTCGACCAGTTCAGGACCGGCGTGCCCGGTAATCACGATCGCCGGAACCCCTGCGAGGTTGGGATCCGCCCTGAACTCACGCAGCACCATCAAGCCATCTTTGCCGGGCATTTGCAAGTCGGTGAGCAGCAGATCGGGGGGCCGCGCGCGCGCGATCTCCACTCCGTCTTCCCCGCTGGCCGATTCAAGGCAGGCGTAGCCTGCCCGCCTCAACCCGCGGGCCAGGCCCATGCGCACCGCCGGATCGTCCTCGATGATGAGCACGACGCGCCGCGGCGGCGCGGCGATCAACCGATTCGCTTCCGCGATCAGGCCGTCCGCATCGCCGATGACCCAGCCGTCGGCCCCATAGGAGAGCGCCTGTCTGATGTCACCGCCCGGCCCCACGAGCAGCGTTGGAATGTCAACACTGGCCGGTGAAGTTCGAAGCCGTTGCAGGAACTCGAGCCCGTGCATGTCCTCGAGTTCGAGGCCGACGACGATGAGACCTGGCGCCTCCGCCCCTACTCGTTCCAGCGCCTCTTCGCCGCGCGAGGAACAGCACACATCCCAGCCTTCGCCCTCGAACTGCGCCTGGAAGAGTCGCCGCAGATCGGGATCGCTTTCCACCAGCAGCACCGTTCCGGGAGTCGCCGGGATGGCGGGTGCGGCCTCCTCCGTTTCAGGTGCTTCATGTGTGAGCCGCAGCCGGACGAAGAACTTCGATCCCCGGCCCTCTTCGCTCTCCACCCACATGTTACCGCCCAACTGGTCGACGATCGTGCGGCTGATAGCGAGCCCCAGGCCGGCTCCGCCGTACTTGCGCGTCGCCGATTGCTCGAGCTGCCGGAACTTGTCGAAGATCTTCTCCAATTGATCCGCCGCGATACCCGGCCCCTCGTCCGAGATCTCGAGCACGGCGTGATCACTCTGCTTCCACCAGCAAAGCTCGACGCGGCCCCCCGGCGGCGAGAACTTGATCGCGTTGGATACCAGATTCACGATAACTTGCTGTAGGCGGTCCGCATCCGCCGAGACCAGCGTTCCGGGGTCCGATTCGCCGAGCTCGATCCTTACATCGCTATCCTGGGCAAAGGCTTTCACAGCGTCGATCGCTCGCCTGGCTGCGTCCTCCAACGGGACCGCCGCCAGCCTCATCTCCACTCGGCCGCTCTCGATCCGCGACAGATCCAGCAGGTCGTCTACGAGGCGAATGAGCCGCTCCAGGTTGCGGAGCGCGATCTCTACGAGATCTCGAACCCCTTCCGACAGCGCGCCGCCCGCACCCTTGAGGAGCAGGCTGAGCGAAGTCTTGACGGAAGTGAGCGGAGTACGCAGCTCGTGACTCACAATCGAAACGAACTCGCTCTTAGTCGCCTCCGCTTCGGCCTCCTTAGTCACGTCGCGGTAGAGCACGAGATGACCCAAGACGCCACCGTCAACGCCTTGAACGGTGGCGACAGTTCTCTGGCAAACCAGTTTGCGCGGGAAGTGGAACTCCACGCGATCCCGCAGAGAGGCTTCCCCGCTCTTCAGCGCGGAGGTCTGCGCCGCCAGTGCGGCCGGATCGGCGAAAGATCGCGCCAGGACCCGATTGACCTCTTCGAGCGGTGCACCGACGATGATCTCGCGTGGGAGGCCCAGAAGTTCCGCCATGGGATGGTTGGCATAAGTCACACGGTCATCGCACACCATGAGGATGGCCGCATCGCTTGCGTCGATCAGGGCCTCGAGCCGCGCGCGCTCCGACTCGACGTGCGCGTGCTGCCTCGCTAGCGCTTCACGCTGCTTCCGGATGGTGGAGAGCAGCTTCGAGTAGTGCAGGGAAGTGGCGATCTGCCGTCCCAACAGCACGGCGAGCTCTAGGTCCTCCTCTTTGTACCGCACCGTCTCCGGCGCCCCAAAGTTCAGCGTCCCGATGACTTGATCGTCGAGGTGGATCGGGACGATGAGCGCTGAAACCCTCCCTTCCCCGGTCGTGCGGATCCCTTGAGTCCCGGCAAACGTGTCAACACGGATCGCTTCACCCGTCTGTATCGCCTCGCCGGTCAGGCCGCGATCGAGAGGATATGTCCCCTCTCGCTTGATGAATCCGCCCTGAGCAGCGTCGTACAGGGTGTGCAGGTAGTAGCTCGCACGATCGTCAGAGACGAGCACGACGCTGGCGCGCCGGAACTCGAGTACGCGCTGGATCTTCAGGATGGCTGTGCGGAAGATCTCGTCGAGATCGAACGTCGTGTTGATGAGCGAAGCAAGCTCACCCACTACCTCCAGACGTGCAGCCCAGCTGCTACGGGATCCTTCTGCCATCATCCGGCGGCCTCACCCTCCGCCTCGGCTGAATATCGCTCCACCTCAATACGCAGCCGCTCCAGCTCCTCGAACGCCGCCGACGCCTCCGCGGCATCCAGCTCCCCCTGCTCAAACCAGCGCCTGCCGACATCCGCGAGCGCCGTCGCAGGCGCGACGAGCCCGTGCGCACCGAACGCCGGGGCCGTTCCTTTCAGCGAGTGAGCCGTCCGATAGAAGCTCTCCGCCGCTTCAGAATCGTAGCCCTCGGCGAGGGCCTCCAATGCAACGCGTACCGCCTCCAGACGCGCGGGCAGTCCATCTCGGAACTCGCGGTAGATCTCCGCAAGAAGCTCATCTCCGCCCTCGAGGTCGCCGGAAGGATCCACCAGCATGGCTAGGCCTTTTCTCCTCCGCAGAGGTCGCGCACTCGATCGGCCAGATGTTCGGGATCGAACGGCTTCATGACAACGCCTTCGGCGCCGACCTCCTCCACCTTCAGCCGGTCCAGCTCTTTGCGAGCCGTGAGAAACACCACCGGTATGTGGGCGGTCTCCGGATCCGCTTTCAGACGGCGACACACTTCGTACCCGTCTATCCCCGGCATCATGAAGTCGACAACCGCCACATCGGGTTTGGCGCTCCGGACCGCTTCGATCCCCTCCACACCATCCGCCGCCGTGATCACTTCCCAGCCAGCCGTGAATTCGAGCGTCAGCTTGACTAGCTTACGTAGATCGGGGTCGTCGTCCATCAGGACCACCCGAAAGACAGTTTCCATTCTATGCTGGCATCTTGGGGGCGAGGGTGCATGGGGGAGCCAGGCTTGTAACTTCAGCAACTATATGTAAATATTGCACCAATGATATCGAAAGTCTACATCCTTGACGACGATCTCACTTACGCCAAGCTGCTCGCAGCGAACCTCGGAAAAGCTGGCCGTTTCAGAAACGAGATCTTCGAGAACTACCAGCAGCTCTGCGACCGGCGCGCCGAGGAGCCCCCCGATGCGGTGATCACCGACCTCGTGATGCCCGGCCTGAACGGGATAGAGGTCACGCGCCGTCTCCGCCAATCGGATCCCCACCTACCGATCTTTGTGCTCACGGCACACGCCGATATGGACAGCGCCATCGAAGCGTTGAAGGCCGGTGCCAACGAGTACCTGACGAAACCGGTCAACATGGACGAGCTCACCACCCTGCTCAACCGCGCACTCGAGGAGCGACCGCTGAGAGAGGAGGCCGCGACCTTGCAGCAGGTGCGGCAGGAGGAGTTCTCGGTTCGCGCCGTTCTCGGCAAGCACCCCAGAGTAGAGGAAGTGCGCCAGTTTGTCCGCCGGGTGGCCGACATCCCACGCCCTACGGTCCTGCTCCTCGGGGAGAGCGGGACCGGTAAGAACCTGGTCGCCCGGGCAATCCACTACTCCAGCCCGCATACGCAGGGCCGGTTCGTAGAGATCAACTGCTCGGCGCTTCCCACACAGCTCCTCGAGGCGGAACTCTTCGGTTACCAGAAGGGCGCGTTCACCGATGCCCGTGAATCGAAGCGCGGCCTGATCGAGGTCGCCGACTCGGGCACCCTTTTCCTCGACGAGATCGGCGACTTGCCCCCCGAGCTGCAGGGCAAGTTGCTCAACTTCCTCGAGTCCAGAAGGTTCAGACGGCTGGGCGGCACCGAAGAGATCGAGGTCAGCCAGAGAATCATCACCGCCACCAACCGGGATCTGGAGGATGCGGTGCGAAGAGGAGATTTCCGGGCCGACCTCTACTACCGGATTAGCGTGGCTACCCACTCGCTTCCGGCGCTCCGCGACATCAAAGGGGATCTCCCCCTCTTCGCCGAGCACTTCCGCGAGATCTTCAACAGAGAGTTCCGTAAGGAGGTAAGCCGCATCAGCCAGAAGACGCTCCAGAGTCTTCAAGATTGGAGCTGGCCCGGCAACGTGAGAGAGCTCAGGAACGTCATCGAGCGCGCGATGATCTTCGCTGATGGGACAGAGCTCGCGGAGGCCGATCTCCCCGAGCTGGGCACAATCGAAGTGTCCGGTCGGCCCGGTGACGATGCCGCTGATTCATTCCTGATCCCCAGGGGCGTCAACCTGGCCGAAGTCGAGAAAGAGTACATCCGGAGGACTCTCGCCGATTGCGATGGCAGCATACAGCGCGCAGCAGAGACTCTGGGGATCT
>JAZGAL010000222.1:0-4633 GCA_036475815.1 Gemmatimonadota bacterium
GGGGACTCACGGTTCAGCGACGGGCAGGTCCCGGTTTAGAAGAAGAAGAACGCCGCCGCCAGGATTCCGTAGACCGCTAGCAGCTGTACGCCCTCCAACCAGTTCGATTCGCCGTCCAGCGAGATCACCGTGACGACCCCCACGGCCAGCGCCACCGCCGTCACCTCGAAGGCTGTGAAGGCGAGGTTCATCGGGTTACCCAGGGCCAGAGAGAGGAAGACCATGAGCGGCGCGACGAACAGGGCCACCTGTGTGCTGGAGCCCACCGCGATCGCGAAGGACAGGTCCATCTTGTTCTTCACTGCCATCATCACCGCAGCCCCGTGCTCCGCTGCGTTGCCGACGATCGGGATGATGATGATGCCGATGAAGAGCTCGCTTACTCCCAGCTCGGCGATGGTCTCTTCGGTGACCCCCACCAGGATCTCCGAGAGCCAGGCGACCAGAGCGGTGGCGACGACCAGGGTGATGATCGCTCTCCTGGCCGGCCAGGTCGGCGGCTCCTGCTCGCCCTCCGGCCGGAAGAGTTTGCGGTGGGTCTTGAGCGAGAAGAGCAGGCTGAGGAGGTAGACGCCGAGAAGCATCACGGCGACAAAGATGGACAGCCGTTCCTGCGTCGCAAAATCGCCGGCCGGGTGGGTGAAATCGAACAGCGCCGGCACGACCAGCCCCACGACCGCGAGTGTGAGCAGGGCGACGTTCATGCCGGCGGCTTGCCGGTTGAATGACTGGGTCCGGTGCTTGAGGCCGCCGGCGAGCAGCGAGAGCCCCAGGATGAGCAGCAGGTTGCCGATGATGGAGCCGGTGAGCGAGGCCTTCACCAGCTCGATCAACCCCGCCCTGAGGGCGAAGATCCCGATGATTAGCTCTGCCGCGTTCCCCAACGTGGCGTTCATCAGGCCACCGATCGTGGGTCCGGTGCGGGCGGCCAATTCTTCGGTGCCGATCCCCATGAGGTGAGCGAGCGGTATGATCGCGGCTGCGCAGACGACGAAGATCAGTGCCGCTGGTGCGTGGATCATCTCCAGGGCGATCGCCGCCGGGACCAGAACGAGCGGAGCGAATCTGAGGAAGAGCATTACTGTTCGGAATTGGGGTGGGGGTGTCGCCAGCGCGCGCCGCGACCCTCCAGCTCCACGTCGGAAAAACTGTCTGGATGCAGGAGCGCGGCGAGGATCTCGACTCCGTCCACCACGCGTGGGCCGGAGCGATTGAAGTATGACGACGCGTCCACAACGAAGGCGCGGCCTTCACGGATGGCGCGGGGCGCTGTCTGCAGGAGATGGTCGCCATAGCGATCCGCATCCCGGCGCGCCGCCTCCAGCTTGTAACCGCACGGCATGATGAGCAGCACGTCGGGGTCGAGTTCCGAGAGGTCATCCCAGGTCGTTTGCTCGGATGGCCGTCCGCTCGATCCCTTCAAGTTTACACCCCCGGCGGTCTCCACCATCTCCGGGACCCAGTGCCCGGGTACGAACGGCGGATCGAGCCACTCGAGCCCGAGCACGGTCGGCTGGCGCAGATCGGCTACGCGCTCGCGCACCCGACCGAGTCGAATGGAGAGCTCCACCATGTAGCGCTCGGCCCTCTCAGGTACATCTGCGGCTTCGCCTATCTGGCGTATCGTCTCCAGGATCCCATCGATCGTGTGGGCGTCCAGCGAGAGCACCGCCGCGTCACTCCCCAGAGACGCCACGGCGGCATGCGCGTCGGGGGCCGGTACCGCGCAGACATCGCACACTGCCTGGGTGAGCACCAGGTCTGGCCGGAGTGCCTGCAGCGCGTCCCCGTCGATCATGTAGACGCTGCCCAAGCTCTTCAGCGCCTCGCGCACCGCCGCGTCCAACTCGCCGCTGTCCAGCCCGCTCGGGTCGAAGCGGGGGCGCGTAACACGCGGTCGATCCAGTACCTCAGGCGGATAGTCGCATTCGTGCGAGATCGCGACGATACCGTCGCCCAGTCCGAGTGCCCAGGCGATCTCCGTTCCGCTGGCGAGTAACGACGCGATTCTCATCTGCATTGCCTCGCGGCACGATACAGCCCGCCGGCGTCGAGTTCAAGTAAGACCGCGTGGCGACCTCCAGATGGTGAGCCGTGACGTGTCCTGGCGACACGTCCCGAGGGTCGGAGCCACACAGATCGTCTGTGTGCCCTGGCTTACCGACATCTCCCGCTAGCCTACTAGCCTAATAGATCGTGCCATCGCGGTCATTTGCTCTGCGGCACAATGCGTGCTCTCGGTTTGTTTAGAAGGGTGGTGACGTGGTGATTGTGAGGTACGAACCTTATGGCGGTTCGTTGCATCTAATCAGTATGGAGGGTATTAATTCGTTAGGCCCCACCTCCGCAACGAACCTGTTGAGAAACGGGGCCGCTGGACGCGCTGTAAGCAGTCATACAAGCGGGCTATCGGGCTTCGCGACTGCGACGGCGCAGCAGGAAGGAGGTTCCACCATGTTAAGGACAACCTCCCGCACTCTTGCAACAGTGCTGGCCGTTGTGCTGCTGCTTGCCGCAGCCGCACCGGTGTCAGCGCAGAACGCGAAGAGATCGAACCGGCGCAGTAAGCCGAGTGCCACGCATGTCGCTTCGAGCGCAAAGGTGAAGCAGGTCGCACCGCCGCGCTCGCGTTCCGTCAGAACGACGGCGGGAATGGTGAAGTCCCGGCCGGCCGCCAGGCCGAACGCTGCGCGCCAGACGGTGAGGGTCAACCGTGTTCCAACGCCGAAGCAGCGGTCGCGCAATTCCATGCGTTCGACGTTCAGCAGCAAGCGGACGGTGAGCGAGCTGAAGGGTACGGCCCGCGCGAGAACCCGCGACGTGGATCGAGAGCGTTACGCCGACATGTTCCGGCGGCGGCCTGCCGATCGTCCGAATCGGCGGCCGGTGGATGACGGGCGGAATCGCCGCCCGCGTGATTCGAACCGGCGCGGTTATGACGGCGGTTATGGACGAGGCTACGATAGCGGTTACGCCTACGGGTACCGCCGCGGCCATCATCATGGCTATCACTACGGCTACGCCCGTGGCCACTACTACGGTCATCATCACTACTACGGCCCGTACCGGGTATTCGGCTACCATTACGGCGGCTTCGGGTTCTACAGCGGGCACTGGCATTTCGCGATCGTCATCGGCGGGCCGGTCGTGGTCCAGTATCGCTACGGTCACTATCGTTACAACTGGTGGGATGGGTACGGCGCCAGTCTGGTGACGTGGGACAGGGCGATGGAGGTGTACCCGGCCAGTTACACGTTCGACCTGTCGGGCGGGAGCTGTGTGGAGCTGTGGATTCGGACCACGGACGGTACGAACTACGAGATCAAGGTTGATCCGCGCTATTGGGACGCGCGCGACCCTGGCGATCTGTACGCCGCGCTCTGGTCGCAGCTGGAGCGGGAAGGGCAGCTGCAGCTCGAGGACGTGAACGGTGCGGTTCACATCTTCCCGGCCGGCATGATTCAGCAGATCGAAGCGAGGGCCTGCAACTAAGAGGAAGGTACAGCGCCCAAAACTTCTTGTTTGCTCCGAG
Source organism: Gemmatimonadota bacterium (assembly GCA_036475815.1). Taxonomy (GTDB): domain Bacteria; phylum Gemmatimonadota; class Gemmatimonadetes; order Palauibacterales; family KS3-K002; genus JBDHGH01. The sequence goes on from JAZGAL010000222.1 coordinate 3,533, forward strand.
TCTTCGACTCGACCGCCCACGGGCCTGGCTCACCCAGTTCCGTGGGCGGTGCTATTAGGAACTGAAGGTAGGCCCCCCTCCCGTCCTCGCAGCACTCGTGCGGCGGCTCGAACAGGTCGAACTGGTCGGGATCCCGAAGCGCCCGCCTACGCCGGCTCACAGACCCTCATCATCTTCATCCCCTCCCCCCAACGGCAACGCCTCGGTCACCGCGTCCGCTCTTAAGCTCGCCGCATGCCGGCTTGTTCGCAAGGACTTGCGGCCGTTGAGCGGTCCCGGAGGAGTACACCACAGCCCGCTTGTTGCGCTGGCGCCACACCCCACGACGGGGACACGTCAAGCGCCCGCATCCTACCGGCCATAGCACGACTGGCACCACGTTTGCTTTGGCTGCTACACGGACGCGCATCCGTCTGTGGCTGCCCCTGTCACCGGAGGTCGGATGAAGAAGCCAATTACGTGGTTGACTGCTCTCTCACTGGTTACTCTAAGCGCCGGCGCCTGTTTCGACGGCCAAGAAGTCATGGAGCCACCGGTGATGGAACTCGAAGTTATCAAGCACGACGTTCAGAGGTACGGAGTGTCCTTTACGGCTCGGATAGTCAACTGGGATGGAAGGACCGCCATCCAGTATGAGGCCATAGCCTGCTCCAGCCTCGACCTGTGCGTAGGAACGCCTTTCCTCGAGGCCTCGCGCCAGGCGGACCGTGTAACCCAGCCCTTCATCTGGTCGCCGGACGAATGCGACGCGACGCTGATCTTTCGCGCGGGCCTGTCGAATGGTCAGCGCCAGGAGGCCTACCACCTCACCTGCTCCTAGATCCGCCAGCGGGTCACCGCCCTGGAGTGCCGGCGGCGGATTCAGCGTACCTGGCGGCCAGTTGTCAGAGCCGTGTTTTCCTGTAAATTGAAGCTCTGCGCTGTGAAACTCGCGGACAAACTGGTGACTGCCCCGTGGTGTAACTGGCAACACGCTTGGCTCTGGACCACACAACGACCCTGCCTACCCGCTAGAAAACCCCACAAAAACCTAGCTTTTTAGAGCGTCCGCATCCCGGTATGTGGGCGGTTAGCACGTAGTAACACGCACAGAAACACGCA
>JAZGAL010000223.1:0-3333 GCA_036475815.1 Gemmatimonadota bacterium
GCAAAGAGGGTGGTGGTTCCGTGCCGCTTGTAGTCGTGCGTCATGGTGCCGGCCCGGCCCTTCTTGAGCGGAAGCCCAGGCTGGGTGCGGTCCAGAGCCTGGATCTGGCTCTTCTCGTCGAAGGAGAAGACCACGGCGTTGTCGGGAGGGTTCATGTAGACGCCCACCACGTCGGTCAGCTTCTCGACCAGGCGAGGATCGCGGGAGAGCTTGAAGCGCCGAATCTGATGAGGCTTGAGTCCGTACTTCCGCCACACCCTCCAGATGGTCACGTGGTCGATTCCCAGGGCCTCGCCCAGCAGCCGACTGCTCCAGTGCGTCGAAACCTCTGGCGGAGGGTCTTCTTCGACCGTCTTGCGGACAATCGCCTCCTCCACCTCACGCGTAATGCTCCGGGGTCGACCGGAGCGGGGCCGGTCACGCTTGATCGCCTCGAGTCCTTCCGCCTCGTAGCGCCTCATCCAGAGGCGCGCCGTGTCCCGGGCGATGCCCAGGGAGGCGGCGATCCCGCGACTCGACTCTCCCCTCGACGCACTCAGCAGGATCTTCGCTCTCTCCACCTGTCGCCGAGGAAGAGTCCGAGACCGAAGCCAGGACTCAAGGACCTTTCGATCACCCCGTTGCAGTCTCAACTTCTTCGTTGTGGTAGCCATGGACGCCAATATACGCCTCCATGGCTTGACGGGCTAGATACTTCAGCAACACTACACTAGGACCTGTCGGACGAATGCGCTCGAGCGCTTTTCGAAGCGGGCCCACCCATATCGTTGTGCAGGGGTGCCTACATCCTCCTATGTTGAAAAATTAATGAAGTGGAATGGACTGCCACGCTTCTGAAGTTGGTGCTGTGCTCGCAAGTTCTGCCCTTCGCTGGCCCCAGCGGCTTACCGTTCAGTCTCCTGCCACGTGCAGGGTCCTTCCGAGGCCCAGACGTCCCCTAGGCCTTGGTCTGCTGGGCGCGTTCCTACTTCTTGCCCTCCTGCCCCTTTCCGCGCCTGTCCGCCTTGAAGCGCAGTCCACGCCGCGCGTTCTGGTGGCACCCCTCACGACGGGTGCCGGGATCGACGAGAAGTTCGGCGAAAAGGTGGCGGAAGAGGTCCGGAATAGCCTCGAGGACTTCACTGCGATAGAACCCGTGGAACAGCGTAGGATCGACAACGCCGTGAAGCTGTTCCGCGCGCAGGCCCAGGTGGCGACCCTCACGCCGATCCACTGGAGACAGCTTGCCGGCCAGCTCGAAGCCGATCTCGTGATGATCGGAAGCGGGGACGCCGCCGGCTCCGGCGTACAGGTCAGAGCCGTGTTTGTCCAGCCGTGGTGGGGAGACGAGCTTCCGATTCCGGAGATCACCGTGCCGGATGACGGCGGTTCAGAAGCGAAGGAGGCAGCCCGTCGGATCGTCGAGGGTTTCGAGGAACAACTTGCGTACGTCGAGACTCTCCGGCTGTGCAGGGAGTATCTGAAAGCCAGCCAATTTGACGACGCGCTTCTCAAGTGCGATCAGGCGATCGAACTGAGGCAGGATGGGATGCAGGCGTTTTATTCGCGCGCCCGCACCCTCATGGGCCTGCAGCGATGGGAAGAAGCGGTTCCGGATCTGGAGACGGTGCTCTCGGTTGGCCCGCGGCTCGCCATTACCGTTGCCTCGGACGCCATCCAGGCGCTGGCCTTCAGCCATGTCCAGCTCGGGGACGCCGAGCGTGCCACCAACCTCTACCGGCAGTACCTACAGCTCATGCCCGAGGATGTCGACCAGCGGCTGTTCATTGCGCTGACGCTCCATGAAGGGGGGCAGGTTGACGCCGCCAAAGATATCGTTGAAGAGGGACTGGCGCTCGATCCGACGAATCGACGACTCGCCGCGTTCCTGGAAAGCCCGGCGGCATATGCCAGTACGTTAGCAGATCCGGCAAACGCTCCCTCCTGCAACGTTTGGACTCTCGAGATCAAGAACCGCGAACCGATCGACGTCGAGGCCTACCTGTTCCGCGGCGGAAAAGTCGTGCCGGTCCGCCAAGCTTCGGGGCGAAGAGCTCGCGGTCAGTTTCTCCGGGTCATCAGGGCGAACGGGCTGGCGACCCTGACGCTTACGGGGGCGAAGCCGGTCCTCATGTTCTACGAGTACCGGCCGGCCAGACAAGCCGAGCGGGAGGTAGTGATCCCCCTGCCGGGCGTCGCGAACATCGAAGAGGCGACGTATATAACCACGGCTCCCGCGCAGCAAGAAAGCCGAACTTTGTTTGCTCTGGCTTCACCCTTCGAGCTGGAACCGCACGACATGCGAACCCTCGATCTTCAGTTCACCTGCGAGACGAACTAGTGCAATAACCCGCAAGTTCTGGTACGTGCCGACGATGTGTGCTATCCGATTGGCATGCGCGTGCGCGTGTCGCCAGCGGAAGCTCGGGAGCTGGAGCGGATAGTCCGCGAGCAGCGAGGCGAGGCTCGGCTATATCGGCGTGCTCGGATGGTGCTCCTGGCAGCCTCAGGAGCGTCGATCACGGCGGTAGCGGGTCAGATGGGCACGAACCGCACACGGGTGGGGGAGTGGCTTGGACGCTTCGAGGCAAAGGGCGTCGAGGGACTCGAGGACGAACCACCTAGCGGGCGGTCCGCTCCGCTAGTTCAGTGGCCAAGGACTGCTGAGAGAAAGCACCCTGCTTGTTCAACTGCCTCGGCAGCAGGAGGTCGTGCTTGAAGACCCGATCCCGGTCCGGGTAGGGCGTACCTTCGTAGTATCGAAAGGGATCCTAGAATACTCGGAGACTCGTGCGCGGGTGTGAGCCTTCAGCCCCCTATCTGCTCGAGCCTCTAGGCGGATGTCTACGAGCCTCAGAGTCTAGGTGAAGGCCCAGACGGTGCGGACGGCCTGTGGGATGTTTACCGAGCTCTCAGGGCCCTCGATGGTCACTTCTGCGACGAGGTCAGGTTGAGGCCAGATGTGCTCGCTTCAACCGGAGCTGGACATCCGGCGCAAGGGGGTCACGGCCTCGGCGCTGAGACTCCGCTCCGACCTCAGGCCGGAGTCTCGAGATAAGGGTTCCGTTCACCCCTGAGGTAACGGATGACGTCGGTGGTGTCGATGAGGAGCGAAACGCCTATCAGCACGATGGTGGCGAGGAGCCAGTACCTGAAGAGGCCGCCCGCAGGGGCATGGTCGAGTCGAGTCCAAAGCCAGGCCACCATCGGGACCCAGGCGATGTGGCCGATTCCCAGCAGGCGAACGAATCCCCTGGCAGAGAAGATCGCTGTCTGAAGGGCTGCTCCGAGTACCGCGGCTCCCAGGATGACTTTCCCTTCCGACGTGCCAAGGAAGAAGAGGGGAACGATCAT